>PLPU01000367.1:0-3036 GCA_003159975.1 Acidobacteriaceae bacterium
AGGTAATTCTTCCGTCCGATGGCGATTCCCCAGACATTCTGCCCATGTCGGTCAGGAATTTGAGATTCACTATCGTTGGCACCCGCTCTTTGGGCGGAAAGTTCGCTATCGAGATAGCGAACAGCGCGGCCGTGGGTGTGTCGTGCACGTAGACGACGGCTCTGGCGCAGTCACGGTAGTCCCTGCATGGATGTTGGATCCGATTGTATGCATGAGCATGAAACTCGGCGAGCCGCGGGTCGCAGTATCCACTTTGCGCGAACTGCATCGTCTGCTGGTTGAGGGCGGTTTGCGCGGAAACTCCCCTAACGATTCCACTCTCGTTCAGGAGGAGTGCGATGAGTTCGACTTGCCAGATCATTCGACGGCCGCTTCAGGAACTAGCAGTAATGCCACGTCAGGGCAGCCTGGCCTTTACTTCAGTTCAACTTTCCGGAATGAACCCGTCTCAGAGAACGGGAGCACTGAGTTGTCTGGCCAACCTTCTGATGTTGGCCGCAGGCGGCACAGATCAGGAGGCCAGCGATGACCAATGCTGAACTTTTGCCTGCAGTGGTGCTCAAGCGCAAGGCCGTGGTCTACGTCCGGCAGTCGACCCAGGCGCAGGTCCAAATGAATCTCGAGAGTCAGCGACGGCAGTACGATCTAGTTGGTGAGGCCAAGCGTCTGGGCTTTCGTGAGATCGAGGTGATAGACGACGATCTTGGCCGTTCCGCCAGTGGAACGGTAGCCCGGCCGGGCTTCGAGAAACTCGTGGCCTGGCTTTGCGCAGGAGAAGTCGGCGCCGTGCTATGTCTGGACGCATCCCGTCTCGCAAGGAATGGGCGCGACTGGCATCATTTGCTGGAACTGTGCGGCCTGGTTGAGGCTCGGGTGATCGATCCGGACGGCGTATACGATCCGTGTCGCGCCAACGATCGGTTGCTGCTAGGCATGAAGGGAAACATCAGCGAATTCGAACTGAGTATACTGCGTTCTCGGATGCTGGAGGCAGCTCGCGCCAAGGCCAAGCGCGGAGAGTTACGAATTAGCGTACCGATAGGCTATGCCTGGCATCGTGAGCTTGGTCTGGATTTCGATCCTGATCAACGCCTGCAGGAAGTGATCCGACTAGTCTTTATGCGCTTCCGGGAACTCGGTAGTGCGCGACAGGTATTTCTGGTATTGCGTGCGGACAAGATCCACTTCCCGCGACCCTCCGATGGCAGGACGCTGGTGTCCTTTGACTGGACACTGATTCGCTATCGCAACGTGATCTCAGTTCTCAAGAACCCCTTCTATGCTGGAGCGTATGTGTACGGCAAGAGCGAAAAGCGGACTGTAATTCAGGATGGGCGAGCGCACAGGAGCTATGGCCATGGCAAACCGTTCGACGACTGGGAAGTATTGATCAAAGATCACCACCAGGGGTATATAGACTGGGAAGAGTTTGAACGTAACCGGAAGCAACTCGCAGCTAATGCTTATGGCAAGGCTGGCGATGTCAAGTCGGGGCGAGGTGGGCCAGCGTTGTTGGCTGGCATACTTGCGTGCGCTCGTTGTGGACGCCGCTTGTCGATAGCCTACAGGGGGCGTGCGCCGAGGCAGACCGTCTATCGATGCAATAGCCTCGATCTGATCGGCGCAGAGGCCCGATGCATGACGTTTGGAGGTTCCCGTGTGGAGGCTGCCATCGTTGGAGAGTTGCTGCGAGCAGTGCAGCCGATGGCTATTGAAGCAGCCCTGGAGGCGGAGCGTATGCATATGCAAGCTCTGAACGAACAGCAGCGTATCTTAGAACTTGAACTGCAGCAGGCACGCTATGAAGCTGGGCTTGCCGAGCGGCGCTATGCCGCCTGCGATCCGGACAACCGCTTGATTGCTGCTCAATTAGAGAAGAGCTGGGAAAGCGCTTTGCACCGCGTTCGGGCTTGCGAGGTGCGACTTAATGCAACATGCCCACCCGCTGCAGTTAGCACAGCTGCGCCGGATTTCCTGGGGCTGGCCGAAGATCTAGAGGCGGCCTGGAATGCTCCTGGTGTTACGATGCGTGCACGTCAGCAGCTTGTGAGAGCCTTGATTGCCGACATCATCGCCGACGTGGATGAAGAGACGCGCGAAGTAATCCTGACTATCCACTGGCAAGGGGGACAGCACTCGCAACTGCGGGTGCGCAAACCAAGGACAGGCGAACATAGCCGTCGCACCCCAGAAGAGGCGCTCACGGTAATCCGAAGCATGTCCTGTCGATGGTCCGACCAGGACATAGCGGCGTCCCTAAACCGTATGGGGATGCGCACGGGGCAGGACCTCACCTGGAATGCGCACCGCGTGCGCTCTCTACGGTGTGTACACGGCATCCATGCCTATCGCTCAGCGGAGAAAAGCGGCGAGTGGCTGACAATGTCTGAGGCTGCCAAGCTGGTTGGCGTAACCAATCATGTGATTCGGCGCCTGATCAAGGAACGAATTCTGCATGCCGAGCAGGTTGTACCCGACGCACCGTACCAGATCCGAGCCAACGACTTGCAAAGTGAGACGGTCACTGTCGCCATCGCCGGTAAACGCCGCCCGTGTCAGGACGATGCCGACGGCCAACTCCCAATGTTTAGAAGTACTTCAGAAGGAGGGGCACAATGAACGCCCCATCGCCACAGCCCGCAGCGCCCGCTCGGCCGCGTTGTTATCGATCTCCAACAAACCATCGTCAACGTAGCGTGTCAGAGCACGCCAGTGTGAAAGCGCATAGCGGATTGCGCCGGCGGTCTCGCTCTTGGTCGAGAGCGAGCGAAGCGTCTTCTCCATCCAGTGGCGCAGCTCATCGAGCAGCGGCCTGGAACGGGTCTGACGGACCGAGCAGCGAAGTTCTGCCGGCGTTCCGCGGATCTGCTCCTCGATGCCGTACAGGGCTCCGATACGTGCGAGTGCCTCAGTGGTAGTTGGCGATCGATGAACCACATGGATGTCATGGAACTTGCGCCGGGTGTGGGCCCAGCACGCGACTTCGTAGATGGCGCCGTCGCCATAGAGATGATGGAAGCCTGCGTAGGCGTCGGC
>PLPU01000419.1:0-6044 GCA_003159975.1 Acidobacteriaceae bacterium
TTTCCCTGGAGGAGGGGAAATTCAACTACATCGCGCCGGCGAAGCTGGGCGCCATGGCACCGTTGTTCGTCTCGAGAAGTGCCTGCATCCGCGCGGTCATTCCGCTGTACATAGCCGCGGCGCGGGATGCATTCACGCAGATGCCTTCATTCACCTGGCTGAAGGCGTACCTCACAAGAGCGGTCATCACACAGACGCGAATCTGGATGGCGTCGCTGCGCAGCGATTCAAGCAGCAGGCGGTCCACCGACTCGCTGTTGCGGGCGGCGTAGCCGGCCAACTCCATCATCACGCTGGCGTTCTGGTACATGGTCCACAAACCTTGCGCGCCCTGGATACACTGCCAGCGTTCCTGCGGCGTGGCGTCCGCGCCAAGGCTGGAGAGACCGGCCGTGCCCTGCGCGGCTATCCAGTCCGGCTGCAGCCGCGCCACCAGCGAATCCCACGACTGGTCATTGCGCCGGCGCACGCTCCTTTGCCAGTGGACCAGGTAAAGCGCCACGAATGCGACGGTAGCGATTGGAAGCAGAATAATAATCATCGGTTTTCCTTCGACCGACTGGCCGAGGCCTCTGATTGCTCAGAGCCGCCTCGGCCCGTCCGCGCCTCCACAACTTGACAGCGCTAGTACTCATTCCTGAGCACATAAGTAACGTAAAGTAACCTATCTTGGAAATCAATGACACTTCCGTGTCAGGCAGAGGCCCATATTTGGGGGTGTTTAGCCCTCTTTCCGGAATGGCCGGCTCTTAATCTGCCCTGCCCCCTCGCGGAGCGTCAGAAGCTGGTTGGCGGCGACTGCCTTGAGGGATTCGACCAGCCCGGAGGGCCAGTGGACCTCGACATCCGCATTGGCTGCCGCGCCCAACCCGAAGTGCAGCCGCGGGTCGTTCGAGCAGATAAAGCTGGTTCCGCTCATCTGCTCCTGCACCTGCACCTTGCCGCCGTAGCGCACCAGAACGCGCGCCCCAATCGCGCTGCGGTTGCTTTTCGTGCCTTCAAGCCGGATTTTGAGCCAGCGATTGCCCGCCGGCGCGTCGTTGCGCAGCAGGCTGAGCGGCTCATTCACGTTCATGATCACCACGTCCATGTCGCCGTCGTTGTCAAAGTCGCCAAAAGCAGCGCCACGGCCGCAGTGCGGCGTCGTGATGCCCGGCCCGGCCTCAGGACCCATCTCGACGAACGTGCCGTCTCCCTGGTTGCGAAACAGGAGATTCGGGCTGCGCGCCGGAAACCGCGGCGAGACCTTGGCAACCTCGGGGTACACGCTCCCAGAGGACAGGAACAGATCCGGATAGCCGTCGTTGTCGAAGTCCACCAGCCCCACGCCGAAACAGACAAACCGGGTTTCCTTGTTCAGGCCTGCCTCGATGGTCACGTCGTCGTAGTTGCCGTGGCCGTCGCTACGGTAAAGTCCTGTGGCCTGGTTGTAGAAGTGCGTCTTGACCAGGTCGGTGTGCCCGTCGAGATTGTAGTCGCCCGTGCACGCGCCCATGCCGCCCATCTTCCGGCCCTCGCCGCTGAGCGCCAGGCCGCGAAACAATGCCTCCTCGCGAAAGGTGCCGTCATGGTTGTTCATCAGCAGAAAAGAGGGCGTTGAATCGCAGGCCACGAAGATATCCGGCCAGCCGTCTTCATCGGCATCGAGGCTCAGCACGGTCAGCCCATACGACCCGTGCAGCGCGGCAACGCCCGATTCCTTCGAAACGTCGGTGAACGTGCCATCGCCATTGTTCCGGTAAAGGAAATTGCGTGCCTTCGGCAGCCCTTCGGGGCCGCACATCACCGGCACGCCCTCGTAGTTGCAGTTGGGCACGGCCATCGACGGTTTGGGCGCGTCGGCCAGATCGATCTCCAGATAATTCGAGACAAACAGATCGAGATGGCCGTCGCGGTTGTAGTCCACAAACGTGCAGCCCGTGCTGTAGCGCGTGGTGGGGTAAAGCAGGCCCGCCTTGGCCGTCACGTCGGTAAAGGTGCCGTCGCCGTTGTTTCTATACAGGATGTTTTGTCCGTAATAAGTTAGGAAAAGATCCTCAAACCCGTCGTTGTTNNTAGTCGCCCACGCAAACGCCCTGCGCCCAGCCGGAGCCGAGCAAACCAGCCTTGGCCGTCACATCGGTGAACGTTCCGTCGCGGTTGTTTTTGTAGAGCCGATTGCTCGCGTCGGGAGGTGTGTTTTCGAGCCTGCGTCCGCCCGGGATAAAGATGTCCATCCAGCCGTCGTTGTCGTAGTCGAAAAACGCGCAGCCCGTTCCCATCGATTCGACGATGTAGGTAAAGCTGTCCGGCTCGCCGTAGACCATGGTCGCCGTCAGGCCGGCGGCGTGTGCCACATTCACAAAGCGCGAAAACGGCGTCGCTTGTTTTTCGGCTGGGAGCGCGGCTCGAAGTTCCGCCGGAATGAGCGCTGGCGCGAGCGCGGCCGGCATCGCGCGCAGCAGGCGGCGGCGCGTCCACTCCCGGCTGGGTTCCAATCCGCTGATCGTTCCCGGCCCGCGTGTCTTGCTCGATTTGTCGCTCGTCTCGTCGTTCATCTTGGGGAAGCTTGCTCCTCGGCTGGCTATTGCCGGGCCTGCCCGGCGGCAAGCTTCCGGCTCAGGTCCAGAGCGCCGGCGTTGTTGGGGTCGATCTTGAGTGCATTGGCCACAGCGTCCTGCGCTTCCTTCGTCCGGGATTCCGTGGCCAGCGTTGCGGCCAGCGAAAGCCACGCCTGTACATTCTCAGGAACTGCTTTCACGACCACGCGAAAATGCTGCTCGGCCGCAACATTGTTGCCGCCCTGAAATTCCATGTAGCCCAGGTCATACTGCGCGAGCGCGAAATTGGAATCGGCCCGGATCGCCTGCTCCAGCGCGGCGCGCTGGCCAGCCGCGTCTCCCAGTTCACCCAATACGACGGCAAGCCGGTATGCCAGCCCGGCGTCCTGCGGCTCAAGCGCACAGGCCTCGCGATAGAGATCGGCGGCTTTCCGGTTGTCGCCGTCCTTCGCTGCCTGCGCGGCCTCGGTCGCCTTGAGCACAGACTGTTCTTGATCGTCGTCTTCCTTCAGCTTTTGCTGATAAAGCTTGAGCTGCTTCTGCGCCTCGTCGTTTTCACCAAGAGCCCGCAGCATCTTGGCCAGTTCGGCTCGAACCTGCGGTTCGGTTGCGCCCAGTTCGACGGCCTTCTCAAGCTGCACCTTCGCCGCGGCCGGTTCGTGCAGTTCGGCCAGCACCAGTCCGAGGTTGACGCGGGGGTTTATGTCGTTGGGATTGACCGCGACCGCTTCCTCAAGATGTTTCCGCGCCGCGGCGTAGTCGCCCGCCTTGCGCTCGAGGAAGCCGTTGAGATTCAGCAGATCGGCGTCCTTCGGCGCAAGCGCCAGCAGTTTCCGGCCCAGCGGCATGGCCGCGTCGTTGTCTCCAATCACCACCAGCGTGCGCAGATAGATGCGCTGCGCCTCGAGGTCGTCTGGCTTCTGCCGCGCCAGCTCTTCAGCGAGCGTTTGTGCCGACGCGTAGTGCGATTGGTGCGCCTCAAGCGAGACCAGGGCTCCCGTCACGCCATCGGAGTAGGGATACGCCTTCAGCGCCTCGCGAAGCACCTCGGCAGCTTCATCGAACATCTGCGCTTTTCGATAGGCAACGGCCAGATCGACATTCGTGCTTTCGTCGCGCCGCGCGTTGCGAAGCAGCCGGATCGCACCCTGGTAATCGCCAGTTGCGATGAAAGCTCTTGCTAACCCGTCCAGCGCCCTGCTGGAGCCGGAGTCGATCGCCAGCGCGGACTGAAATGCCTGAACAGCGCAGTTTGCCCGATGATCCTGGCTGAACCAGTCGCCTAACGCCGCATACGCGTCCGCCCCGGGATGAGCCTTGACCTGCGCCTCAAGCGATGCCGGCCCCGCACACTCCTCTGCAGATACGGATTGGGATACAGCGAGGCACAACGCCGGTAGGCTGGCCGCAACGAGAGTTGAAAAGACCAGCCCCGTCGTTACGCGCATGCGAAGCTTAGCCATCCTTTGGATCGTACTCCCCGAACCCGCAATGAGTTTGGCGGTTCTGAGCGAGCATACTTGAGCAGTTGCGGCAGGGGCAAGAGAAGCCCCAGCCTCTCCCCCTGAATTTCAAAACACATGTGATTCGCTTCAGCGGCTGGCGCTTCCCTGACGGAATGCCCTCTTGTTCTCATACATGGCGGAATCCGCCAACGCCAGAAGATTCTCAACGGAAAGGTTCTTTTCCGGATCGAATTTGACTTGCCCCACGCTGAATTCGATCGCGTATCCCGTTTCCTCCACGCGATTATTCGCTTCGATCCATCTCTGCAGCCGCGACAGGAAATCGGACACTGTCTCACTGCCTGTTCCGGTCAGCAACACGGCGAACTCATCTCCGCCCAGGCGTCCAATCACGTCGCTCACACGGCAAACGGTGAGCAGGCCACGCGCAAAGGTCTTCAGCGCGCGGTCGCCTGCGGCATGGCCGAGCGTGTCATTGATCTGCTTGAAGCGATTGAGGTCGAAAAAAAGCAAAGTTGCGGGCCTGCCCATTCGCTTGCACACGGAAAGCGCATGCCGTGCCAGGATCTCGAATCCACGCCTGTTGGAGAGTGTGGTCAGGTCGTCTGTCACCGCCAATTGAACCGCGGTCAGCTCCTCCGCCACCATCCCCGCAAGGTCTCTGAGCATCTGAAGATCTTCCTCGTCGAACTCGTGCGGCTTGTCGTCGATGACGCACAGGGTTCCGAGGTTTGCGTCGCCCACTTTCAGCGGACACCCGGCATAAAAACGAACGTTGGGGTCGCCAACCACCAGCGGGTTGTCAGAAAAGCTCTCATCGCGAGCCGCGTCGGGAACTATGAAGACGTCGTCTCCAAGGATGGCATGGGCGCAGAACGATACATCGCGCGGAGTTTCGCGAGCCGACACGCCGATTCTCGATTTGAACCATTGGCGGTCCGTGTCCACCAGTGAAATCAGCGCGATGGGCACTGAGAACAGCTTCTTTGCCATGCGCGTGAGGCGATCGAAGCGCTCCTCCGGCTCCGTATCGAGGATGTTGAGCAGTCGCAGAGTAGCGATCCTCGCGTCTTCATTCACCGGGGTGGGCGCTGTTTTCATGAGGAATAAGTAGTTCAATCCTACCGCATTTACCAGGAAGCGGTCCGCTCAATGCGGTTAAAGTCGCTCGACCGCTTCTACCTGATGAAAACCAAGCCTGCGTTTTTGCTCGAAGTAAGTCAGCGGTACAAAACGGATTGGTTCGCAGGCAATCATTTCCTCCCTGTCAGCTCGCGGATGATTTCAACCTCGCGCTGGCGATAGGGTGTGCCATCCGTGTGAAAGACATCGTGTTGCCACACCATAGGCTGATCGGTCACGTACGGCCGCTGCCACGAGTCCCACGGAATCCACGTCTGGCTCTTCCCGGCGACCAGGCCCCAGTTGATCGCGCCCACATGGCGCTCGCGTGCGATCGGCAGAATCGTGTCGAACGTGCTGCCGATGTTGCGGGCCATGTATTCGGTGCAGATCAGCGGCCGATGGAATTGCTCCAGCATCTTCACATGGCTCTCGAAGTTCTCAGGCCATCCGTAGTCGTGAAAGCTGATCACATCGGACTGCTCAATCTGGATGCGCGCCAGCGGTGGCATGGTGGCAAGCGAACTCCAGTCGCCGTGCCACAGGCCGCTGGTGAGCGGCTGCGTGGGATGCGCGGTGCGGGCCCACGCATAGACCTGCGGCAGCAGGCCAAGGATGATCTCGTTTTTGTTTTTCGGGTCGCCTTTTGCGTAGGAGCTGTCGTTGCCGTTGTCGGGCTCATTCCAAAGATCCCACGCAAGAATCCGAGGATCGTTGGCGAATGCGCCCACCACGCCCTTCACGTAGCTCNNACGCCCGGAATCGGTGGGTGCTGCGGTCCAAGCTTCGGATTGGGGTCCCAGCACGAGTCGAACAGGACAAAGACCGGACGGATATGATGGCGCGCCGCGATGGCCAGGAACGCATCGATCCGCTGTGCAAATCCCTTCGGGTCCTGCTCCCAAAGCAGGTTGTG
>PLPU01000419.1:6056-9450 GCA_003159975.1 Acidobacteriaceae bacterium
AACGTGTCGGCCTGCCACATCTCCAGTTCGTTGATGGCGGTGGAAGGCAAAAAGTCCGCTCCCACCGGCCACGGTTGCCGTGCATACCACGCACTGGCCTGCGCCTCGCTCCAGCGCTCGCCNNAATGCAGCGGAAGAGCTTCAACTCAGGCAAGCGCATCGGGACTCCTTCAAAACAAGCAGTTGAAATCGATGAGGGTCAGACCGGTGGCCACCCTCGCAAGTAATGGCCTGTTATACGCTGCGCGAAGCTCCAACAGGACACCCAACCTTGGATGGTACAGCGTGACGGAGACATTCGACTTCGCATGATGGAGCGCGCTATTTCTGATAGCTTGAGCGGCAGGAAGGCCATGCGTGTCGCGCAGCCTTTCGTGCGGAGGCGCCTGTCAAGCTTTGATCGTTACCATCTTACCCAGGCCATCGAAGCGAATATCCCATCGTTTCAAGACATCTCTTCCGATTAGACATGCGTAGGACGATTCCCTATAGAAATCCCTTGCTATGAGTCGCATCGCCGCTATGCGTGGCAGCCCGGAGCCTGGGAAGCTAAGCGAGCCACAATACTCCTCACACTCACAATACCGTTCAGCGTTCTGATCGGAAATGATGGGTTGGTGAGGAAGAGGTTGCTACTCTTGGCAAGCACTTTACTGATAATGGTGAACGGTGATCCTGTATCTATTAAGGCCGTGGGCACTGCCGGATCGGGATACTCTAGCCCAATGCTCGTGCCATATTCAATGTCGTCCATGTATCTAGTTACGGAAAACCTGATGCATGGTCCGGGATCCACTGGATCAAATGGGTTCCACGGGAATTTGAACGTAGCCATGCCTATGCCACGAAGTAAACAGGCTCAGTCTTCCAAACCTGTTTAATTAGAAAGTTTCGGTCGGCTCCAAATTGACTGATTCCAGCCCTGAATGCGCCCTCGTAATCATCGAAGAACTCGTTCACGACGGTGTCTTCTCTGATCACAACGAACTTCCCAAGGTGAGACTTCGCCCACTCCCAACGGTGATTCTCGAAAACTCCGAGTTCAGTTTTTAACGGGGATGCCACCGTCATATGTACCCCTCTTCGAATCATACGCGCGACCGAACCTGCAGTCCGGTTTATCGCGTTACCATATGATAACGTTATAATGTGCTCATATGATAATGTAGTCAAGTGAAATGTCTAGCCCGTGAGCCCAAAGCCAAGACACATCCCGCCAAATGCTCGGCCGACGTCAATTTCCCTGACCGATGCGGATCATGCGGCGATTAACTGGATCAAGACAGCGAGAAAGCAACGGGGTAACGATAGGAAGACTCTTAACGACATTCTTGTCGATGGCCTCTGGTATCTCCTTGAAAATGCAGAGGGTAAAAGTCGAGAAGAGATAGAGGCAACGATCCCACACATTGAACCTGTCCAATTGCAGCAAGACAAGATCACGGAAATGCCGAAGCCAGAATCAGGGCGCTGAGGCTTTGGACGCCTTGCTTTTTGAAGCCCTTCAAACGCGCCTGCATGCTAGATTTGCGTCATGCGTTTCGTCCGAAATTCCCTGCTTTCCACTCTGCTGCTTGCACCCCTGACGGGAATTCACGCCCAACCCACACCTCCCCACGCGGCGCATACCTACACGGCCGCGCACCAGGCGGAGCTAACCCGACAGTTCGCCGATTTCCTCTCGATTCCCAACGTCGCCGCCGATCCGGCCAGCCTGCGCAAGAACGCCGAGTTCCTGCTAGCCGAACTCAAGGCCCGCGGCGCAAACGCGCGATTGCTGACTGCGCCCGGGCTGCCGGCCACCGTTCCTCCCCTTGTCTGGGGCGAGTTCCGCACCCCCGGCGCCACGCGGACCATCGTCTTCTATGCCCACTACGATGGCCAGCCAGTAACGCCATCGGAATGGGACACAGGCGCGCCCTTTACGCCGGTCGTCAAGCAGGTGGATGGCGAGCCAAGAATCTACGCGCGTAGCGCCGGCGACGACAAGGCCGCCATCTTTGCGCAGCTCACCGCATTGAGCGCATTGCAGGCCGCGCACATCCCGCTCAAGGAAAACATCCGCTTTGTATGGGAAGGCGAAGAAGAAGCCGGTTCAGGCCACCTGGAGCAGATGCTCATGGCCAACCGCAGCCTGATTGAAGGCGACCTGTGGCTGGTGTGCGACGGCCCCGTTGACCAGACACGGCAGCAGACCGTGGTCTTCGGTGCGCGTGGCGACGCCCACCTGCAGATCACCGTCTACGGCCCGGCGCACCCGCTGCACAGTGGACACTACGGCAACTGGGCTCCCAACCCGGCCATGATACTGGCGCAGTTGCTGGCCGGCATGAAGGACGCGAGCGGCCATGTTCTCATTCCCCACTTCTACGACGGAATCGTCCCGCTCGGTCCAATCGAGCGGCAGGCCCTTGCATCGGCGCCGGTGAACGACGAACGGCTGCGCAAGGAATTTGAACTGGGCCATACAGACGGCGATGGCAAGCATCTTCTCGAGCTGCTGAACGAGCCCTCCCTCAACATCAACGGCATCTCCTCAGGCCAGACCGGCGCACACGCCACCAACTCGATCCCGCACACGGCAACCGTCGACCTCGATCTGCGCCTGGTGGTCGGCGTCGACGGCAAGACGCAGCAGCGGCGGGTCGTCGACTATGTCCGCTTGCAAGGTTTCTTTGTCACTGAAACGGAGCCGACGCGCGATGAGCTGCTCAACCATGCGAAAGTAGCGTTCGTCCAGGCCGACGGGGCGGANNCGCGGCAAGGTGATCCTGATTCCCACCATGGGCGGCACCGTGCCTCTTGAAGTGATGGAGCGCGCCGCGAACACCCGCACCATCACCGTGCCAATCGCCAACCACGACGACAACCAGCACGCCGCAAATGAGAACCTGCGTCTCCAGAATCTGTGGGACGGCATCGAAACCATGGCCGCGCTCATCGCAATGCCGTAATCGGAGTGGGCTGCGGTTCTATTCGCCCGCCAACTGCTCCAGCAGAGTGTCAAAGTCTTCCAGCTTCGCGTATTCAATGATCACCTTGCCACGCCCTTTGTGATCCTCAATCGAGACCTTGAGCCCCAGCGCTCGCTGCAGCCGTTCCTGGACTTCGCGCACGTTGGGATCAACCGGCGGCTCCGGCTTGGCATCTTTTTTGGTGGCGCGCTCGGGATGCAGCAGGCCCTGCACATAGGTTTCTGTTTGGCGAACAGAAAGCGAAAGTCCAATGATCCGCTGCGCCGCTTTCTCCATCTCCTCCGCATGCTCAAAGGCCAGCAGCGTGCGCGCATGGCCAAAACTCAGCTCTCCCGACTCAACGCGCGCCTGCACCGAGGCCGGCAGGCGCAGCAGGCGGAGAAAGTTGGCTACCGTTGCACGATCTTTGCCGGTACGCG
>PLPU01000584.1:0-761 GCA_003159975.1 Acidobacteriaceae bacterium
GTCGAAAGCAGGTTGAACTTCTGAAACACGAAGCCGATGCGGTGTTTCCGCAGCCTGGTGCGCTCGGCGTCGTTGAGTGTGGCAAAATCCACGCCGTCAATGACCACCCGCCCGCTGGTCGCCCGCGTGAGCCCGCCCAGCAGATAAAAAAGCGTGGACTTGCCCGAACCCGACGGTCCCACAATGGCCACAAACTCCCCGCGCTCCACGGCAAGCGAAACCCCGCGCACCGCGGTAACCGCAAGTCGGCCGGTGGCATAAACTTTCGTCAAATTCTCGGCGAGAATGATCGGCGAAGCGTTCTCTGGCTGCACATTTCCATTGTAAATGCGACGCCTGCCCCGCTCCTCCCTTAGAATAGGAGTGCAGCGATTCCCTATTCAGGATCCCGTCCGAATGACAGTCGATTTGAAATCTAATCTCGTTACCTCCGTGCAAACGGCCGCAGCGCAGGCCGGATTGGTTCTGGTCTCAACAACCGAAGGGTCCGACTTTCATGGCGAGCCCACGACAGTCTTCCAACTCGGCTCGCCGGACCCAGGACTTGCCGGCCGCACGCTCAAGCTGGAGCTGAGCCAGGGTTTTGAATTCGACAAGCCCGACCTGCTGCCCACTATGACGGCCCATCTGGCCGGCGAAGCCAGGCGCCTGCGCAATCCCCGTCCCGAGTGCTACGTCACGCTCGGTGGCCTGCCCCTGGCCTTCGGCCAGTTCCAATGGCCCTTCCACCGCTCCACCTCCGGCGCGGACACCCACATCGT
>PLPU01000584.1:782-4545 GCA_003159975.1 Acidobacteriaceae bacterium
TTTTATAGCCGCTGGCAAAAGAAGTTTCTGTTCACCGAAACCAGCGATGCCGAGCGTCTCGACTACCTGCTGCGCAAGGTCTACTGGCTCTCCGGCGTGCTCGGTGAGGGCAAACCGGTCTGGATCGCCGATCCCCGCGACGCACAATATCTGAACACCAGTGAGGCCGAACTGCTGCGCATTGCCGGCAACGAAGCCGGTGAGGGCCTGATGGTGCTCGACGGCGAATTTGCCGCGGCAACGCCGCAGTTGCTTGCACGCGCGCCGGAGTACCAGGCCACGCTCGAAGCCGCACTCAACTTCACCAAGCCTCAGTTCAACGAGTCCATGCGTTCCGGCCACGCCAACATGTAAGGATGCAACCGAAGCGATTCGGTACGTTCCAATGGCAGCCAGTTCTTGGTTCTGGGGCAGCCATGCTCGCCGACAGAATCAACCTGGAGCCTATGCTTGGCAACCAGGCCTCCTCCTCTGGCAAACAGTGGGGTCTCAATTGGGTTATGATGTTGCAACGGAAAAGAAGCAGACGGAGATGTGTCATGGCAGATCGGAAGCAGTTTCTTGGCGTCGTTAATGCGAACGAAACGTTGCTTCGCCTTCTCAGCGAATCGCGAAACCGCGTCGTAACTGACAGCGAGTTGCGCGAACAGAGAGTCAGCTTTGCATTTGGCAACGCGCTGAATTCAGATCGAATAACAAAAATCAGCGTTCGCCAAGCTTCCCAAAGCGTACGCCTCTTTGCAACCCCAGACGAGCAAAACTAAGTTCGACAGACAAGCCCATGAGCGTCAGGGAAAGCGACAATCCGGAGTTGTATGCAAGAGTTCAAGAGCAGAACCTTTTACGGCAATACGACCTTCTTTTGAATTGCATTGAGATTGGGCTGGCGAAGGGGATTGAGGCGTTCGACAAGTACACCCTGTGGTCGTTGAATGCAGCAGCCGTCGCGAACATCGCTCAATTTGGCGGACGGTACCGGGAAGAGCCGATCTATGTTGGGAATCATTTACCTCCCCATTTCAAGGATGTTTCAAATGAAATGGACAGGTTCTTCTCGCTCATTCACGAAAACTGGGATGTTCTCGACCATCCAACGCTGCTTCCAGCATATGCCCTCTGGAGGCTCAATTGGATTCATCCATTTGTAGAGGGCAACGGAAGAACAGCAAGAGCTGCGTGCTACTACCTTCTTTGCCTGAGGCAAGGCAGGCTATTGCCGGGCAGCAGGATTGTTCCAGAGCGGATTAGGGAGAACAGGATTCCCTACTATGCGGCATTGAAGGACGCTGACCGTCATTGGAACGATGGTCATTTCAATGTATCCAAGCTGGCTGAGTATCTTGAAGGGCTCCTGGCTGGGCAGCTAACCGAAAGCGACTGAGATTCGAAGATTTCAAGGACTCTCACTGCCGGATGCCCGACGTCGCGGGTTTGAGACCCGGGAAATGAATCCCGGACAGCAAAATCTTCAACCCACCAAGCACGAGGCAAGCCAACTGGAATCGGAATCGCAGAGGATTTTTTCCGATGATGAAAACGCATTCAAAGCCTGCCGGTGCAGGATTCTTTCTTTCCATCCTCCTCCTTGCACCTGCCGTCGCCCAATCGCCCGCGGCTCTCCCTCCTGCTTCGAATGACACCGGCACCGTGTTTCACGTGGAAACCCGCCGCGTCCTCGAAGACATCACCGTGTCCGACAGCCAGGGAAGGCCGATTCAAGGCCTGACTCAGGCAGATTTCCGCATCTTCGAGGATGGCGTCGAGCAGCAAATTGCCTCTTTTGAAGAGCATCGCCAGGATGCATCCACCGCTCCGCCGCCTCCGGCTTTGCCGCCCAACACCTTCTCCAATCTTCCCGATCCCAAGGCTTCCGGACCGCTCAACGTCATCCTTTATGACCTGCTGAGCACGGCGCCCGATTACCAGCACTACGCTCACGACGAACTGGTCGCATTTCTCAAGAACCGTCCGCCCGGCCGCTATGCCATCTTCGTCCTCGGCAATCACCTTGAGCTTCTGCAGGGTTTCACCGCGGACCAGGATGCACTCCTCGCAGCGGCCAACGGAAATCACGCGGGCACGCAGCCCAGCTACGTCGACTCGCCCGACAAGGACATCCACGAGGCCAGCGAAAAGGCGGCCGCCGATCTGGACCCCAGGGACACCGTAGGCGCCCAGGCTGCGGCGCTCCTTTCGCAAATGGAAAACAACGAACGCGATTTCCGCCAGGATCTGCAGGTCCAGATCACCGAGGATGCATTCACCGCCATCGCCCAGTTCCTCATGCCGCTTCCGGGGCGCAAAAACCTCCTCTGGCTCTCCGGCTCATTTCCTCTTTCGGTCCTGCCCGAGGGCTCTGACACCAATCCCTTCCAAAGCCAGCGCAATTACACCGAGAGCCAGAAGAAGGTCGCCGATCTGCTCAACCTCAGCCATACCTCGGTCTACGCAATCGACGTGCGCGGCCTGATGAACAACTCGGCCTTCTCCGCCTCCAGCCGCATCAATCTACAGGCCCATGGCGGAGGCGGCGGCATCGCCAACACCGCGCCGAGTCCGGTCAATCCGGCCATCGCGCAGCAGCAGCGCTTCAGCGCCTCGCAGGCCGCCGAACACGCCACGCTCTCCAACCTCGCGGCTGAAACCGGCGGCGAAGCTTTCTTCAACACCAACGGCCTCAAAGAAGCCTTCACCAAAGCCGTCGACGAGGGCAGCGACTACTACACCGTCTCCTACGACCCCACCGACAAGAAATTCGACGGCCGCCTGCGCAAGATTCGCATCGACCTCAGTCGTCACGGCTACCAGGTCTCCTATCGCCGCAGTTATTTTTCAGACGACCTGGCGACCGTCACCCACGAAGTGGACTCGCTTGGTGTAGCCCTTGCGCTCGGAACTCCGCAGGTCGAGGACCTGCCGTTCCTGACCCACCTCACCGCAGGCAATCCTGCCCCGGCAACGCCTCAGCAACTCGAAGCCTTGGCCAAGTTCCAGGGCGTGCCCGAAGTCAAGCCCATCGATGTTCAGCAGTATGCGATCGATTTCGCGGTGCTTGCCCGCCACGTCACCCTCTCTCCCGGTGAGGACGGCAAGCAGCATCTTGTCATGGAATTCGCGGCCATCGCCTACGGACCCGGCGGCCAGAGCCTCAACGGCGCCCGCCTCCAACTCAAGACCGCGATGACTCCGGAGAACTCAGCTGCCGCGCAAGCCAGCGGCTATCGCTATCGCCTGGTCTTGAATGTTCCGGTCACCGCGCGCTATCTTCGCGTAGGCGTCCGCGACAACCAGAGCAACCGCCTGGGCGTAGTCGAACTCCCGCTCCCGCTCGGTATTCAACCACCTGCTCAGCCCAGTTCGAAATAGCTACGCATTTACAGCGTCCCGCCGCAAGCCGAGCAGAACCGTGCCCCTGGAGGGTTGGTCTGCTGGCAGCGTCCGCACGCAATCAGCGCGCCCGGCTGGCTCGGCGCAGGCGGCATGTTCACCGTGACGTTGAGCGGCTGGCCCCACCCCGGCATCACAATTCCCAGCGCCGCCGCAATCCCCGCGGCTTGGATCGCGTTGAACTCGCGTACCCGCCCCGGCATGAAGAAGCACTCGATAAATCCAAGGATCGTCGTGATTCCCGTCCAGCAGAAGACGCAATAGAGAATCCCCAACCCCGTCCGCCGCAGATAAAAGTGGTGGACGCCGAAGGTCCCAAGGAACAGCGCCATCAGGATGCCAACCACCTCGTCGCGGCGCACCGATTCGTATTGCT
>PLPU01000003.1:0-6868 GCA_003159975.1 Acidobacteriaceae bacterium
TCGATGCGATTGTAACCGGAGACGGCGATTTGCTGGAACTACATCCGTTTCGCGGAATCGCAATTCTTACCCCGGCGGATTATCTGAAATTGAAATAGTCTTCACCGTCTCGGATTTATCCTGAAAACATCATGACATCGAAGAGCGAGTCTGCGCGGCGCGTTGCGGTTTACTGCGGGTCGGCGAACGGGAACGATGCGGCATTTCTGGCCGAGGCGCAGGCGCTTGGGGCAGCGATTGCTGCGGCGGGGTTGGGGCTGGTGTACGGCGGGGCCAGCGTGGGGCTGATGGGGGCGGTGGCTGATGCGGCGCTGGCGGGCGGAGCTGAGGTGATTGGCGTGCTGCCGGATGTGCTGGCTGGGAAAGAGATTGCACACGCAGGGCTAACGCGGCTGGAGCTGGTCTCGACCATGCACGAGCGCAAGGCGCGGATGGCGGAGCTGGCGGATGCGTTTCTGGTGCTGCCGGGTGGGTATGGGACGCTGGAAGAGCTGCTGGAGGTGGTGACCTGGGCGCAGTTGGGGCTGCATACCAAACCGGTGGTTCTTGTCAATACGGTGGGGTATTGGGATGGGCTGCTGACGTTTTTGGGTACGGCGGTTGCGGCTGGGTTCTTGAAGCCGAAGAATCGGGCGCTGATGATGGTGGCGGGGAGTGGGGTTGAGGCGGTGGGGATGGTGGTGGGTGGGTGAGCCAATGATTCTTGATCTTCTGAATCGGTTTGAGCCGGAGGCCGAGGGGCTGCTCCGCGATATCTCTGCGCATGTCAGTGACGAGATGTTGGAGGCGATTGCTTTGTCCGATTATGGCCAGGACATGGAGCAGCATTTCGCTGCGCTGAAGCAAATCCGGGATACGGGCCTGTTTCCGATGGAGATGTATTGGTTCCCTGGGGAGGTTCTGGAGCTTTATCGGAATTCGTGGATTGAGAACATGGAGATGAAGCCTGGGCATTTCGAATTCGAGACATGGGCGAGGGCATTTTCCTGTGCGGCCTTGCTCCGCGCGACACACGAGCCTTGGAGCTATGGGGACGGAATTGCTACCGACGAAACGACGATTAGGCTGATTCACAGTCTGCGGACGCTGCCGGTGGACTTCACTCCTCAAGCTGTGAAGTTTTTTGCCTGGTTGTTGGCAAATTCTGAACCAGAGGGCGGAGATGATCAGGTTTGCGCTTATGGAATCGCGCTGCTTTGGTTTGCGCTGCATCGCACTCCGTCCGTCGACGATGAAACTCTGATGGTGTTGGTGAACTGGATAATCCGGAGGTCGAAGGAACTCTACCCGAAGCTCATTTTCGAGGCCGGTTCGCTTCCGCTGCGAATGGGAGTAGGGAATCCGCCGCCGTCGCCGTGGGTGGTGTTGGGGACAGCGCTTTTCGACCTGGATTTGAGCGGCCGAACGCCAGAGCTAAGAGCTTCAGTGCAGGAGATTGGATTGGAACTGGGGCAATGATGGGTGGGGCGTCGAAAGTAATCCGTCTTGAGCAGCTTTTAAGGAGCGACTGTTCGGATTGAGGATTGTTGGAACCTTAAGGGGACGCGATCCGTAGGTGAATTGAAGGAGGTCTTCCCCATGATCGACCGGCACAACCGTTTCAGAATTCTCCTTGCCTCAGTGTTCGGCCTGCCGATTGGGGCATTCGCCGCCTACGTGGCCTGGCTGGTGGTGCCCGAGGTGCTGCGGGTGGTAGTTCCGTCTGTGGTGGAGAGCGTTGTGGCTAAGTAACGACAAGCTGGCCCAAGTCAGGTTTCTGAGCCCTTAAGCTTCTACGCCGCTTCGAAGAACTTCTCCACTTTGGGTCGCTTGCGCTGCGCGGCATGCCATAAATCATACTGCTGCTGAAGGTCGAGCCACATGCCCGGCTCCGTGCCAAAAGCATCGGCCAATCGCAGCGCCATCGCCGCCGTGAACGACGCTCGCCCATTCAGAAGGCGCGAAAGCGTGGACCGCGCCACGCGCAGCTTCTTTGCCGCCACTCCTACCTGCACTTCGCCGAGATATTCGCGCAGTAATTCGCCGGGGTGGGGCGGGTTATACATCATGGGCATAGGGAGCCTCCTATCGACCGTGGTAATCCTGGTAGTCCACGAGAATTGCGTCTTCTCCGTTGAAGGTGAAGGTCATTCTCCAGTTTCCATTCACCTTGACCGACCAATGATCGATCAAATCCCCCTTGAGGGGGTGCAGATTCCATCCAGGAACATTCATGCGCGTTGCATTTCTGGAGATGTTCAAAGTACCAAGTTGAAGGCTCAACTTCTTCGCGTGCGCGGGCTGAATGCCCGCCTTGCTTCCCGTGAAGAAGAACTTCTCCAGCCCGGCGTGCCGGAATGACCGGATCATGTCCAGACTGTAGCGCGTAGCGCCTCGCGCGTCAATGACTCGGTTGATATCCCGCGCATTGATTTATGTCGCCATGTTCAATTCGGCTCGCCGGTGGTTTCCCGGGCGGCGAAGGTGCATTCGCGGCACTGGCCTGGGTCTCGGCCTTCAGACCTGGGGACATCACGCCGCCCCGAATTTTCTTTGTCGCCATTTGCAGATAATATCCCCACTTTGGCGCACAATTGAAATTGGACAGTAAAAGCGCAAAGCCAACTGGGCGCGGCAATATCTGCTTGAGTACCTGCCCTGTGTCAAAGGTGCGCATTTTCGTCGACAATTTGGACTTTGCGAGTCCTCTCGCAGCCCTTTATGAGCGAATTTGAATCGAAAATGTCGCCCTATACCTGTACGTTTGATGCGCCAAGAAATGCGTAACAAATTCAAACAGAAGCACTTACCAGAAAACGTTAAGGCGACCGGAAAAAAGTCCATGTTTTAGGCTGTGAAACTGTGACGCTATATCTAAGTCACTCATAATAAACGATTTAACAAGGGTCCTTCCACAGGAACGCAGAAACTGTGATGCTGTGGACCTGCGGACGCTTGTTCCGGCCCGCTCGCTTCGACCTTCAAATCTAGTTCGGCGCGCCGGATGTTTCCTGGGCGGCGAAGGTGCATTCGCGGCATTGGCAGACGCGGCGGAGATATTCCCAGGAATAGATGCCGGCGGTATGGCCGTCCTGCCAGTTGAACTGGAGGGCGTAGCGGCCGACGGCGTGGGCGCTGGAAGGCCGAGGCGGCGGGGNNTGCTGGGCGCGCTCCTCGTTGCAGGTGGCGCAGGGGCAGGCGTCGCGGAGCCAGGCAAAGGTCCATGCGCTGCGATGGCCGTCCTGCCAGTCGATCTCCAGGCCCTTGCCCTCGGAGAGCAGGACGCGCACCTTTTCCGGGGTAACGGCGATGCGGGGCAGAGGGCGATTCTCCTCCGACTCGCGCGCCGCATGTTCCTTATCGACAAAGCGAATGCCTTCGTGGCTCATAAATACAGTTTACAGTTTTCAGTTATCAGTTGTCAGACGCCAGGAATCAGTGATCAGCAAAGGTGGTCGAGAGCTGCGCTGCTCGCATGAGGCCAGTTTCCACGAGGTTTGCACAGCCTTTGTATCCAAATGGCCGCGATTCAGGTCACATTAACTGACAACTGACAACTGACAACTGATCCCTGTCTTTACGGATTTCTCCAGAAGAACCATGCGGCCATGGACAGGCCGATGAAGACGACAAGGCCGCGCAGCACGGCTTGCGGAATCATGCGTGCGAAGCGGGCCGAGGTGTACCCGCCGACCGCGCAGGTGACCATGGCCAGCAGGCAATAGCGCCAGACAACCTGGCCGTCGACGACGAAGATGAGAAAGGCGATGCCGTTGGCCATGGTGGTGGAGACGACCTTGAGGGCATTGATCTCGTTCAGGTCCTGGAAGCCGAACAGCGAGAGCAGGGTGATGATGAGGAAGCCTGCGCCGGCGCCGAAGTATCCGATGTAAAAACAGACCACGATGGTGAGCAGGAAGACCGGCAGGCGGCGCAGAGGTTGAGGCTGGCCGGCGGCACGGGTCTTGCGGTGTTCAAGCCAGCGGGAAACCGGGCCGCTGGCGGCAAAAATGAGGGCGGCCACCAGCAGCAGCCAGGGCACCAGGTGGAGAAAGGTCATCTGCGGCGTGTTCAGCAGGACCACGGCGCCGGCGGTGCCGCCGATGAAGCCGGCGATCCCCATGGGAAGGGCGAGATGGCGGTTCTTGCGGATGTCGTCACGATAGGCGGCTATGGATGTGAGTTGGCCGGGCCAGAGGGCGACCGTATTCGTGGCGTTGGCCTGGACGGGGAGCATCTTCATGCCCAGCATGGCAGGAAAGAGCAGAAAAGAGCCGCCTCCGGCCACGGCATTGAGAACGCCGGCCAGAAATGCGGCCACCGAGAGCCAGAGCCAGCGCCAGTCGACTAGATGGAGAAGATTGGAAAGGGAAGACATCCTTCTTTTGATTGTAAAAGGCCAGAGTGGAGGCAAGGGAATTTGGAAAATCGGAGGGAAAGTGGAGGTCTCGAAGATAAAGCGGAAGGCCGAGGATTCTATGCGGGGCGGAGCGGTGCAACTTGGNNTGCCCACAGGGGATTTTGTCTTTCCCAAGACGCGGCGCTACCCGATCGAGGATGCCGCGCACGCACGCGACGCACTGGCCCGGTCCAGCGGAAAGCCGGAACATGCGAAGGTGGTGGCGGCGGTGAAGCGCAAGTATCCAGAGATCGATGTGGAGAAGTGAGAATCGCGCGGGGGAGCGGCCCGAGGCAGCGGATGGTCGTCCAGCGGGCATAGTTTCGCGCTGAATTTGTGCTATCGCGTTCAGAAACAGCAGAGTAAGCTTCTTCCATGCCCGCGTTTCCCGCTCGCTTGCCCTGCTTGCAAGCGATTGTCAAGCTCCAGCACTTCCCGGCTTCTTCCCAACTACCTCATTCCATTGCGGATAAAGTCTTCACGGTTTTGCGTATTTTTTCTCCGCTTGGCGCAAACTGGAAGGGAATGGAAAAGCGGCCAAGCCAATCCCGCAAAGCGGCCCATCCCTGCCGGCAAAGGCTATATTCTGATCCCCAAAAGCAAAAATGGCCCAATTCATTTTTGCCGAATCTTCGCCTAACTCGAGTCCAAGCTGCACCAAACAAAAATAGTTAAGTACATCCAGTTTCATTCCCTTTCCCTTCGCCCTGCTGGGAAAAACCCAGGCGACTCGAACCCGTATTTCTCACGAGCGCAGAATTGCGCCGATCTCCAGATTGGGTGGTAGACCGGCTGTCCTGAGGGCCCTAGATAAATATGAGTGTAAAGAGCGCAGATTTTATGAATCGGCTATTCTATAGTGTCATCAGATTGATTGACGTGAGATCTGTCATCTCAAATCTGGAGAAATTATGGCTATTCGTTGGGAGAAGTTGACCGTCAAGTCGCAGCAGGCGGTGGAGCAGGCGCAGGCGCGCGCCACGGAGCTCGGCAACCCCGAGGTACAGCCTGTGCACCTTTTACTGGCGCTGGTGGAAGATCGCGAGGGCGTGATTCCCGCGGTGTTGGAGAAGATTGGTGTGCCGACCGGACGGCTGGAAAGCGATCTGCACCAGATCGAGGAGAAACTGCCTCGGGTTGCGGGATCTGCAAGCCAGCCGGGGCTGAGCCACNNGCGGCGCGCGAGGCGCTGGCTGCTGCCGGCGCGACACACGACGCGATTCTGAAAGCGCTGACCGCAGTGCGCGGCTCCCAGCGCGTCACCGACCAGAATCCCGAGGGCAAGTTTCAGGCGCTTGAAAAATACGCCAAGGATCTGACGGAGCTGGCGCGGCGCGGCAAGCTGGATCCGGTGATCGGGCGCGACGAGGAGATTCGGCGCGTGATCCAGGTGCTGAGCCGTCGGACGAAGAATAACCCTGTGTTGATTGGCGAGCCGGGCGTGGGCAAGACGGCGATCGTCGAGGGGCTGGCGCGGCGCATTGTTTCCGGTGACGTGCCGGAGAGCCTGCGCGACAAGCGCGTGATCTCGCTGGATCTGGGCTCGATGCTGGCGGGCGCGAAATTTCGTGGTGAGTTTGAAGACCGTCTGAAAGCTGTGCTCAAAGAGATTGAAGAGTCGAACGGCGAGATTGTGCTGTTCATTGACGAGCTGCACACGCTGGTAGGCGCGGGCGCGGCAGAGGGCGCAATCGACGCCAGCAACATGTTGAAGCCGGCGTTGGCGCGCGGCGAACTGCGGGCAATTGGCGCAACCACGCTGAACGAGTACCGCAAGTACATTGAGAAGGACGCGGCTCTGGAGCGGCGTTTTCAGATTGTGTATGTGGGCGAGCCGAATGTAGAGGACACGATCGCGATTTTGCGCGGACTGAAAGAGCGCTACGAGACGCACCACGATGTGCGCATCAAGGACTCGGCGATTGTTGCCGCGGCGACGCTCTCGCATCGATACATCAGCGACCGCTTCTTGCCTGACAAGGCCATCGACCTGGTGGACGAGGCGGCGGCATCTCTTGCAATTCAGAAGGGGTCCAAGCCAACTGTCATCGATCAACTGGAGCGCCAGAAGACATCGCTGGAGATTGAGCGCGAAGCGCTGAAGCGCGAGACCGACCGGAACAGCGTTCAACGCCGCCAGGAGGTTGAGCGCGAGGTGGCTGAGCTGAATGAGCGGATTACCGCGCTTTCGGCGCGATGGACAAAGGAGCGCGAAGCGAGCAGCCGCATTACCGATGTGAAAAAGCGGATTGAGGCTTTGCGCTTCGAAGCCGAAGAGCAGACGCGCAAGGGGATGCTGGAACGCGCTGCGCAGATCCAGTATGGCGAGTTGCCCAAGCTCGAAGCCGAATTGAAGCAACTAGCCGCTGCACAGGAAGGGAATGCCGGCGTGGCGCGCATGCTCAAGGACGAGGTCGACGAGGAAGATATCGCCGGCATCGTGAGCAAGTGGACGGGGATTCCTGTTTCGCGGATGCTGGAGGGCGAGGT
>PLPU01000003.1:6913-8238 GCA_003159975.1 Acidobacteriaceae bacterium
CGCATCGACATGAGCGAGTACATGGAAAAGCACGCCGTGGCGCGGCTGATTGGCGCGCCTCCGGGGTATGTGGGCTACGACGAGGGCGGGCAGTTGACCGAGGCGGTGCGGCGCAGGCCGTATGCGGTGATTCTGTTCGACGAGATCGAGAAGGCGCATCCAGACGTGTTCAACATTTTGCTGCAGGTGATGGATGACGGGCGGCTGACGGACGCAAAGGGACGCACGGTGGACTTCAAAAACACGGTGCTGATCATGACGTCTAACCTGGGCGCGGCTCTCCTTACCGGCGACACGCTGAAGACGGAGCACGACTACGATATGGCGCGCGAAAGCGTGATGCGTGTCTTGCGCGAGCACTTCCGGCCCGAGTTCCTCAATCGCGTGGACGATACGGTGATCTTCCACTCGCTGGGGCACGCGGAGATGTCGCACATTCTGGATCTGCGCTTGAACGAAGTGAGCAAGCTGTTGGAAGACCGGCAGATTTCGCTGGAACTGACGGAGCCCGCGCGGCAACTGATTCTGATTGCGGGATCGGATGCGGCGTATGGTGCGCGGCCGCTGAAGAGGGCGTTGCAGCGCATGGTGCAGGACCCGCTGGCCATCAAGATATTGAATGGCGAGATTCCGCACGGGTCGCACGTGCGCATCAGCGCGGATCGCAACTCGAACCAGTTGCAGTTTGAGGCGATGACAAAAGAAGCGATGGCCTGAAGGCAGTGGTTAGTTGTTAGTGATTAGTGGTTAGAGACAGGCTTCGGGAAGCGGAGCCTGTTTTGTTTGGCGGTGAGAAAACAGTGGGGAGGGCTGACTACTACTTGCCGAGTGTGGATTCGATGGCGGCGGTGACCTGCGCCGAGTCGGGGGTGACGTTGGGTTCGAAGCGGGCGACGGGGTTGCCGTTGCGGTCAAAGAGGAACTTGGTGAAGTTCCACTTGATGTCGCCGGCGAACTTTGGATCGGTGTCCTTGCCGGTGAGGAAGACGTAGAGGGGTGTCTTGTCGTCGCCGAGGACGGACACTTTGGACATCATGGGAAACGTGACCATGTATTTGCTGCTGCAGAACTTTTTGATCTCTTCGTTGGTGCCCGGCTCCTGCTGGGCGAAGTTGTTGGCGGGGATGCCGACGATGACCAGGCCGCGGTCTTTGTATTTCTCATAGACCGCTTCGAGGGCAGTGTATTGCGGGGTGAATCCGCATTTGCTGGCGACATTGACGAGCAGAACGACCTTGCCGTGATAGGTCTTCAGACTGATTTTTTCGCCGTCGATGGTCTTGATGGTGAAGTCGTAGATGGACTTTGGTTCGGCAGACAGGCTG
>PLPU01000003.1:8365-9042 GCA_003159975.1 Acidobacteriaceae bacterium
TCCCACCATGCGGCTTCTTCAGCTTCATTCGCGAAGGTCTTGTTTTTCAATTCTTCCAACATTGCAATTCCTTTGCTGTGGGATCTCGGTAAGAGAGGCTCAAGAGGTTAAGGAATCCATCGGATCAGGAAGAGTAGCCGGTCGGGGCAGGGTTCTCTTAGCAGCGATTTGGGAATGTACGGGTCGCCAAATTCCAGTTCTTCCTCTCCCCTGTACGCGTTATACCGCACTGTCTCAGTGTGATCCTCTTTGGGTTTCCAGACCGCGCCAAAGATGGCGTCAGGTCCAGCGGTCTTTAGGGCTTCGGCATTCACGCCCATCGCTTCGAGTTCCGCTCTGTCTCGATCAGACAATTCGCGAACAGCCTTTCCACCAACCCAATCAAGCGAACGACGGTAGAGAAACTTAGAGTCGAATACCGACGCTTCTATTTCCATTGGGACAGGTTCGGGCACACGCTTTTGCGTGATGTATATCTTGAACTGCACCCCGTGGACAGACGTTATCCAACGATGCTTCTCTTCTGTTTCTTTGTTGAAAACCAGTCGGCCACGAAATATTGGCATGCTGGGAGTATACCCGCAGAACCGATGCTCAGAGTTACCGCGAGGACGACAATTTTCCCGTTCTTACTGCCTCAATTCCACCAGCGTTGCGCCTTGGCCGCCTTCGTTTTG
>PLPU01000003.1:9059-13979 GCA_003159975.1 Acidobacteriaceae bacterium
ATCTCCATGCGCATGTCGTCGGTATTGGCGCTGATGATGGTGACATGCACATTCTTTTGCTGGCGCGCGGCGGCGAGGGGATCGGGCTTGGCGGTTTGGTCAGAGGGGGAAGGTGCGGAGAGCTCGTCGCGCTTGACGCGCATCTTGATGGGGCCGAGGGCGACTTCGAAGAGGTCCTTCTCGATCTCGCGCTGGACGATGGCGATCTTGTTCATGGACTTGATGCGGACCTGGTCGCCGACTGCGATGTGACGGAGCACATGCGGCTGGGCGTTCGCATCGTTGACGTCCGCGCCGGTGCGGTGGGCGACGACGGTCTGGTTGAAGCTCTCCTGAAACTCGCGGCGCAGGCGGGTCATGCGGCGTTCGGCTTCTTTGGAAAGCTTCTGCTGCGCGGCGCGGTCTTCGATGGCGCGCACGGTTTCGCGCATCTGGAATTCAAAGTCCTTGAGTAGCGAGGCGAGCTTTACTTCAAGTTCGCGAGTGCGGTTGCGCAGTTCAACGTCGCCTTCACGGGCTAGCCTGGCTCGTTCCTGATTGAGCGCGTACTGCTGCTCTCGGGCGGCTTTGCGGTCGGCTTCAAGTTGCGCCAGATCGTTGTGCAGTTTGTCGAGGAAGCGGGCGATGTCGACCTGCTGTGAGCCGAGGCGCTGGCACGCGGCGGTGATGATGCTCGCGTTGAGGCCGAGTCGTTCGGCGGTTTGAATGCCGGCGGATGCGCCGGGCGCGCCGAGTCGCAATTGATAGTTGGGCGCGAGGGTCAGTTCGTCTACGCCGGCGGCGGCGTTGAGCACGCCGGGGGTGTTGGCGGCGTAGACCTTGAGCGAGGTGTGGTGCGTGGAGATGAGCGACCATGCGCCNNGGATCGGTCGAGGAGCCGAGTTCATCTAGAAGCACCAGAGAGGCAGGGCCGGCAAGGCGCGAGAGGCGGTCGAGGTTGGTGATGTGCGCGGAGAAGGTGGAGAGCGCGGCTTCAATCGATTGTGCGTCGCCGATGTCGGCGAGGAATGCGGTGAAGACGGGGAAGCTGGCGCCGGTGGCGGGGATGGGAAGGCCGGCCTGGGCCATCATGGCGAGCAGGGCAGTGGTCTTGAGGGTAACGGTTTTGCCGCCGGTGTTGGGGCCGCTGATGATGAGCTGGCGCTGGGCGGCGGTGAGTTCTAAGGTGAGCGGGACAATGCGGCCGCCGGTTGCGCGAAGGCGCTTTTCAAGCAGCGGATGACGGGCGCTTTCGAGGCGCAGCAGGTCAGGTGAAATTGCCGGCGCGACGCATTCAAAATCGCGGGCGAAGCGGGCGCGGGCCTGCAGGCTGTCTACCAGCGCGAGGACGCGCGCGCCATCGACGAGGCTAACGGCGAAGGTGCCGACCTGGCGGGTGAGCGCGACAAAGATGCGGTGGATTTCGGCTTGCTCTTCTTCGAGGAGGCGGACGAGCTCGTTGTTCTGCTCGATGGTTTCGAGGGGCTCGACGTAGACTGTCTGGCCGGAGGAGCTGGCGCCGTGGACAACGCCCGAGATGCGGCGCTTGAGCTCGGCGCGGACGGGAATGACGAAGCGGTCGCCGCGGATGGTGATGAGGTCTTCCTGGGTGGCGCCGTCCGACGAGAGCTTGCGCAGGGCGGCGCGGAGGGATTCTTCAATCTGGCGTTGCTGGCGTTCCTGCTCGCGGCGGATGCGGTGGAGTTCGGGGGACGCGCTGTCGGCGAGCGAGCCGTCGGGCTGGATGGTGCGCTCGATGGATTCAGCTAACGGACGCAGGCTGGTGGTGAGCGAGGCCGAAAGAGCGCTGAGGCCGGGAAGCTTGCCGAGGATGCGGGCCGGCGGCGACTGGAGCAGCGATTGCCACGAGGCTACGTCGTTGGCAAGGCGGGCGACGGCCTGGAGTTCGACGGCTTCGAGGGCTGCGCCGGGAATTTGCGCTTTGGCGGCGTGTTGCGTTGGGTCGAAAAGGCCGCCGAGGGGGATGGAGATTTGTTCGCTGAGGATGAGGCGGAGTTCGCCGGTAAGTTGGTGCTGGTGGGCGATCCAGGCCTCGTCTGTGGAGGGTTTGAAGTCGAGGATGACGTGGCGGCCTACGGGGGACGAGGCGAAACCGGCGACGAGGGCGAGTAATGGCTCCCATTCGAGGGCGGCGTAGTCGGCGTGTTGCACCGGGGACGGGATGGGGTCTAGGAGCGGCATGTACAAGAACCATCTTAGCGGGTGGAGCGGGAGTTACTGGGCGAGCTTTGGGGCGCGTCTTCCGCGTTCTCAAGCAAAGATCAATCGCCCTGGCTGTATGCTGGAGTACGAGATGAGAGCAAAGCATTTTAGGTGGCTATTCCTTCCGCTGTTGGCAGCCTTGGTTGTGGTTATGCTTTCAAGGGACGCTCCGTATACCATCGGGCTGTCCGCCGAGTTCTCGCAGGACAAATATCGTATCGCCGGTGGAACAGCGCCGTGGGCGCTCACTTTCGCAATTCTGATCATCTCCCTGTTTTTCTCTCTCATGTGCGCCCGACCTGCGGAATATGAACCGATGCCTTCCGGTTGGTTGCGAAGAACAATTGCCTTTTGGATCGATTTCGTTCTTGCCGTTACGGCCGTGGGCGCGGTTCTTGGCACTCTACCGATGGTTGTAGAGTGGAGGCGGACCGGTGTCTTCGCATGGAATTTCGAGCGAACAACCCCGGCTCCCGGTGACGATCTACTCTTTTTCTTGTTATTCCTCCTAGCCGTGCCCGCCTTAGTTCTCTATTACGCATGGCCTCTGGTTCGCGGCAGACCCTCACCTGGCGCATGTGTCATGGGGTACCAAATTGTCGCCGATGAGGGAGCGACGCTGACGTGGGAGGTGGCGATCAAGAGAACGCTTTGGGGTTGGACTTCCTTCCTGGGTGACAGAAAGAGGACGAAACTGCGCATCGACGAGTCGTACAAAACGCATGCGGTCAAGTTGGAGTAGGCGGCAATTCGGCACTCGTTCCCATGCATCTCAGGCGGAAATCGCTGGAGGTTTCAGCTCGCCTTCCCACTTGGCTACTACTGCGGCGGCCATGCAGTTGCCGATTACGTTCATGGCGGTGCGGCCCATGTCCATTAGCGTGTCGATGCCGAGGAGCATGAGGACGGCGGCGGCGGGAATCTGGAAGCTGCTGGCTACGGCCATCAGAATAACAAGTGTCGCGCGCGGAACGCCGGCGATGCCCTTGCTTGTGAGCATGAGCGTGGCGAGAAGCACGATCTGCTGCATGACGGACAGATGCAGGCCCGCGGCCTGGGCGGCGAACAGCGCGGCCATGGAGAGATAAATGCTGGAGCCGGTCATGTTGAAGCTGTAGCCGGTGGGGATGACGAAGGAGACGATCCAGCGAGGGACGCCGAACTCTTCCATGCGCTCCATGGCCAGGGGCAGCGCTGCTTCCGACGATGTAGTGGCAAAGCCCAGGGCGGCCGGCTCGGCGATGGCGACGGCGAATTTGCCGACGGGAATGCGCGCGATGAGAAGAATGACGGCAAGTACTGCCGTGAAGATGAGCAGGGTAGCGTAGCAAGTGACCAGGAGCTTGCCGAGCGGCAGTAGCGTCGCCACTCCCATGCTGCCGACGGTGTAGGCGAGGGCTGCACCGGCGGCTACAGGCGCCATGACCATGATGATGCGGGTGAGGCGGAACATGGTTTCAGTGAGCGATTG
Source organism: Acidobacteriaceae bacterium (assembly GCA_003159975.1). Classification (GTDB taxonomy): domain Bacteria; phylum Acidobacteriota; class Terriglobia; order Terriglobales; family Acidobacteriaceae; genus Telmatobacter. The sequence goes on from PLPU01000003.1 coordinate 12,733, forward strand.
CAGGACGCTCAGTAGCGGGGAGCGTTTGGGTTCGGGGAGCAGGGCCAGCGCGGCGCCGAAGAGCAGAGCGAAGACGGCGACCTGGAGGATTTGATTTTCAGCGACGGCTTTGGCGATGTTTTCGGGGAAGATGTTGAGGAGAATCTGCTGCCAGCCTTCTGGACGCGCTGTTGGCGCGACAGCCTGAACGACTGCTGGGAGCGTGACACCGGCGCCGGCCTGCGTAATGTCGATTGCGATGGCGCCGAGGAGCAGGCCGAAGGTGGTGACGACTTCAAAGAAGATGAGGGCCTTGACGGCGACGCGGCCCACGCCGCTGAGTTGGTTATGGCCGGCGATGCCGGTGACGATGCCGCCAAAGATGAGCGGCGCGACGATCATGCGGATGAGGCGCAGAAAGATATCGCCGAGGAAGTGGGTTTGCGCGGCGATGCCGGGGGCGTCGATGCCGAGTTCCGCGCCGGCGAGCATGGCGAAGAAAGTCCAGAGCAAAAGGGAACTGCGGCGGACGGCGTAGGGAATGAATAGGGCGAAGGCGATCCAGCGCAGAACTGCGGCGAGTTGCGCGGGGGCGTGAAGAAGGCTTACGGCCAGACCTGCGGCAAAGAGGACGGTGGCGGCCACGGAGAGCACGCGGACCGGGACGGGGACAGGGACTGGACGCGGTTCAGGCGTGTGGGTCATGAATTGATCGGCTGGCTCCAGGAACTCCATTATCCTATGAGCATGCCCAAGATTGCTTTTCTTGAATGCTCCCGATGCCATTTGCACCTCGACCCCACCACTCCACAGACGGTTTGCACGGCTTGCAGCGGCACGCTTTATGTTCGCTATGACTTAGCAAGTGCAGCGGGGCTGGCGCAGCGTAGCCTTGTTGCGCAGAGCACGGCGGATGGGCGCTGGAACGGGATGGGTCGCTACGCCCAGGTGCTGCCCGACGTGGAGCCGGTGACGCTGGGCGAGGGATGGACGCCAATGCTGAAGAGCCGGCGGTATGAAAACGTTTGGCTCAAGGAAGAGGGCGCCAATCCCACGGGAACGTTCAAGGCGCGCGGGCTGGCGCTGGCGGTGACCATGGCGCGGCACTATGGATTGAAAAAGCTGGCTGCACCCTCGGCGGGGAATGCCGGCGGCGCGTTGGCTGCGTATGCGGCGGCGGCGGGGATTGAGGCGCACATCTTCATGCCCAGGGACGTGCCGATGGCAAACCAGGTGGAGTGCCTGGCGTATGGCGCGCATTTGACGCT
>PLPU01000478.1:0-3528 GCA_003159975.1 Acidobacteriaceae bacterium
AAACCCAGGCCACGAAGCCTCGTCTAACCCGAACTCTTCGCAAGACTTATCGGCAACGGGTAAATTTACCCGCTCACCCAAGAAGCTGATTGAACTGACTGGCAAGGAACTGGAAGAAACGCTGACTCAGCTTGCAGACGAGAAGCTCGACCTCTTCGCCCGCAGTTATAGCTCCTCTGAACAGAAACAGACCGGCTATCTCTGCCGGTGGCGGTGCGTTTGCGGCGCTTTCTGCTCCGTCAAGCGCGCGCATTCGCGACTGCTACAAGCAGGGCATTGAAACCATTGGTTGGCAGAAGTGGTGCGTTTCTGTCGGCATTGATCGGAAGAGCGCGGAACGCTATGAAAAGAACTGGCGGACCGTCATCGATGCACCCCAGATCTTTCTTGATGCGGCGAACCGTGAAGGGTTGGACCTGCACCAGCCTCGCATCGCAGACAACCTGAGAATCATCCTTGTGGAGTTGGCAGGCAGGGAGCCTTCTGAAGCGGAGTTGCCGGAGTTGCTGACTCGTCTCGACCAGCCCGCGCCGAAGCCTCCCAAGAATAAGACAGGTGGCCATCAGGACAAGCCGAAGTCCATTGCCGCCGCACGGCAGTCCTTCTCCAAAGTTATCGCGAACATCCCGGAGAAGGAAATGGAGAACGCCGACCCCCTGTTTCACACCTTCGCCAGTGTGCCGCCGACAGCGCAGATGAGCGTAGTGGTCCGGAGCCTCTTTTGGCAGTTCGTGCGGAACGCTCCTACGGATCAGTTGTTGAGCATCGCGGAAGCCTTTGTTGAGGCCGCGCAGGCTGAACTCGACAGTATCCGCGAACAACTGAATCGCCCGACTGATTCTGTCGAATCAACCGGGGAACTTGCTGAGGAAAATCTGAATCAGGCGGAACCCTCCCCTGAGCCCATTGTGGACGACCAGTTGCCGTCTTCCGAGTTGAACGCAGAGCCCGTATCGGAGCTTGTAGCCGAACCGCCGGCCAAGTCCCGGCGCAAGCTGCTGCTGGAATTTGATGACGAACACGATGTTCTCCTGGATGCGCCTGCCGTTGGAGAGCGCAAGCTGGTCGCCTCGGAAACCTTCGATGAGTCATTTGTAGATTCGCTGGCCGCTAGTCTGTAGAGAAAGATGTTGCAGCCCAAAACCAAACTGTCTCAGGTGCTCAGGTATTGGGTCTCTGTCCGGGAGGTGCAGTAATGGTCTCCCGGCCAGAGAGGTAATTCATGAAGGGCACACTTCCGGTACGACAGCTCGTTCCCGCAATGTCTGAGGACGAGGCAATCGATCTCGCCAATCGCCGCACCCTGCTTACTCGCGGTGACGTTGACCACGTCGCCACTTCGAGCGAAATGGGTCTGCGGCCCGATGGTGAACAGAGTCATCAGCTTGGCACCATGCTCGGTGAGGCAGCCCGGCGGCACGGGCCACGCGGGCCAGGGCTTGGCCGAGTACTGATTGAGCTGATCCGTCTTGCCGGTTGGCGATCAAACGCCGTGACGGCTCACGATTACCACATACTTCAACTCGCTCGCACTCGGGGTGGGTGAGTTCTGCGGTGCGCTCTGCGCGTCGGACAGTGATGCTGCAGCGAGCAGCACCGGCAGGAATGCATTTGCAACGCGACCCGCGCAGGAACGGCTCATTTGCTTTCCTTCTGAATTGCGGTGGAGTGGACACGAATCTCGGCGGGTTTTCCGCCGGTTGCCGGAACGCCAACGTAGAGTGCGCTTTCAGAAGGTACGAATAAGGCGGTCTTCGCGCCAGGTGCGGTGCGCGTGACTCCAATTGCCTTGATGGCTGTTCCGCTGACATCGAACGCATCCACCTCACCGGCTCCGCTGATGACATACACACGGCTCAGCGATGCATCGTAAAACAGATCGTCGGCGCCCTCGCCTGTGGTTGCGCGGGAAAGCTCGGCGCCTGCGGCGCCGTCTAATGCGAGCAGAGTTGCCGGAGTTCTGCAAGCGACATACAAAATATGCCGCCCACTGTTATAGGCCATGGGCACGTTGTCTGTCGCATTGGCCAGTTTCCAGTGCGCGACAANNGGCCCGGCGCGTCCAGATCAAGCGCTTCAGGATGAGCGGCGACGGAAAGGTTCGCGAGCAGCGTGAAGCTCGCTGTATCCACCGCCGCGACCTTACCAGGAGCCGCCGCGCTGCTGCCGCCGTGCCCAACGTACAACATGTGATGCGCGTCGTCGTAGACCATGTCGTCGGCATGTTCCGCAACCGGCGCCGGGTTGCCGATGTTTTCGACATTCGGCTGCTTTGTTTCATCCAACGTCTTATAGGGCACCAGGTTGTAGGGATCGGGTCGGGAAATCCCCATGCCAAACACGGCGCGCAGATCCGAGTTCTGGTCAATGTAATAGCGAAGCTGCACGCTCGGTAGGGGATTGAGATAGGAGCCGCCGCCATTCACGGGCGTTGCGGAGCCGTATCCGCTCGGATCGGTGGGAGTGGACGGGACGGTAGTCACGAGGTATCCGGTGTTGGCTTCGTTGGTGCCTCGATACGCAGCCCGGTTTGCAGGTGGAACTTGCTTCCCAAGTCGACGGTATTCATTATGTACCCGGCGGTGATCCGCTCCTGTAAGTTGTAATTCGCGGGGTCGGAGTTGGAATGGGTTGCTTCCTCATCGAGAGGAAGCGCATTTGGATTTGCCGCCAATCAAGCTTCAGTTGCTTCAAAAGATACATTCGGGCCGTATTTCTAACTGCCCCCATAAAAGGTGGGATTCGTAAATTTCGTCGTAAACTGGCTCATCAGCGGGGGTGTGACATTGGCTGCGAAGTTATGGTAGGTTGGCGAAAAGGGCGTCTTGTCCCTTGTGCGCATTGCGGATCAGGGCGCCAAACTCGAACACCGATGCGTCCGAGCCCAGGTGGTAATTGAGCCCGATTGAGCCGCTCCCCTGCAAATTGATCTGCGACGATTGGCCGCTGGTGAGGTTGATGTCCTGGAGGACGTACTGGTGGGGTCGTAGATGGGATCGTTTGCCGCGCAAGGGAACTTCGGCCGGTAGATGCAAGCGGACTTCAGCGGTTGTTGTCCATCCTGCTGGAAAACGCAGCAAAATTTACTCCTCCTGGTGGATCGATTACATTGACCGCTGCTCAATCCGGCACGCGCGTTTTTCTTTCGGTTCGCGACACAGGCGTCGGTATTTCCGAAGAGGATATGCCGCGCATTTTTGATCGCTTTTATCGCGCCGCAAAGACTTTGAACACGGCTCCACGAGGCTCAGGTCTTGGCCTGGCGCTGGCGAAGTGGATTGCCGAACGTCACGGAACGCAATTGATGGTTGAGAGTTTGCCCGGACATGGTAGCTGCTTCTCCTTCTCGCTCGAGGCCGGCTCACTTGAGGGTCGCGCCGTTGCCCATTCATTCAAGAGCGCACCCAGTGTGACTGCCGCTGATTAGAAAGTTGACATAAAGGCCGAGGGAATTGCATGGATCGATTCGCGACATGATTGGCGTGGCTCATTGATCACTTCAGGGCATCGCAGGAATTCGCTGCGAGA
>PLPU01000248.1:0-18506 GCA_003159975.1 Acidobacteriaceae bacterium
CAGGCTGAAGCGCCGAAAACCTCGCGCCTCTTTTATCTGTCCGAAGACCGGCTCGACGATCGCCTTGCGCATCTTGTAAATGGATCGCCCGGCCTCGGTGCTCAGCTTCTGCCGCATCGCTTCCTTCGCCGTGGCCTGGTCCGGCGGCGGCTCGCCGGCTGTGTTGATCTCGCCGTGCTTGTCGCGTCCCGTGGCGATATGCAGATCGATGCCCGCCACGCTTTCAGCCGTCGCGTTGACCTCGCTCCAGTAACCCGCATCGGCGCTGGCGGCCTCCGGTTTACGGCCCATGTTCTGCTTTACCTGGCCTAACATCGGCAACAGTTGGTGGTTGTCCGTGGTTTCCTGCGTGACCTCCGGATGCGCGTCCGCGGAAAGATAGCGAAACGCCACGTCGTCGTACGTCTTGGCCTCCATCCTCCGCGAGCTGTACGTGCCCGTCGTGTACCGCTCTTCAAAAGCTACATGACCAGCATGCAAAGCTCCTCGAAGGCGTGCTCGATCCGCCTCAAGATTCTGACCAGATAAGTAATGAGCCGACCGATCTGATCGAACTTGAGCCCAGCGAGAACGAAGTTGATGAAGAAGAAGAGTCGTAATTCAAGGGGGTCATTTGTTATCGAGGGCTGTTAGTGCGGGAATTCCCGTCAGCACCCTCGCAATCATAGAGTTCCAGGCTAGAGGCCCTCGCCAAATCTTATCGGCAAGGAGATACGGCGCTTGTGTACTCTGCGTCACATCGTTACTCGCAGAACGACGGTATTCTCGCCTCGACTTCCACCGCCCGACGGCCGGGGGTCTTACCTTGAAGTTGGTCAAATTCCAGATTCTTCTTTCCACTGTCTGTGCGAGAGTGGATCGGCTCCGAGGTTCACGCCTTGGGGCCGATTGCTTTTCTGCTGGGCCCAGGATCGGCCTGGACGCGCCAAAGGATGTTTCCAGAGGGGATAACATGACAGATCATGGATTGATGATGCCGACGGTCGATACAGCCGGCATGATATTGCCCGTCCTTTGCCGGCATTGCGGTAAAGCGTATGACCTGGCAACTGTCGGAGATGTCCACCACATCGGTGATTGCACCATCTTCGACACGCCCTGCTGCGGCCGCCGCGCCGATGATCGCAAGTTGAAGTCGCTGCCAGACTTCACTCGGCTGTAAGGGACCTCTCCAGGTTGTCCCCAAAACGCCGTCAGGTCAGTAGATACTCATGTCTGGTTCGCCCATTCTAAGATGCAAGCGTTCCATTGGCGGGGAACTGGCCGCAGGCGCACGGAGTTCGGCCACCTGGAACATCTCAATCTCCACTGCTGTTTTGACTTGTCCCAAAATAAGGTTCGTTAAATCGTCCCCAAAACGCGCACAGCCCGGTAGATGGATAATATGGGGTCTTGATGACCGACCCAACCAGTGCGACCGAGCAAACTGAGACCTCTGCAGAACAGAAGTGGGTGACGTACAACGCCAAGATGGCCGACCTTTTCGCAGAACGGGACAAGCACCCCATGGAGTCACCTGAACGCGAAACTGCAGTCGAAGCCATCTTGTCCCTGTGGGTAGCCGAGGGTTAGGTTTCCCCTGCGAACTTGCCACCGTATAACCATCTCGTCCGCGCACGGAGCTGAGCCGATTCTCTCTTCGAACGAGCTTCCCCGCGCTCCACAAACAGGAAATGAGACCGCAGATGGGGTTGATCGAGGGGTTCTTTGAATGGGCAGCGGATTTCGCCGGAATCATCGGCGCGCTCATCCTCCTCCTGCTTATCTGTGGAGCCTTTGCCTTTGGGGGAATTTTTGCGCTACTAGCTGTCCGGGTGCCTATTGAGATATTCATCCACGACCGACGCGGAAAGCTCGTCTTATAGCGTGTGGCCCTGGTCATCACCGTGGTGGTTAGTCTCTTTCTGATTCGCTGGTACCTTCCCTTCGCTATTGCTGGGGCGGCTGGTTTCATCGCTCTGTTCATCGAGCTGATCGGCACGCGCTGGTAACCGTTGCGGTGCGCAGAGCACCTTCACCGGGGCAAAGCAAGCCGTTTGTAGACCTCGTGCGATTCAGCCCAACTTGACATTCGCCGACCAACAGCCCCGTGGTGGTATTGTCTTCGATTCTCCGTTTACGCCCCCAAACAACGCGCCCAGAGGCCGCAGGACGCGCCGTTGCGCCAGCGGTGAGTCTGTCCTACGTCCAAAACGCCAGCGCCAGCAGCGGAACGCCGCGGGAAGTGTGCCAGTCCGCATTCAGCCATGGATGACTCGGTTTACGGCCTACCGGGAGCCGCCAGCAGGTAAAAGTCAGGGTTAGAGACGGATTGGCGACAATCCGCCCGGAACCCGTCTCTTCAGAACCAGTGGTCATCCCTACGTTGGACAAACTCTGTGGTGATGGGATAACCAGAAGCAGAACTGAAGACGGAATCTACTGGGCATTTTGGACAGATAGCGGTCTCGTCTTCATCGACCCACTCAACGATGTCAAGCGGGGTGAAGACGCTATGGGATTCTGTCGATGGACATGACTCATTTGAGATTCGATCAGATACGATCTCGTGCAAACGAGAAGTCCCGCGAATTCTAAATGAAAATCGGGCTGGTGTTGTAAAGTGGACGGCAATGGATCCTCACACCTCTGGCAATCTGGAAGAACAGGTCAGCGAGTTGCGCTCGCGCGTGGGAATGCTTGAAGAGGCACTGCAGACCTACGGCATCGTTCCGGAGGCTCGAGAGCAGAGGGCGACACCAACGCTTGCTGCGGATTCGGCGACGGCGATCGCACGGCAAGGTCCATCGACGGAGAGCGTGGACGAACCGCCATCAATGGCGGAGCAACCTGCGTCTCCGCCAAGCTTTGGAACTGCGGAAAGCGCATTGCTTCGGCCGTCGCTGGAGAGCCGAATCGGTTCGCAGTGGTTCAATCGGATCGGCATCCTCGCGGTGCTGATCGCGATGGCGTGGTTCCTGAAACTGGCCATCGACAATCATTGGATTGGCCCGCTGGGGCGGGTGCTGATCGGACTGATTTCAGGTGTGGCGCTGATCGCCTGGTCGGAGCAGTTTAGACGCCGCGGCTATGTGGCATTTTCCTACTCGCTGAAAGCGATCGGCAGCGGGGTTCTGTATTTGTCGCTCTGGGCTGCCTTCTCATATTTCCATCTGATTCCAAGCGCGGCAGCATTTGCGGCCATGATCGTGGTGACCGCGTTCAACGGGTTCATGGCATGGGTGCAGGATTCAGAGGTGCTGGCGCTCTATGCCATCGTGGGCGGCTTCTCGACGCCGGTGCTTATCTCGACCGGCGAGAACCATGAAGTTACGTTACTTAGCTACATGTTGCTTCTAGACGTCGCCGTGTTGGTGCTGGTGGTTCTCCGGCCGTGGTCGCGGCTCCTATTTTCCGCCTACATCGGTTCCGCGCTGCTGTTCTTGGCATGGGGTCTGGAATACTACTCCCACACGCAGTGGGTTCGCACGGCGTTCTTTCTGGCGTGTTTTTTCATCGTTTTCGCATTGGCACCGCGCCTGGTGAGGGTCAAGAAAGCGGAAGGTGAGGCACCTTTCGGGTGGGACACGCTCGCACAGGTCGTGTTGCCGATTGCGAATGCGGCTCTGGGGTTCGTGGGATATTACGCGATGGCCGAGAATGCCGGGACTGACTGGGTAGAGCCCTGGCTGGCGGTCGGCTTTGCCGGGTTCTATCTGCTCCTGCTGCGGTTGCCGGCACGAGGAAAGTTGAAGGCCAGCCCCGCGCTGCTGTCGGCACTGCATCTGTCCGTGGCCGTGGTTTTCTTAACGATCGCGATTCCGTTGAAGTCGCATGGTCGCTGGCTGACGATTGGATGGCTTACGGAAGGAGCGGCGCTGCTGTGGGTTGCCCATCGGGTGCGGTCGCGATTGCTGCGAGGGCTGGCACTGATATGCCTGGCTCTGGGCCTTATGGCGCTTTTAGTTGTGAATCCTGATGCAATAGCGACGCCGGTGTTCAACGAGCGGTTCGGAACCTATTGTGTTGGAATTGCGGTTTTTGCCTTTGCGGCGTGGCTGGCGGCGCGGGCTAGGCCCGAAGCGGACCACTCAGAGGCGGACCAGAATCAGACCATTCAATGGACCGGACTGGCGGGGATCTCGGTCGCGGTGGTGAATGCACTGATCCTGTTGGCAGTGGGCCTTGAGATCCACAGCTACTGGTGGAACTTGCGGTGGCATGGAGACGCGAACCTGTACAGCGACTTCAGCATGTATGCGCAGTTCACTTATTCGGGATGGTTCATGCTTTTCGGCGCAGCCCTGCTTGCAGCGGGATTCTGGCGGCGTTCCGCATTCTTGCGCTGGCAGGCTTTGCTGTTGGTGGCGGTCTCAATCGGAAAGGTGTTTATTGTAGATGTCAGCGAGTTGAGCCAAGGCTATAGGATTCTGAGTTTTTTGGGACTCGGTGCACTGCTGCTTGCGGTGAGCTTTGTGTATCAGCGCGATTGGCTTAATCTTCGTGGGCAAGATGGACAAAGGTTATGAAGATTGCTGCTGTAGTTCTTCTGTTCTCCATCGCCGCTGTTTCTCCGGCGGTCCGATACTTCCGCTACGAACGACCTGTGAGCGTTGCGCAAGGCGGAGGGCAGACTTGTATGACGATTGATCCAGCGATCTTTGCCCACGCCGAGCCAGAGCTTGCCGATCTACGTGTTTACCAGGAGGGGATTGAGACTCCTTACGTGATTCAATTGGCCAAGCCAATAAAGGAAGTAGAAAAGTCTATTGCTCCGCTGAATCTGGGAGATCGGCATGGACTGACTGTTTTTGACGCTGAGATGCCCGAAGCGCATTACCGCGAGGTGGAGTTGGCCATCTCTGCGCGAGACTTTATTGCTACGGTTACGGTAGAAGGCAGCCAAACCGAGGACGGGAGTGCGGAGACTCGGATTGGCTCCTATACTGTCTTCGACCTGACCGGGCAGAAGCTGGGTCGGAGCACGGCTCTGCATCTTCCTGAATCGGATTTTCGATTCCTGCACTTCACCATCGCGGGACCCTTGAAACCTGAAAGTGTAACCGGCATCTCAGTTGAGCACTTGCCTGCCATTCTTCCAAAGTTCGAGACCGTTGCGGCGTCCTCGGACGGTGTCCATCAAGGCCGTTCAACAGTGTTCGAATTCATGGTGCCTGCACACGTCCCGGTGGATCGTGTGACATTGGTACCGGGAGCCATGCCCGCGCTATTCAACCGGGACGTGAGCATTGCCGTGGCGGCGGCGCAGGTAAACAAGTCCTCAGATGAATCGGAGCCTGCGCGGCCGAACGTTTATTCGGGAAATGTTTTGCGTGTTCACAAAATAGAGGAAGGTCACACGATCGATGAAGAACGCCTGTCGATCGATGTGCCCTCAACGCCGTTGGAGTCAGCAGCAAAGTGGACGGTGATGATCGACAACGGAGACGATGCGCCATTGATACCCGAGACGGTGCGGCTTGAGATGGTAGAACGGAGTCTATGCTTTGAAGCTGTCGCAAATCGGCAGTACACCGTCTTCTATGGCGATTCCGCGCTCACAGCACCGCGGTACGACTATGCCACGATGTTTGTTGCGCAGTCAGATCCGACGGCTGTGACGGCGGGAGCTGAGCGTGGGAATGCGGCATACCAGCCGCGGCCAGACGACCGGCCATTCACGGAGAAGCATCCAGCCCTGCTGTGGGCGGCGCTGATTGCCGTGGTGATGGTGTTGGGAGGAATTGCTCTTCAATCCGCGAGGAGGAGCAGCGGTGCAGCAAATCCTCAAGGATAAGCGGACGCAGTTTATGCCGCCTGCCGGGCAGTCGAATACAGACACTCGCGCGGCAGCCCGATTTTTCGAGGCCAGAGTCCATTCCAAAGCTATGGAACTCAGCCGTTGCCGAACCGTCGACGATCCATGCAGGGGTTCTGGATGTATTACCGGCTACGACACCAGGCAACCAGGCAGTAACTGCTTCGTTACTGACGAGTTGTTAACAGTAAGCGTCCCGAGTCCCCCTCTGGCATGACCCCTGGTTTGAGGACGACGATGTCGTCATGGTAGATGGGCAGGATGCAGGAGGTTCGCGGCCGGTTCGCCGGTGGCGAACTTTGTTGGAGAAGCGGCGGATTGCGGAGTTGACCTTGGAGCCCGGTGCAAGTGTGGCGCTGGTGGCGCGGGCACATGGTGTGAACGCGAACCAGGTGTTCAAGTGGCGCCGTGCGCTGAAGCGGGGCGAACTGAGCGAGCCCGCGGCGGCATTGACGTCGCTTCTTCCAGTCGTTGTGACTGCTCCCGGTGAGGCAGTCAGCGCTACAGGCGAGGCTGATGCGAAGGAACCGTCGGTGCCGGGTGGCTCGATTCACATCGAGTTTCCTGGCAGAGCCATTGTCAGCGTTGAGCGCGGAGCTGATCCGTCACTGCTGAGATCGATTCTTGAGAGTCTGCGCAAATGATCGACCTGCGCACCGGTACGAAGATATGGCTGGCCGCCGGCGTGACCGACATGCGCCGCGGTTTCGATGGTCTGAGTGCGAAGGTGCAGACCGTGCTCAACGAGCAACCGTTCTCCGGACACGTCTTCGTTTTCCGCGGCCGCAGAGGCGACATCGTCAAGCTTTTGTGGTGGGACGGTGATGGGCTATGTCTGTTTTCCAAGCGTCTGGAGCGAGGGCGATTCATCTGGCCGCAGGCTACGGAAGGAACTGTTTGTCTGACGCGTGCGCAGTTGTCGATGTTACTCGAAGGTATTGATTGGCGCCGTCCGCAGAGGACCTGGACACCGGAGATCGCAGTGTGATTGACATGTGTGATTCCCCTTTATTCATGCTGGTTTTGTAGCTGTTTTCCACTTACTTTCATGGCATACTGTGTGCATGGATTCCGCTCCGTTGCCGGATCTCGAAGGTCTCGATCGAGAAGCTCTGAAGGCTCTGCTGGTTAAGCATCAAGAGGAACTGCTGTCTCTTGCCGCTTCTCATGAAAACGAGCTTCGATCGCTCGAAGCTGAGCTTGAGAGTCAACGGCACATACTCTCTGAACAGAGCCAGGAACTTCGTTCCAGCAGCGAGCAGATCGAGCATCTGAAGCTGGTCATCGAAAAGCTGCGGCGCAGGGTGTTCGGCGTCAAGAGCGAGAAGATTGTCATCCAACTCGAACAGCTTGAACTCCATCTGGAAGAGCTGGAGACCTCGCAGGCCGAGAGTGAAGCCGCTGTTGAGCGGGTGAGGCCGGCTGCAGAACCGAAGACCAGATCGAGGCGCAAGCCGCTGCCTGAACATCTGCCACGCGAGGTTGTCAGCCACACTTTGCATGGCGACTCGTGTCCCGATTGCGGCGGCCAGTTGCGCCAGTTCGGCGAAGATGTCTCCGAGCAACTGGAGTACATCCCGGATAGCTTCAAGGTCATTCGCCACGTGCGGCCGAAGTTCGCCTGCAACGGTTGTGAGCGTGTGGTTGAAGCGCCTGCGCCATCGCGCCCGATCGAGCGCGGCCTTGCCGGACCGGGGCTGCTGGCCCACGTGCTGGTTTCGAAGTTCGCCGATCACTTGCCGCTCTATCGCCAGTCGGATATTTATGCCCGCCAGGGAGTTGAGATCGAGCGCTCCACTCTGGCGGGCTGGGTAGGCGGAGCAAGTGAGTTACTCGCTCCGCTGATCGATGCGATTCAGAAGCATGTGCTTGCCGGAGCCAAGCTTCACGCCGACGATACGCCGATGCCGGTGCTTGCGCCTGGCAGCGGCAAGACCAAGACCGGCCGTCTCTGGACTTATGTGCGCGATGACCGGCCTGCAGGCGAAGTCACTGCGCCAGCCGTCTGGTTCGCGTACTCAGAAGATCGCAAGGGCGAGCATCCACGGCAGCATCTGAAGAACTTCAAGGGCGGCCTGCAAGCGGACGCCTATGCGGGTTTCCATCATCTCTATGGCGATGGCGGGATTTATGAAGTTGCGTGCTGGGCGCATGCACGCCGCAAGTTTCACGAGATCCATGTTATCCACGCATCACCCACAACAATCGAGGCTCTGGCCAGGATCGGCGCTCTCTACGCGATCGAAGACGAGGTGCGCGGCAAGCCCGCCGATCTGAGGCTGAGCGTCCGACAGGCACGAGCCAGACCACTGCTTGAGGACATGCGCAAATGGATGGAGAAGGCACTACGTTTGTTCTCAGCGAAGAGCGAAACCGCGGCTGCGATTCGATACGCGCTCTCGCGCTGGAGTGCCCTCACGCGCTACACCCAAGACGGACTGCTGGAGATCGACAACAGCGCGGCCGAACGGGCACTGAGGGCTGTGGCTCTTGGTCGCAAAAACTACTTATTCGCAGGTTCCGACTGCGGTGGAGAACGCGCCGCCGCCATGTACAGCCTGATCGGATCGGCCAAGCTAAACGGACTCGATCCGGAACTCTACCTTCGTACCGTCCTGGCCCAGATCGCGGACCATCCCATCAGCCGCATCGAAGAACTCCTGCCCTGGAACCTCGTCCTGACTTTACAGACTCAATCCTCCCAGGCCGCTTAGACACACTCATCAAGTGCCCACCAAAAAGGTAGTGGGCACTTCGAAGATCACTCGTCAGCCAGGTCAAGAGGGGAGATCGGGACGCNNTGTTAACAGGACTGCGGGTCGTTTCATATAGCAGTTCAACCGTGGAAGAGAAGCTGGCATTTAGAGCCTTGAATCCCCGTGGCAAAGCGCAAGTCCATTTACAGGTCCAACAAGGATTCCCTACACCTCTTATCAATGAGTTGGAGTGCCACCAGAGCTCTATAACTTGTTGAAAATACTTAGATTGTCGCTCTGATAATCCAGGAGTCGCTAGTTCAAATGCCCCATGGCCATCCGAGTTCTTTATCGATTTTGCGGTCTAAGGGCGGTTTTCGGTCTCCCCAAGGCTCCGTATTGACTTCTACGCATTCTCGGTACAACGTACGTACAATTGAATCCTGAGAAAGAGTGGCCTTTAGGACCCTAAGCGACACCAAGCAAAGCNNGGGTCGGAGGTTCAAATCCTCTCTCCCTGGCGGTTGAAACGTTAACTGGGCGACGTACTTCTCACACTCGCCTAGCTGTACCCTGCTTGGGTCGGATACCACAAATGCCACACCTCGGTACTGGACCACGTGACCAAAATGTGACCAACTCAGGAGTAATCGTTACAACAATGAACAACTTGCAAGTACTTCAGTCACACCGTGCCGTGCGGGGCTTGTGGCTATAATATCATTATTATGAATGACTTGTAGCCAGTTTCTCTGTGCGCTAAGGTTGGACTCATAATCCCTTGGTTGCCTGAAGTCACTGTTTGCAGTGGGATCATCACTCTCATTTAGTCTTTCCCTCTGCTGTCTGGTTAGAAGCCTGACCATCCGGCGCTGCACAGGCCCCAACCTGCATGCAATCGATACGACGAAGAATGAACTGGTAGGGAACTAGCGTTTTGCTAGAGCGACTTCGCGGTTATCGCACCAGCAGAAATTCTATCTAGCGCCTGGCGTCAGCCATCTCCCCCGGTTGGGAATCGCTCTCCGAATGCAGAAACGCCGCGATCTCAAGGGGGACGATGCCGTAGCCTAACTGCTCGGCATCGTGCTTGACTCGATCGAGTTCCGGCATGGCGGATTTCCCGTCCTCGCGCACATGCAGTTCCGCCAGGGCCAGCCGCGATTCCATCCCCGGGTAAACTTGATTGTTCTCGTGACTCATCTTCAATGAGCGCTGGAAATCGGTATTCGCCCTGGAGTACTCATGGCTGAATAGGTACACATAGCCGCGCTGCAATATCATTTTCTGCAGAAAATATCTGGGCAAGGGGGCTTCTCCCCGTGCAAACACTTGCTGAATTACCTGATTCGCTTCCTTCAATTTGCCTTGCCGAGCTACCGCTTCAGCCAAATCCGTGTAGGCAGCCGGGTCACCGGAGGTCCCGACGCGCGCAACGGTCCTGCTCAAGTCAATGTTCTGCCTTGCCAAAACCTCAGCTTTCACCGGATTTCGCACCATTTCGAGACGAATGATATCCGAGCGCACCTCGTAGATTTGCATTCTTCGGCCAATTGCGTTCATGCTGGCAAGAGATTGATCAAGGATGAGCGCAGCCTGGTCGAGTTTTCCTTCCCGGAATAGGATCCCCGCAAGACCTTCCCGGTCGATGGCGACCCGATCCTGCTGTCCCAGGGCTTCATAGTCCTGAAGTGACTGCATAAAGTCTCGCTTGGCATCCTGATCCTTGCCCTGGCATGTCGCCACGCCGCCGAGATCCTGCAAGCGGTTGGCAACTCTGCTCTTGTCGCTGACGGCTTCGCTTAAAGCCATTGCCTTGAGGTAGTAGGCCTTTGCCTCTTCGAAATGCATGCGGCTCCCGGCAACATCTCCGAAGAGACTGAGGATATTGCCTTCTTCCGCGACGTTTTGCGTTTCCTGGTAAATGGCCTGAGCCTGACTGAAGAGCTTCAAGGCCGGGGCGAAATCTCCGCCATTTGGCGGATCGACGTACATGCGAACGGTGCCCAGGAGGGTGAGAGAATAGGCGATACCTCCCTGGTCGCCGATGGATTTGCTCAGGCTCATCGCTTGCTGAAGAAGTTGCGTGGCGGTGGGCGCATCGTCTTTGTTAAACGCCAGCAACGCCTGGTGATCCAAGGCATCGGCCATGCCCCGCCGATCGCCGATCGATTCATATTTCTTCCCTGCCAATCGCCACAAGCGCAGTGCTTCATCCCAATTGTCCAATTTGTCATCCGCGTTGGCCTGACTCATGAGCGCATCGGCCACCATCAGGTCTGAACCTTGCGCCTGGGCGCGACCTTCGGCGCGAATGCCGGCCGCAAGCTCCCCTCGAAAATCACAGATTGCGGAATCGGCAGAGGCCTCCGCCAAGTCGACCTGTGGACTTGTCTGGGCAGCCACATTCCTGTCCCGCAGAGTACGCAAGGTTGCAAGGGCAAGCTGACCGTTGCTTGCATGGATCTGAGCCTTGGCGAGTTTGAGACCGTAGGCCACGTTCTCCGGATCCAGCTGAAACAGCCTTGCATACGCACCCACCGCAGCCGGCCAGTCATTCCGGGCCTCAGCAGCCAGGCCCTCGTACTCAGCCTGTTGCTCGGGAGAGAGATTCTTTGCCAGGTTCCTGGCGAGCAAAGCCTCATCCTGGCTTCGCTCCTCGTATCCGATTTCGGCCCAGGCGTCGGAAAGGGCGGCATGCGTGGCAGCGTGGAGAGGCTCAATCTGGGCGGCTTCGGTGAGCAGCGCACTTGCCTCCTGGGGCTCAAAGTGCTGCAGGGCCGAAGTCCCCTCCGTATAGAGACGAGCGGCCGTAAGACTCACCGGGAGCGTAGCCCGGAGATAGCTCATCGATTGGCTTGAAAGCTGCTTCAGCCTAAGTTTTCCGCGCAGCGAGTCGCCCGCATTCACGACCAGTTGAGAGATATCGCCTTGGGGTCCGATCACTGTGAGGGAGTCAGCGCTCTTCTGGTCCCGCATGTTTTTCAGGCAGACATCCAGGCGCCAACGCTCTCCTGAATCGCCATTCTTCATTGCGGAAAAGTCTCCATAGACAACCATGTCCGCGTTGAATGCCCGGCGCGCCGTTTCGAGCACGCGCGGGGGCAAGTCACCACAGCCATTCCCGCCCGCTCGCTCGATCAGAGTGGGACTTTCGCCGCCCTGAACGATCTCGAGTTCGCCACCCGCGCCAAGGTCGTTCGAGAGCCATTCGGCAACCGAATGCGAAATCCATGCGTCCTCGGTAGAGGCCGCCGTATCTCGAATTCCCAGAATCAACACTACGGGGCGGCTGCGAGCAGCGGCGCCGGTTTTGCCGTGCAGCCACCAGGCAAGCAAAGACGCCGCCACAATCAGGCATGCGGCAGCGGCGATTTCGCTGACTGCGAACAGGCGCATGAAACGCGCGCTCTTTGAACGAGGAGCAGAGTGCGGTTGTTGCTGAACCCCGGAGATGCCCGTCACCAGATCCGGCGCCGGTGATGGAAGCTCGTTCGCACGCGGTTCAGTTACGCCGCCCTCGGATATGCCGGAAGACTCGATAGTCACTTTGTCCAGGAATCGGTAGCCGCGCCCCTTGAGAGTTTCAATGTGGCGCGGCTTCACCGCATCGTCGTTCAGGCTGGCGCGCAGCTTGGCAACGGCTTTGTCGAGCCTCCGGTCGAAGTTTCCCTCGACCTCTCCCGGCCAAAGCGCCGCGATGATTTCTTCCCGCGAGACCAGATCCCCCTGAGCCTCGATCAGCATTTCGAGCACCCGGGCCGGTTGGCTTTCCAGGCGCAAGCGTATCCCATTCCGAGAGAGTTCACCCGTTCTGGGGGCGAATTCATAGGAGGAGAACCGGGCTCGCGCGCTGCCATTCGACATTGCAGCCATCCTGGGGTCAGTTTTTCAAGCGGGGAAATTGGCGATTCATTATTTCAAAGAGGTTATTGCTTGTCAACAACTTGGACGGGAAGGTTCCGGGAAGGTTTTATGGGGTTGCACGGCGCATCGGAATTTGCGAAAAGAGTGGCTAACTGTTTCCCCGTTGAGATGTTCCTGGGCAGCGCGAACCCCGAAGCCGTCGGGAAATCCGATGAACATTCCGCTCTTGACCTTTGCCCCCCAGAGAGTGGTTCCCGGTTCGCGCTCGCCGTTCATTCAAGGTTCATGGAGAGGTCCAATGGAAAACTTCGCTTCCAACTGCTTGCGTCCGTCCCGGCAATTGCCGACGCCGGTTCGCCTGTTTCTCCAGGTTGGCGTGGCCATGCTTTGCGTGCTGATGCCTGCCGCGGCCTTTGGCCAGGTAACTGTCAGCACCCAGCCCGGCGAGTGGACCTGGGCGGGGGGAAATACCCACGGCTCCGGAGCCGTGTGGGGCACACTAGGAACGCCGGCGGCCGCGAACATTCCTGGAGATCGACAGAACGCAGCCCAATGGACCGATTCCAGCGGCAATTTCTGGCTCTTTGGAGGTAATGGCTCCGATTCTTTAAACAATTGGGGCTATCTGAACGACCTTTGGGAATACAACCTGGCCACCAACGAATGGGAGTGGGTGAGCGGGAGCAGCACCATCAACTGCGTTGCAGCTGGATGCTTCAACCCCGGAGTGTATGGGGCTCAGGGAACGCCGTCTGCCGGAAGTATTCCTGGAAGCCGCCAAGATGCACCAACGTGGATCGACAGCAGCGGCAACCTGTGGCTCCTTGGCGGAATGGGCTACGATGCCGGCGGCACCTTCGGCAATCTCAACGACCTGTGGGAGTTCAATCCGACCACGAAACTGTGGACGTGGATGGGCGGAAGTTCGCTGCAGAGCGGCGCACAGCCCGGTGTCTACGGCACGTTGGGTACCGCTGCGCCCGGAAACATGCCGGGAGGCCGCAGCAGCGCCGCCAGTTGGACTGACAACCAGGGCAATTTCTGGCTATTCGGCGGCAGTGGCTACGATTCCAAGGGCACCAATGGCACCCTCAACGATGTTTGGGAATTCAATCCTTCCACGAACCAATGGACATGGATGGGCGGAAGCAACATTGTCTGGATGTCGGGGATCTATGGCTCCCTGGGAACGCCTGCGGCTGGGAATATTCCCGGAGCACGGACTTACTCGTTGACCTGGACTGACGGCGCCGGCAACTTCTGGCTGTTTGGCGGCGATGGGTTCGACGGCAATTACAGCTTCGGCCGTCTCAACGACCTTTGGCAGTTCAACCCCTCCACGAATCAGTGGACGTGGATGAGCGGAAGCGCAAGGATTGGCAGCACCTGCCAGAGCGCGGGGAGCTACACCTGCGGTCAAGTTGGCGTTTACGGTACGCTTGGAACCCCTGCACCAGGAAACATGCCGGGAAGCCGCGCAAACTCGGCCGAATGGACTGACAGCACCGGCAACCTATGGCTCTTTGGCGGCACTGGATACGACTCCACGGGAACCTATGGCGATCTGAATGAGCTCTGGGTGTTCGTTCCATTTACCCGACAGTGGGGATGGATGGGAGGCAGCAATACTGTTGGCGTTAACGGCGGCCAGCCGGGAATATACGGCACATTGGGTATGCCCGCAGCTGGGAACATCCCCGGAGGACGGGCTGACGCCGAATATTGGACAGACATGAGCGGCAACTTCTGGATGATGGGCGGCTGCGGCTTCAACATCAGCGATGTTCCAGANNACCCTCAGCCTGGCGCCGGGTAACTACGACGCCGTGCAGGCGCTGACGATCGACGATGCAACCTCGGGTGCAACCATCTACTACACCGATAACGGAACCGCGCCCAATATCAACTCACTGGTTTATAGCGGCGCGATCACAATCTCGTCGCCGGAGACGATTGAAGCGATTGCGGTTGCCGGCAGCTACTCGAACAGCGGTTTGGCTACTGCGACGTATAACGTAGTTTTGCCGGCAGCGGCCACTCCCAGCTTCAGTGTTGCGCAGGGAAGCTATGCTTCGGCGCAGACGGTGACCATCTCTGACGCTACAAGCGGCGCAACCATTTACTACACCACGGATGGAAGCACGCCGACTACAAGCTCGAGTGTTTATAGTGCTCCTCTGGTTGTCTCGTCGACGGAGATAGTCGAGGCGGTTGCTGTTGCGGAAGGCTACACTCCGAGCGCTGTTGCTACGGCCACTTACGCGATCTCAGGATCAGGCTCCGTGCCGGTCTATCCTCCCGCGGGCGACATGGTCCTGGTGAGCCAGGTGAATTGGCTTACTCCTCTGGGCGGCGTTGGCGCCGAGAGCGCATATGGCGGTACCCTCCCTCCCGAGGCCTCGGCAGCAACCAGCATGGCAGTCAATAGCGACGGCAATGTCCTGGTGAGCAATGCGTGGGGCAACCAGATCCTGATGTTGAACGGACAGACGGGCGCGGTGACGGTCCTTGGCTCGTACAACAGCAATCCGGGCCCGGTTACCATTGACAGCCAGAACAACCTCTACATTGGTGGGTTGTACTCTCCGGTCGTCGTGAAGGTGCCTTATAACGGCGGCGCCTATGCGCCGATTGTCGCTCCCAACCTGACTAACTCGGGCGTGCTTCTGACTCCGGCACCGTGCACGGGCAACGACACGCAGGAGTGCGCATTCAACTGGAATAGCGGGCGCACCAGCAATTTCCTCATGAACGCCGCGGACAATGGCTGGTTTGGCGTTGTATCGATGGCGTTTGACGCGACAGGCAACTTCTTTTACGGATTAACGAGCTATAGCAATCTGCCCAATGCCATCCAGGAGTGCAGCGTGGCCTGCCAGAGCGGTAGCGTGGGCCCCGTGGTTCTCTACCAGGAACCGACCTCCTCGACGACGGTGCAACTGAATGTAGGCGCACTGGCGATTGATCCGCAAGGAAACCTGTTCTTCACCGACTCAGCTCTTGATTCCACTGGCACCGAAGAGAGCGACTCTTCCAACCTCAACGAGTTGCCAAAAAGCACGTCGGCGGGGTTTGGAGGCGTGACGACAGGCTTTGCCGCGACGCCNNGGGGTGTTTGCGTTCCCGAGCAGCGGCGCGCCGCTGACAGAGGCAACGGTGGCGACGAGCTTGCATACGGTTGCCACCCAGGGCGCCATGGTGCTGGCCCTGGATACGACCGGCAACATGTACATCGTGCAGTGGACGCAGGCGATTAACTCTTCCGGCGTGGATACGCTGGCTCGGATTTCAACCGATAACCTAACCGCTCCGTGGTCGCCGGTGGGCGTATCTGTGAGTAACTCGCCGACCTTGAACCCGATTACAACCATCCTCAACGACGGTGGCTGCGGCTCCACGCCAACTCCGGCGGTGACGTTCAACGCCACCGAGGGCGGTGCGGCAACCAGCGAGTTTTCCGCTCAAGCTAATTTGGGCTACTGCCAGGGAACTATGACGGGCCAATCTTCCTTCTCGACTACGCTGACGTTTACGCCATCAGCGGGCGGCGCGAGGAGCGCAACGTTAACAGCTACAGATCAGGATGGAAACGTCGGGGTTGCGACGGTCTCCGGTGCTGGGAATCAGCCGGTGGCGACGCCGGTGATTGCGCCTGCCGGGGGTGTTTATGGCGGAGCCCAGACGGTCTCCATTGAGGATGCGACTTTGGGCGCAACCATTTACTACACAACGGACAAATCGGCGCCCGACCCCACAACCTCCAGCGTTTACAGCTCACCGATTACCGTCTCTTCCCTAGAGACGATCACGGCCATGGCGACAGCCAGCGGCTATTCCAATAGCACAATTGCTTCCGCTGCCTACGCCATCCAGACTGCGACTCCTGTTTTCAGCCTGGCATCGGGAATTTACTCGACGGCGCAGACAGTTTCGCTGAGCGATGGAACGCCTGAGGCCACCATCCACTACACCACGGATGGAAGCACGCCGACTACAAGCTCGAATGTCTATGGCGGCGGGATTCCGATCTCATCCGTGGAGACATTGAAGGCTATGGCGGTAGCCGCCGGTACCTTGAATAGCGCTGTGGCAACCGCCAACTACGACATCACACCGCTGGCAGCAGGTGGCACGCTTGAATGGACCTGGATGAGCGGAAGCAGCACCATCGGGAGCAACTGCATCACGACGGACCCGGGTGAGCCCTGGTATGAGACATCATGCGGGCAGGCTGGCGCTTACGGCACGTTGGGAACGCCATCGGCCGGAAACATCCCTGGAAGCCGCGTCTCTCCCGCCACCTGGACCGACAGCAGCGGCAATCTCTGGCTCTTTGGCGGAATCGGTTTCGACACCAACGGGAACGGGGGCACGCTGAACGACCTTTGGAGGTTCAGCCCCAACACAGGTCTCTGGACATGGATGGGGGGGAGCAGCACTGCCAACCAGGCCGGAGTATATGGCACCATGGGCACGCCCAGTGCGGGCAGCATTCCCGGAGGCCGTTTCTCGCCGGCAGTCTGGATCGATAAGAGTGGCAATGTCTGGCTGTTTGGCGGCGGCGGCGCCGTCGATGCCAACGGCAACAGCGGCTATATCAACGATCTTTGGGAGTACAACCCCTCAACAAACCTATGGGCCTGGATGGGCGGAAACTCGGTCCTCGACAGCACCGGAGGTGAGGTGGGCGTTTACGGGACATTGGGCACGCCGGCGGCGGGAAACATCCCCGGCGGCCGGAGCTCAACCGCAACCTGGACGGACGCAAGCGGTAACTTCTGGCTTTTTGGCGGGCAAGGCTATGGTGCGGACGGCTATTTTACGGGCTTCGGAGATTTTTGGGAGTTGAACGCATCCACGCTTCAATGGGCCTGGATGGGCGGAAACACTGTGCTGCATTGCGGCTCGAGCGGATGTTCGCAGGCTTCAGTCTACGGCTCGTTGGGCACGCCTGCTGCAGGCAACTTCCCTGGAACTCGCACCAGCCCTTCAAGCTGGACCGACAACAGCGGAAATTTCTGGATGTTCGGTGGCGATAACGGCAACGATCTGTGGGAATTCAATCCATCCGCAGGATTGTGGGCATGGATGGGAGGGACCAGCACGTCCGATTGCTCGCCAAGTGGATGCGCTGACAACGGCGTATACGGAACGCTTGGTTCGCCTGCTTCTGGAAACTTCCCTGGGGCTCATACGAATGCTTCCGATTGGGTAGATCGGAGCGGCAATTTGTGGCTCTTCGGAGGAAGTGGGATCGACGCCAATGGAAGCAGCGGCGAAATGAATGACCTTTGGGAATTCAATCCATCCACACACCAATGGGCCTGGATGGGCGGCAACAGCACGGTTGGAAATGACTGCTTCAACAACTATGGTGCGATTCTTTGTGGTCAATCCGGCACCTACGGAACTTTGGGGGTAGCTGCAGGCGGAAACATCCCTGGGAGCCGGGACAGTTCTACGGGCAGCGCGGGCAGTGCGGGCTGGACGGATCAGAACGGCAACTTCTGGCTCTTTGGAGGGAATGCCCTCGATGCCAATGGCGCCTACGGCTATCTCAACGATTTGTGGAAGTATCAAGCGCCCTTGGCGACTGCTGCGACTCCAACAATCACATCTGTCAGCGCAATCCTTCCGCAGCAGACGCAGACCGTCACCATCAATGGTTCAGACTTCGGCACCCATGCTGCCTACACCGGCGACTCGAACTACATCGAACTGATCGACACCACAGGAACCTCCTGGAACGCTGGTCACGGCTCAAGCGCTGTAACTCTCGCCGTCTCCTCGTGGACCAATACGCAGATCGTGCTTTCGGGCCTCTCTGGCGCCTACGGAACGAACGGCTGGTGCATCAGCCCGGGCGATCAGCTCTCCGTCCGAGTCTGGAACGCCCAAACAGGGGCTGGACCGGCGGTTTACCCGATCACCGCGAGCAGCGGAACCAATATGTGCGCTCTGGCAATCACGTCGGTCAGCCCAATCCTTCCGCAGCAGACGCAGACCATCACCATCAACGGTTCAGACTTCGGCACGCAGGCCGCCTATACCGGCGACTCGAACTACATCGAACTGATCGACAGTACGGGAACCTCCTGGAACGCTGGTCACGGCACAAGCGCCGTAACTCTCGCCGTCTCCTCGTG
>PLPU01000005.1:0-9533 GCA_003159975.1 Acidobacteriaceae bacterium
GCAGATGCGACCAAGCCGAACCGCTAAGGCTTTTGCGGCTCAAGGCCGCTCCGCAGATTCAACCGCAGGAGGACGCCTGATCTGTAAGCCGTCCGATTCATGAGATTGAATTGCCCGCCGGGTGCCACTATCTGCCTAAGGTAGTGGTTGCGGGTTCGCTGAAACGTGTTCTGGAAGTTGCTCGGCTTCGGCTACAGGCGGATTCGGGCCTGATTGGCGAGCAACGGATGAGTCCAAGGGATCATGTCTGCGTGGCGGCTAAGTGCCGCAACACGCCGAGTCTGTTGGGCCGCATGAGAGGGGCCTTTTGACGCAAATACATGAAGTTCATCTCGAACGACATGTCTAAGAGCGGCTGCAGTTAGGTGTCTAGAACTGACGGCAGGTGTAGTTGGAGACTGAGGTGGTGATGCGGCGGTAGGAGCTGTCCACGGGCGAGTAGTTTTTGGGGCAGACGTAGTAGGTGTCACCTCCGCCGGCGGCTACGTCGGCGCCGGTGTAGCCGGTGTGCTGGTAGGTGCCGGGATCGATGTTCCAACTGCCAAAATGAGGGCCGATGTGCCACTCCGTGTAGACGGTGACGTTGCAGGTGTTGGTGAAGGTGAGGTCGTCGTGGTCGTAGGACTGGGTGATGCATTGCTTGAGAGGGTCGGCGATGGTCATGCCGGCGGTGCCGTGGCCCGAGCCGGAGCTGCTGGAGCCGTTGCTGCTGGAACTGTTGCCGCCGGAGATGGGTTGGCCGGGGGTGCAGGGGATGCCTACGGCGATGTCGCCGGTCTGGCGCATGCCGGAGAAGCCGGAGGCCGGGCAGAGGGTGGCGACGACGGTGCCGCCGGTCGAGGGCGGCTTCTGGTAGGGGACAGGCGGAGCGGCCGTGGGTGAAGACGACGCCGTCGTCGGCTGGGACGGCGGCGGCTGGCACGCAGGTATGTTTTGGATAAACTCCGTCGGCCCACTCCGGCTGAAGGACTCGTACGGCACCGTCGCCCCGGCAGCGAAACACTGGATCGTATCGGTCCATCCCGTGCTGTTGTTGCCCACCAGCGTCTCTTTGCGGATCGCCCCATTCGCCGTGGGGCCGGAGAACGTCTTCGTCTGCGTGCTGGTGGCGGCTACCGCTTGCTGGGCGCGGCGGGCGTTGTTGGCGTCGACTTGGGCTTGCGCTTGTTGCATGCGTGCTTCGTTCTGCGCGGCTTGTTGGGCATTAGCTTGCGCAAGGGTATCGTTGACCGCGCCCAAAGCTCCATTGACAGCGTTAAGAACGTCGAGCGTGTTGGATTTCTTTTCCGCTTCACGCTGCCTGATCTCTGCCATCTGGATAGCTCCATTCGACCGGCAAAGATCACTTGCTTGGCACTGTGGCAACTGTCGAAGTCGAGCTTCTTCGGCAGGATCTCGGATCGTATTGATATAGTTGAAACAAGCGCTTCCGTCACCGAAGGTGCAGCCGCGCTTGTAAAACGCTACGGTGAGCGCACTCTCTTCTTTGAAGTAGCCGTGTTTTGCTGCCCACTCATGCTCATCGTGCGAATCTAGGCCCATTTGCGACGCAACCACCGCACACGAGCTTCCGAGCGTTTCTGTAGGTTCCATCTGGCTCGGCATATGCAGACAGCTCTGGAGCCATTTCTTATCACGATTGTCAAAATGGTTGACAATTTCTGCGTTGACGAAAGGCGGGGGATCAAGGGGCGGATCGAATACGACTGCGCCGCTCTTTTGCAGGCTTTCGTGGCAACCGTCAGTCCAGCATGTGGTGGATTGCCAGATCGCGCGTGCTTCTGCGAGTTTGTTCGACTCTGCGAGGCTTTGAGCATACACATCGCAGCTGCCTGCTTGTCCGAAAGCGCAGGCGCGCATGTAGGCTGCAACCATGAGCTTGTGGGCAATCTCGAGATAGCCATGCTTCGCGCCCCATCCTTTATCGAGGCTTGAGTCATATTTGATGAACGTCATGGAGTCGCCGCCAATGCTCGCGCACTGTAGGGCAATTCGATCCTGAGACTCAGGGCCATCCGGCGTAGAGCGGCAACCGCTGAAGAGGGCCAAGTCGGAGCTGGTGACGTGATTGGGCAAAGCAGCCAGGCCGCGGATAAGCTTGTCTTCCAACGCTTTCGGCACGTCCGGCAGTGGTTCGAGTGCTACCGGCCCTGGGATTGCCACGCGGATGACCATTTGGTCCGCTGTAAGGAAGACGGGCGGAGATGCGATGAATCCGGAAAGGCGGACATCGCTTCCGGCGACGGCGTCTGTTAGCGTTGCG
Source organism: Acidobacteriaceae bacterium (assembly GCA_003159975.1). Classification (GTDB taxonomy): domain Bacteria; phylum Acidobacteriota; class Terriglobia; order Terriglobales; family Acidobacteriaceae; genus Telmatobacter. The sequence goes on from PLPU01000005.1 coordinate 2,264, forward strand.
GGCGTCGCCGACTTGAGTGACATTCCCGTCGGCAGCAATCGAATTCTAATGTCAGGGGTCAATGAAATGATTAGGTCTTTGCCGCCTTGCGTCACCACCAGCGTGTTGGAGGAAATCGATTTGAGACGGCCCGTAACGGAGTAGTGGGTTCCTACAGCGGGAACTTGGCAACGTGCGGCGTTCGCAAGGACAAAGCAAGCGACGACGCTTGCGGCTAGGTACAAAGATGCGACCTTGCGCTTCACGATTTGGCACCGCATAAGAACCTCGTTTCGTTTTGCTAAGGATGAGGAAAGTCGAGACAGGATAGCAGCAGCATTACCGAGTGCCCCGTTCATGGGGCGATCCTTGCGACGTGAGTGGGATGCAAGACGCTCGGCAATTCACTCACTAAAAGGTCCCCGCCTTCACCGGCCCCGTAAACTTCACAGCAGCCGTGCAGGAGTTGCCGTGGATATCGACGGGATTTCGCCCCTCGAAGCAGTCGTACTTGATATCCGAGCTGTCGGCACCCATCGTCCAGATGCCCCACCTTCGACCCCCTGGCGTTGCGCGCCTTGCCGGCACAATCGCTGAGCCCCTGGGCAGAGTTGGAAGCAGGCCCGGCCTGAGCGACGAGCGCGGGAGCAAGAAGGACTGCACCAAACAAGAATGCGGCGGTGCGTTCCAAAAGCCACATAGAGGTCAATCCGCCTTGACTAGAATCTTATGTCAAGGATTCTATAGCATCAAATTGCCCTTCGACTACGCTTTCGTTCTTGTTCTTATTGGAGGGGGCGTTGCAGGGAGGTCGCCTCCCGCTGAGGTGTTGGGTATGAAAGTTTTGTTTGTTTGCAGCCGGAACCGGCTGCGCAGTCCAACCGCCGAAGCGATCGTTTCCGCCTGCGAAGGATTTGAGGCGCTGTCGGCTGGAACCAATCCAGATGCGGAGACACCCGTATCTGCCGACCTGATCGAGTGGGCCGACCTGGTGTTCGCGATGGAGAGCATTCACCGCCGACGGCTTCAGCAGCGATTCCCTGCGCTGCTCAAAGCAAAGAGGGTCGTCGTTCTGGACATTCCCGACAAGTACAAATACATGGACCCGGAGTTGGTGCGGATTCTCTCAGAGCGGGTCATACCGCATTTGAAAGGAACGAAAGCGGCAGGGAGACAGAATGCTTAAGACCGTCATTCCGATTCTTAAATGCCCGGCCTGCGCGGGGCTCGCTCGCATTCTGCCGCGTGTTTTTTCAAGCATCGATGGGATGGTAGAATTTCACCGAATCAATGCTGCACCGAATCAATGACAATCAAGGAGATTTCTGTGAATAGGAACAACTTCCATGGCTGCCTGCTTTACCCTGGTGTAACGCGCCGTGTCGCTGCGGCGGTGTTCCTGCTGGCCGCGCTGGCTTCGGGCGCCTCCGCTTTCTGTGGGCCGATCCACGACGCGGCTCGGGACGGAGACCTCAAGAAGGTCGAGTTGCTGCTCAAAGAACAACCCGCCCTGGTTTCCAGCAAAGACGAAAAATACGGCCAGACTCCCTTGCACATCGCGGCGTTCAATAACCGTCTGGACGTGGCGAAACTGCTGTTGGCGAACAAGGCGGATGTCAATGCAAAAGCGAACAACGGATCGACGCCCTTGCACCTGGCGGCGGCGAAGGGCAACAAGGACATGGTGGAATTGCTGCTGGCCGGCAAGGCAGATGTCAACGCCGTGGACAATGAAGGCTGGTCTCCTTTGCACTCGGCAATTGTTTGGGGTCACAAAGACATTGAGGAGTTGTTAAAGCAGCACGGCGGAGAAGACCTTCCTGCGCCCAAGCAGCCCGTAAAGCCACCTGCCGCACCGGCCGCCGAGAACGCTCCGCCCAAGGAAACGACAAGGGACGGCCAGTTCATTGCTTACGATAACGGCACCGTTCTGGATACAAAGACCAACCTGATGTGGATGGCGAGAGACAATGGAGCCGCTCTAAGCTGGCCAGCCGCAAAGTCGTATGCCGGGACTTTTCACGGAGGCGGCTTCGCGGACTGGCGGCTGCCTACGCCCGCTGAATTGGAGGGCCTGTTCGATAAGGCCAAGACCGCTAAGTCCTTCTGTCCGTCCGCTGTCGACGAACTCGGTCAGGCCGCGAACGACGTCCATCTCACGGGACTGATCCGCCTCACCTGCACTCGCGAATGGACCTCGCAGGAACGCAGCGACAAACCGGGGTCGATCACCATCTTCGACTTCCACTCCGGCAACGATGCCGCGCGCCCAGCTTCGCCGGAATTCGTCGACACCGCGAGCCGTGTGCTGCTGGTGCGCGCCGCCGCCAAGCAGTAAAGCCGCAGCAGGTAGAACTGGGTGCCCCACCCTCGCCGGGTTTCTGTTTTTCCGGTCAGGGTGGGCTCTGGAAAGGCTGCCTTACACTGCCAGCGCCTTCTTGACTTCCTCGCTGACAATCCGACCCTCTGCGCGAAGGCCGGCTGCCTGCAACTTCGCCTGAACGGCCTTGATGACCGTGCCGATTTCCTTGGGAGTCGGTTTCTGGCCGGAGGCGGCGGCGATTTCAGCAATTGCCTCCGCTACCAGAGCGTGAAGGCCGGCCTCATCGAGGGCCTTGGGCAGAAACTCCTCAATGACCACGATCTCGGCAGCTTCAATGGCGGCGAGTTCCGGCCGATTGCCCTTGCTGAACTGCTCAATGGAGTCGCGGCGCTGTTTGATCATGGTGGCCAGCGCCTGCTGTTCCTCGGCTGGCGTGAGCGGCTCACGCTTTTCAATAGCCTTGTTCTTGAGCGCGTTCTTGATGAGGCGCAGCGTGCCGGTGCGCACCGCGTCGTGCGCCTTCATGGCGGTGATGGTCTGTTGCGTGATGATGGCTTCCAGTGCGCCTGCGTCGGTCATGCGATCCTCTTTGGGCTTTTCGCAGTTGGCCAAAGCCCAAGAGTCATTGTAACGATTCTCGGGGATCGTTTGCAGAGTTGAACATCGCTGAAGGCGGCGCAAGCCTCGAGGATTACGCCTACTGCTTGACCAATTCGACCCGACGATTGAAGCTGCGCCCGTCTTCGGAGTCGTTGGAGGCGACGGGAGCGTAAGGCCCGGCGCCGAAAGACGCAAGTTGCGCCGCCGGGATGCCGTACTTTGCGGACAGCACCTGCTCGACAGCAGCGGCGCGACGCTTCGAGAGGTCCATGTTGGCGGCAAGCCCACCTACGTTGTCCGTGTGGCCCACCACGTATACCTTGAGTTTCGGGTCTCCCTTGAGCAGCTTCGCGACTTCCTTGAGGGCCACGTCGGATTCTGGCTTGACATCGGCCTTGCAAGTGTCAAACAGTATCCCACTGACCACGACATGGCCGGCGCCGGAGAGGCTCGTGCCCATCGCAGCGGCGCTGGCGTTTGCCACAACATCCTGGGTCAGGACCGTTTCTGTAACGGAGACAAACCCGAGTTCGCAGCACCCGCCCACTCCCACGTAGATCCAGGTCTTGCCCATGTGGACTGTGAATGCGCCATAGTCGCCCGTATCCATGTCAAAGATGTAGCCAGCCGTAGTCAAAGCGGTTTTGACGTTGCGCACCACTTGCGCCTTGCTGGCGGTCGAGGGGTAACGGTAATGGATCAGCTCGTATTTGCCCTCGATCGCCTTCGCTGGCTTTCCGGCTCCCATGTTGAATTTGTAGGAGTTGTCATCCATACGGGTGCAATCCGTGATGACGCTGCCGGGGAAGCGGCTGAGGAAAACCGAGTCGGAGCAGCCCTTGGCATCCTTGGTTTGCCCCGGGCAGACAGGGAGGAAAAGCAGGGAAAGAGCGAGAGCAAAAAGCAATCGAAAGGGTTTCAAGGGAAGACTTCCTTTTTTCGGAGATGAGGCGAATTTTACGCAGAAGTTTGCAAATGTGGCTTTTTTTGTCAGAGATCCGGAAGGAATCCAGGAATGGTCTTCGCCCAATTAGGGAGTTTCGGACCGATTTCTCGTTTTTCAATTCACAAAAACAACAATTTTGTGTATTCTGTGATTTCAGTCGAGGAGAAATCAGCATGATTCGCAAAACACGCCTTTTTACACCCGGTCCGACNNGAGTTTCGCGCCCTCTACCTGAAGGTGCTGGCCCAGTTGAAAGTCTTTGTCGGGACCCAGAACGATGTGCTGCTGCTGTCGTCGTCGGGCACGGGCGCCATGGAGGCCGCGGTTTCAAACCTTACTTCGCCGGGAGATAAGGTGCTTGTGCTCTCAGCCGGAAAGTTTGGCGAGCGCTGGGTGGGGCTGGCCAAGGCCTTCGGCTGCGAGCCGGACGTGGTTTCGGCGCCCTACGGCGAGACCTTCGACCTTGAGGCCGTGAAGGCCGCGCTCAAGCCGGAGCATAAAGCCGGGGTCCCCGCCGACGGGTCTTCGTCGGTGGGGTATAAGGCCGTGTTCTTGCAGGCGACGGAGACCTCGACCGCAGTACGCCACGATGTGGAGGCAATCGCCAAGCTGGTTAAGGAAACCGATGCGCTGCTGGTTGTGGATGGGATCACCGGTCTGGGCACGACGCACTTCGACGTGGACGGCTGGGGCATCGACATTCTGATCGGTGGCTCGCAAAAGGCTGTGATGATTCCGCCGGGGCTGGCTTATTTGAGCGTGAGCGAGAAGGCGTGGGCGGCGATGGAAAAGTCGAAGAATCCGCGCTACTACTTTGACCTGCGCAAAGAACGCAAGAACGCAATCAAGGGCGAGAGCGCGTACACGCCTGCCGTCGCATTGATNNGACAACGCGCAGGTGAACGCGGCGGCGACGCGTGCGGGCCTGGTGGCGCTGGGCTTTACGCTGTTCGCGCCCACCGCGCCGGCGGCCGCGGCCACGGCGGTTGCCGTGCCCGAGGGGCTGAATTCAAGCGACGTGGTGAAGGCGCTGAAGGCCCGTTTCAGCCTGGTGATTGCCAATGGGCAGGGCGAGATGCAGGGCAAGATCTTCCGCGTGGCGCATCTCGGCTTCTTCGACTTCCTGGACACGGTGGCATTCCTGGGCGCAATGGAGCATATCGCGAAGGACACGCTGGGACTGCCGGTCGAATATGGGCTGGCGGTTGCGGCGGCGCAGCGGGTGTACGCAAAAGCAGTGGTTAGTGGTTAGTTGTAAGTTGCTAGTTGTCGGCTTTCATGGGACTGATTTAGATTTGTGATTTCCCATGCATCCAGAGTGGAACTTGAAGAAGCCGATGGCCAGTGAACAAGACTTTTTACTTGCTAACTGCTTCTGGCTTCTCACTTACAACTGACAACTTACAACTAACAACTGACAGCTAACCACTATTCACTAACCACTTTGGGGCATTCATGTCTGAACGAACATTCGGAGAAAAGCTGCTGATTGCGCGCAAGCAGCTCGACCTCTATCAATACCAGATGGCGGAGCGGCTGGGCGTCCATCCCAACTCCATCACCAACTACGAGCGGGGCGAGGGCAAACCGCATGCGGCCGTGGTCCGCATGTTCGATCTGCTGTGCGAACAACAGGGCATACGTTTTGACGAGTATGCCGCTACGGAAAAGGACAAGGGAGAGAAGATGAAAATCGTTCTGGCGGAGAAGGTTTCTCCGGCGACGCTGGCGGTGTTTGCGGCCGAGCCTGGATGGGAAGTCCTGACGCACGACCAGTTGCCGGATGGTTTGCCGGCGGCCCTTGCCGATGCCGACGCGCTGGTGGTGCGCAGTGCCGTACAGGTGGACGACGCGCTGATGGAGCATGCGCCCAAGCTGCGCGTGGTCGGTCGCGCCGGGGTGGGCGTGGACAACATCGACGCCGATGCCGCCACGCGGCGCGGCATCGTGGTGATGAACACGCCGGGCGCAAACGCGGTTGCTGTGGCCGAGCTGACCATTGGACTCATGCTGGCGCTGGCGCGCAAGGTGCCCGCCGCGAACGCATCGATGCATGCCGGCAAGTGGGAAAAGAAGAGCCTGCAAGGCGCGGAGCTGCGCGGCAAGACGTTGGGCATTTTGGGACTTGGGCGAATTGGCCTGGAAGTGGCCAAACGCGCCAGGGGCTTTGGCCTGGAGATTATTGGCAGCGATCCGTTTGTCTCCGTCGCCGTGGCCCGCGAGAACGGTATCAAGCTGGTGACTCTCGACGAACTGATTGCCGGCTCCGACTACATCACCCTGCATGTGGGCCTGACGCCGCAGACCACCGGCGTCATCAACGCGAAGAACCTTGCGGCCATGAAGAAGGGCGTGCGCATCATCAACTGCGCGCGTGGCGAATTGATTGACGATGCTGCGCTGGCGGCGGCGCTCAAGAGCGGCCAGGTGGCTGGCGCGGCGCTTGACGTGTTTGCGGTCGAGCCGCCCAAAGACTCGCCCTACGCTGATCTGGACAACGTGATTTTGACGCCGCACATCGCCGGTTCAACAGCTGAGGCGCAGGAGGCTGTAGGCATTCAGATTGCGTGCCAGGTGCGTGAATATCTCAAGCTGGGCGTGGTTCAGAACGCGGTAAACCTGCCCTCTCTGACGCATGAAGAATATGTCGTGCTGGCGCCCTACATCGATCTGGCGGGACGGCTCGGCTCGTTCCTGGCGCAGACCGGCACGGGCGGCATCGAGGCCATTCACTTGACTTATGGCGGCGCGCTGGCCGAGGCCAAGACGGACCTGGTGCGCAACGCGGCAATCGAAGGGCTGCTGCAGGGATCGGAGAATGTGAACCGCATCAACGCCGCGGCGGTGGCGCAGGAACGCGGCATTCGCGTGCACGAGGAGAAGGCGGAGAGCCATCGCGGCGGTTCAGCGTCGGTGTTTCAGATCGAACTGCACACGGCGGCGGGATCGAGCCACGCGACGGCGACTGTCCTGCACGGCGAGCAGCCTCGGCTGCTGGAGTTTGGCGGCATCGACATCGAAGCGCCTCTCGAGGGCAATCTTCTGGTGTGCCGCAACCTCGATGTGCCGGGTGTGATCGGAAAGATCGGCTCGATTCTCGGCGAGCATGGCGTCAACATCGCCAACTTCGCGCTGGGCCGCGAGCGCACCGGCCCCAAGCCGGTGAAGGCGCTGGCCGTGGTGCAGGTGGACGCGCCGGTCCCGGCAAACGTGCTCGAAGACCTGGTCAAGATCGAAGCGATGCTGGAGGCGCGGCCCGTCAGCTTGCCGGAGACCAAATTCTGAAACTGCCCATCGCTTGTGAACTTCAGAGGCGAAGCCTTCTAGCCGGCAACGCCACTGTGGCCGAGCCAGCAGCGCAGGAAAGCAACCTGGCCCGCGTGATACGTGTCGTGATAGGCCAGAAAGTTGACGACTCCGCC
>PLPU01000606.1:0-31592 GCA_003159975.1 Acidobacteriaceae bacterium
TGGTTCGGGACCAGGGGGTCGGAGGTTCAAATCCTCTCTCCCCGACCAATAAAATCAATAACTTACAGGCGAAGCGAGTAGACCATCTGGTACAAGCCCAGGTGCTCTACCGGTGAAAGGTGCACCAACACTGAGCTTTTCGCTCTATCTTAGTGCTTTGGCTGTTGCAGAATTGACTACAGTCCCAAGGATACGGCTTTCGAGATACATCACAAGTCCTTGAAATCATGGATCGAAAGCGATCTGATCGCTCTCGATCCTGAGATCTGGGACCATTCTGCTCGAACAGGCGCCCTAATATCGAATGAGCTTGACCTCCTCGGTGTCGCGTGCATACATGGGCGTCTCGAAAGCAGCGACTTCGCCACACTGTGTCACCGCAACGCAAAGAGGCAGTCCAGGCGTTCTGGGCCGCGTGTGTCACATATAAAGAGCGGACTGCTACGAGCAGGACGATTGGCCAAACTCGGGCTGCCGTTAGATGACAGAATTGTTTTTCTTTACGTGATTCTTCATGTGATTCTTCATGTGATCCACCTCACCCTTTGCTTGCAAAGTAACCATAGCTTATGACTAGTTGATAAATAGCCTTTAGCAATCCATGGGGTTGATCGAAGATCAAAATTCACATGGTTCACTTGATTCCGGGGAAAACTTGGGTCATATTAATCTCACTTTTCCAAATCTGGTCCTCAAAAAATGCGGACCTCGGACTTAGCAAAATCGATGAGGCGCTGGGACATGACCATCATGCTCCAAGGGTCGGGTGGCAGAGCCCTAAGCGGAACAAATCACATGGATACTCCTTTTCAAGAGGTTCCTCAAGTGGACTGAGTGCGTCGGTGACTGCGCCGATTTGAAAGCTTAGAGAGCAAGATAAACAGGTGATCGGGGAGAAAAGGGATGCGTATTGCGAAGTGTGGGTTTTTGAACTTGCCTTTGGTTGCAGTCTTTGCCTTAACCATCGCGCCGCTTCGTGCGCAACTTCCGAATGAAACCGACACCACTTCCACTCCGGCCCCCGGAGATCACGATTACCTCCACTCCCCAGTCGAAACGGTGAACCCCGCGAACGGCTCAGTGAGCATCCGCATCCCAATCCAAACGCCCCCAAGCCGGGGACTCTCGCTCCCATTCGCAATTGCTTACGACTCAAATGGGTCGTTCTCTGTGGTCGGCTCGGGAGGTACTAATGAACCCATCTACCAGGGCGCTCGCGAGGGAGACTGGAATCAGGGAGGATGGAGCTACACCGTTCCTCTCATGAGCTTCTCAAGCACGACCTGGACAATCACTGGCACCCTCGATCACCTGATTACCTGCCACGGATCGTTCAATTATGTCTTCGAGGACCCCGGAGGTGGCAGGCATAACCTCGGACTTTCCGTCTCTGCTAATGTTGCCAGCGGAGATGGAACTGACAACTGCAATTCGGGCGCAAATGACGATGGGGAATATCCAACCGGCGGCGAGGGGTCGATCCTCGCAACAACTACCATCCCAGCGACGAACATCGCATCGTTCCCCCCGACGACCGTGACTGACGGAGAAGGGACACAATACTACTTTCGCGGAGGATCGGCTTCAACCTACATCCCCCAGACGATTACGGATCGAAACGGAAATACAGCGGCCGTCTCTGAAAGCGGTGGAACGTATGCAACAAACCAGCTAACCTTTACCGACTCCATTGGCAGGGCGGCGCTGACGTCATCCGGATTCGGAGGCAATCCCGATACCATCACCGCTGCTGGTGAAAGCTCAGCATACAAAGTCTACTGGACAACGGCATCCGCACAGTTCACGGACAACACGGTGAATCTCATCCCGGGGGAAGGCCCCAACTGTCAAACAGCCATGTCCTCCAGCGCTACTGTCGTGTCCCAGATCGTATTGCCGGATGGACAGAGCTTCAATTTCTCCTACGATCCGACCTATGGCATGCTCACGAAGCTCACCTATCCGGGCGGGGGCTATGTCCGCTATGTCTGGGGCTGAATCTCCAGTCTGAGGCTGGCGTCTTCAACGGCACCATGAACGGTTCACCCGATTTTTGGGAATGCCGCTATGATTTTCCCGCAGTTACCGACCGGTATGTCAGCTACGATGGTGTCACCGAGGCCCTCCACCAGCATTTTGCATATTCCACCACGTGGTCTACAACAAATCCTCTGGATTGGACGCAGAAATCAACAACGGTAACGAACACTGACAACGTTCGCGTTGCCAGCTATTCGACACAGTATGGTTACACCCCCCTCAACAGCCCTTTTGTGCCGAACTGCACTTCATGCCTCCTGACCGAACAGGTCCCAGTGGAGGGAACGACAACGTACAACGACTACAGTGGCGCTGAGCTTCAGACTGTGACGAAGAGCTGGAAGAATGTGAGGCTCGTCCAGAGCGTGCAAGCGACTCTCTACAATAGCGGGTCATCCCTCTCTTCTCTCAAGGTTTACTGCTACAACAGTTGGGAGGAGCCCACTGAAGTAGACGAATACGATTTTGGAACGGGTACTCCTAGCGGTTCCTGCGCGAGCCCGCCCTCGAGCACGGCCTCGGGATCGCTTCTCCGAAAAACCACAACGTCCTATGCATCCTTCGCCGGTCACATTGTGGACAAACCTTCGTCGGTCATCAGCTACGATGGCAGCGGCAATCGGGTCGCCGAAACGGACTATACAACCTACGACTCTGTAGGCAACCTGCAAACCAAAGTAGCGGATTGCTTCGCCGTTACCGGGGGGCAGCCCTGCGCGCAGGGTAATTCCACCACGAGTTACGTTTATGACTCGCACGGTCAGACGACTAAAGTGACCGATCCGGACACGAATCCAACGCAGTATTCATACACGGATTCCTATTCTTCCTGCGGCGGAACGGCCCCCATCGACTCGCCCAGCGACGCCTATGTGACCCAGATTACCTACCCCAATGCCAACAACGTCACCCACGCCGTCAATTTCTGTTACGACTACACGTCAGGTTTGCTCCTCTCGTCAACCGATGAGAATGGAAATACGACGAAATATACCTATGCCGATCCGTTTGACCGCCTCACCTCCGTCAGCTACCCGGACGGAGGCGCAACGAATTATTCCTACAGCGACGCCGGACCGTCTCCCACAATGACAACCACCAGCAAGATCACCTCATCGCAGAACATGGTCAATGTTCAACTGATGAACGGCCTCTACACTCCATACGAGACGGAACTCACCTCCGATCCTGGAGGCACGGATTATCAATTGACCAAGCTCGATGGATCCGGCATGGCCTATCAGGCGTATAACCCCTACCGAACTACCAGCGATCCAACTTATGCCTTTACCACCTACACCTACGATGCGTCGGGCAGGACCACAACGGTAGCGGCCCCGCTAAGCTCGACATCTACGATCCAGTACGCCTTGAACTGCACAACCACTACCGATCCAAGCAGCCACGCGCGCAAGTGGTGTGTCGATGGATTGGGACGGACCACCTCGGTCTTTGAGGACCCTGCCGGTCTTAATTACGAAGCTGATTACACCTATGACGGCAATAGCAATCTCACTCGCGTGGATCAGTGGGGTGGACCACGAAACAGCAGCGGAGAGCGCGCGAGGACATTCTCCTACGACAGCCTCTCGCACCTCGTCAGCGCGACAAATCCAGAATCCGGCAATGTTGGATACACCTATGACCCCGCCGGCAATCTGATGAGCAAGACAAATGCACTCAGCTATGTGGTTAGCTATCAGTATGATTCACTGAACAGGGAAACCTCGGAATCGACGACCGGGCCGCTGGCGCTTGTCCACACCTTCAATTACGACCAGTCCTCGGTGGCTGGCATCTCCGTCACAAACCCCGTAGGCAATCTCACATCCGTGGCGGCTGCCACCCCCGGAACGCCCAGCACCCTCGAGTCCATGACCATCTACTCGAACCGCGACCAGATGGAACGCGTAAAGGGAACGGTAGTTTGCACGCCGGCAAGTTGCAACAGCAGCAACCCTAATAACAGCCTGTGGTACACCTTGTCTGACACCTACGATCTTGCCGGAGATTTGACCAGCTACACCAATGGCTTCGGCACTACCATCTCGTCTTCCTATGATGGGTCGGGCAGGCTCTCCACCGTATACAACGGCTCGACTACGTTGGCGGCCAACACCTATAGCGCCCTCGGGCTTACGCAATCCACGTTGGGCAACGGGGTAGTGGATGCGCTTGCCTATGACAAGCTCGCTCGGCTACTTTCCAGCACCGCGAAGAATGCTTCCAACCAGACCATCTACAGCGAAGCCATGACGACGTATTTCCCAAACGGCAACCCAAACGCGGTCGCCGACTCGGTAAACGGAACCTGGACCTACAATTACGACACCTTGAATAGGCTAACAACTGCGGTTTCCTCCACCACAGGACAGGGTTGCCAGTTCGGCTATGATGCGTTCGGCAACCGCACTCAGGAGGCTTCTTACGAGGGCAGTTGCTACACCCAGAACTTTACCTTTACCGGAACAACCACCAATCGGGTCGACGGTTACTGTTACGACGCGGCCGGCAACCTGCTTGACGCAGGTCCATGCTCCACGCCCCCTGTGCCCAACCAGAACCTGTACGATGGTTTTGGCAATATGATTTCCGGGAACGAAATGAATGCCGATCCGACCACGTATACCGTGGACGCGTTGGGCAATCGTGTTGCCAAGTCGCAGAACGGAATCATTCAGCGCCAGTACCTCTATAGCATCGACGGAAATCCGGTCGCCGAGATGGATGGATCGGGCGGCTTGCAGCAAACCGATGTCCGCGCCGGAGGGCAGTTCCTGGCAGAGTATCGAACCGCTGGCCTCTACTACCTGCACAAAGATCACCTGGGCACCATTCGCGCAGAGAGCACCCCCGCCGGAACTATAGCAGTCACATGCACCAGCCTTCCCTTCGGAGATGGACAGACATGCACCGGGACCGCAGATCCATCCGGATACTTCTTCACCGGCAAAGAAAGAGATACGGAATCCGGCAACGACTACTTCGGGGCTAGGTACTTTGGATCGAGTATGGGGAGGTTCTTAAGCCCTGATCCATCGGGACTCTTCTATGCCGATCCAACGAATCCCCAAAGCCTTAACCTCTACAGCTATGCCTACAACAACCCGCTGGTCAACATCGATCCCACGGGATTGTCGGCGTGCGATGGTTCTTCTGATGATGAGGAATCCTGCAATGAGGAGCAGTCGCAGACGTCGGAGCAATTTGCTATGCAGGAGCAGGGGGAACAACGGCAGGCAGCCGCTGACAAGATTCGCCTAATCCATGATCCTAATGATCCGGATTATTCTGTGACCGTCAATGCAAACACCGGCGGTTGCTCTATGGACGACCCCATTTGCCAGTATGAGTATCAGTATTACTTGAACTACTACATTCGGTATCGGCAGGTTATTCTGCTACAAACTGGAGGCCACTACCCGGACTATAAGGGGTTCTTCTGCCTCGGCTACGGCCTGAAGAATTCCTGGGGGAGCATGGCTATCGATTCAATAGGCCTAATTCCTGAAGGAGGAGGCGCCGGCACCATTGCCCGAAAGATAGGCAATTTCAATGGATACCGGGGGGCCGTAGCAGATCAATTCGGAAAGGCCGCTGTTAAGCAAATTAGCGGCGCGGGCAGCACCATAGGAGCCACGCAAAGTGCCGGTAAGGGAGATCCGGCTGGGATTGGCCTTGCCGTTGCAGGTTTCATACCCGGCTTAGGGCAAATTGCGGCGGTGGGCGAAATGGCTAACGATTGGAACACGGGAATGGGGGAGAGCCCAGAATGTCAGTGAAAATTGGCGTGTCGCAGCGAGTTCATTCCAGTCATTCTCAACAACGCCCTAATGATCGCAGCAGGGCCGGCTCCAAGCCGCAAAAAAAGACAGGAGAGGCGGTCCTTCGGTCAGTGAAGCAATCCGTGCGGCGGATCTCTAAGGTAGTGAAAAACGACATCAAGGAAGCCAAGAAGATCTGGCTGCCCTGGCCGGCTATTTTGTGCCTATTTGTTCTTGCCTTTCTGCTACGTGGGATGCTCAAAGATTCTGGATTGCTGTACCTCTACCGGCCAATTTGGAACGGCGCTGCCGTCTTTGGTTTTTTATTTCTTTTGAAATGGAGGTTGAGACGGCACGTATGGTTCTGGGCAACCATGGCCGCTGTCGTGGCCCTTCATGTTCTGTTGATTCTGTTCATTCCCTGGACGAACAAGTGGGTTCCTGCGCTGGTGACCGCTGGCGTCGATTCTCTTGATATTTGCCTGGTCTTCTGGATTCTTGGCATCGTCGAGGAATTCGCAGGTGGCCCAAAAGACAATGATTCTGAAACATGAGTGCGCCCTGGACGCACGGTCCGCAGCTATGATGCTATTCGCCGCGTGCGCAGCCAGCTTGAGTTCTCCACGGTCCCGCAATACCGGCAAAGAACGTGACGCCGAATCAGGCAACGACTACTTCGATGCGCGCTATTACAGCAGTGCGATGGGCCGCTTTATGTCGCCGGACTGGAGCGCGCAAGAACAGCCTGTGCCGTATGCAACGCTCGATAATCCACAGACGCTGAACCTGTACAGCTACATGCGGAACAATCCTCTCGGCGGTACCGATCCAGACGGCCATTCACCGGATGGGTGGCAGAGGTTTTGGAATGGGCTGGCAGGTTACGGTAAGGTGACCGACGCAGAACGAGATGCACGAATAGAAGAGCAGCGTCAATGGTTGATAAACAAATTTGCTGGAAATGACGCTACTAAGGATTATTTTCAGAACGCCGGCGGTAAGGCAATATTTGCGGCATATGGTTGCGCGCAGAGTGCCAGTTGTCTCCAGAATGCCATTAGTGCTGGCCAAGTTGTATTGAGTGCTGTAGCAGTAGCGTTTGGGGACGGAAAGCTAGCGCACATCTATGACAGACATGCCGGTGATTTCGGCCTTTCTGCGGGAATTAGGGGACATGATACGTATTCACTGGAGTTTTAGCTCCTCAAGTGGCTGTTTTTGGGCGGTGGTCAAGCAGCCGAATTGATTAGAAAAGTCCTAAATTCGTCTTCAAGGGGTGGCCAATTTTCTAATGTGATCATTCAATTAGAATGCTGCTGACTCCGGCGGAATCGGCCTTGGGCGTTGGAATTGGTGCGCACCGCGCCCTTCCCGGATAATTGAGTTTGAAAACTGCGAGTTATTGCCGAATCGCCGGGTTTTCCAAGAGCAGGTCACGGTGAGGGCGAAAGAGGCGAGCGGACAAAATCGACACGAGCCTGAGCGAGCGCAGCATCAGGTGAGTTTTGCATACGAAAAGCTCAAAATTGGACGCCAAGTTTATGTACTTGACTTGACAACAGATCGGAATTTGGCGAGGCACAAGTCAATTGTAGAATTAATTTCTCGCAAGCCTGCAATGTCCTCGATCATCAGTAGTGATGGCAGTTTGACCAGTCAGGAGAAGTCATGCACATCTCTTCTTTGCTCCCCCTGATGCAGCATTTGCGGCGGATCTTGCCGCTTGTCTTCGTGACGTTTGGTTTGACGCACGTACCTCAGGCGTTCGCCTTGGGCGGATCGCCAGAGCCAACCAAGCAGCGAATTGTGTCGATCTATCGCTCACTTCCCTTGAGCTTTGAAGGCAATCAGGGCCAGGCGGACGGTGACGTGCGTTTTCTGTCGCACGGAGCAGGTTATTCGATCTTTTTCAAAGATCGTGAAGCGGTTCTCCTCCTGTCGAAGAAACGTTCCGTGGGTAAGCCGTCGCATTCATCGGGCCTGGGAGCCCATGTGCCGGCGCAGCGCGAAGAGGTCAACACTGACGTAGTGCAGATGAGGCTCATAAATGCGGGGAATCCCATGCTCACAGGCGAGGAGCGGCTGCCCGGAACGGTGAACTACTTTGTGGGGAACGACGCCGCTCAATGGCACACCGGAGTGTCTACTTTTGAAAAGGTCAGGTACCGAGGGGTCTATCCCGGAGTCGACCTGGTTTACTACGGCAACAGCGACCGGCTGGAGTTCGACTTCGAACTGGCGGCCGGAGCAGATCCGAGAAACGTTCGTATCCGTTTTGACGGTGCAAGAAAGCTGACGCTCGACCGGGAAGGCAATCTGGAGATTGCTGCCGCGAACGGAGCGATCCGCTTTCATAAACCGGCGATCTATCAGCCGACGGACGGAAATGGGCGTCACGCGGTCGAAGGCTCGTTTCGGATTATCGCGGGCACAACGGTGAGCTTTAACCTTGGGAGTTACGACCGCTCGAAACCCCTGGTCATCGACCCGATTCTCAATTATTCAACGTACCTTGGCAAGAGCGGTCAAGCGAATGCGATTGTTCTGGATTCGGAGGGAAATGCCTATGTAACCGGATGGGCTGGGGCGGCTATGCCGGTAACTGCCGGCGCTGTCCAGTCCGCGCCCGTGCACAAAGTGAGCGGTGGTACGTATCAAAGCGTCTTTGTGGCCAAACTCAACAGCACAGGCACGGGAATAATCTATTGCACCTATTTGAGCGGCAATGGCGACGATGTGGCCAATGCCATCGCCGTTGACGCGCAAGGAAATGCGTACCTTGCGGGATCGACCTCTTCGACAAACTTTCCCACCACGCAGAGCGCCTTTCAGACGACCAACAATATCCCACCGGCAAGTTACGCGCAGACACAATTCCCCTTACCAACCGGCTTTGTTGCCGAGATCAACAGCACAGGGACGGCGCTCGTTTACTCGACCTACCTGGGGGGAAGCGCCACCAGCGAGATCACGGGAATGGCATTGGATGCGCAGGGCAATGCATACGTTACCGGAGCGACAGACGCCAGCGACTTTCCCGTGACGCAGGGCGCCTTTCAGTCCGTCAGCAATATATCCACAGATCAGGAAACAGGGTTTGTATCCAAGGTGAACAGTACGGGAACGGGATTGGTATTTTCCACCTACCTTGGGGGTAGCAAGCTGGGCAATCCGCTTTTCTATGGCGCAAACAACTTAGCAAGTCCTGCGGGAATCGCCTTGGACGCGAGCGGCAATGCCTATGTGACCGGCGCCACGGGTTCTGCCGACTTTCCCACGACACCGGGCGCCTTTCAGTTGACCAATGATGCATCCGAAGTGACAGCGTTCCTGACGAAGATCAACCCCACCGCCACCGGGTTGGTGTATTCAACATTTCTCGGCGGCACCTACTGGGACGATTCCCTTGCGGTGAGTGTGGATTCGTCCGGCGATGCGTACCTGACGGGTTTCACCGGATCAACGGACTTTCCTGTGACGGCTGGGGTCTTCCAGCCAAGTGTTCCGCCCTATGGAGAACAGGTTGCCTTTGTAGCGAAATTCAACGCTACGGGCGCCGGGCTCATCTATTCCAGCTTCCTGGGTGGAGAAGACTCCTACAATCCCCCCTATGCAACGGGTACCGCGATCGCAGTAGACGGGTCTGGAGATGCGTTTGTGACCGGAAATACCGATTTGCTCGATTTTCCAGTCACGGCTGGAGCGTTTGAGTTGGAAAACAGAACCCAGCTCATCTCAGGAGACGATAGTTCTTTTCTCACCAAAGTGAATCCCGCTGGTACGCAGCTGCTTTACTCCACGTATCTCAGCGGCAGCGGCGATGGGAGTGGTGACTCCTGCGATTGCGCTTACGGGATTACCTTGGATTCCGCCGGCAATCCTTACATTGCAGGTACGACTTCTTCGACAGATTTTCCAACTACGCTGGGAGCATTTCAGGGTTCCATCACCTCCGCCGCCTCATCGTCCAATCAGATATTCGTGACGCAGTTCAATGAGAGCGAAATGAAGACGCTCCCCGCCACGACTACGACGGTGACGTCGAGTGTGAATCCGCAACTGCCAGGTGTGCCCGTGACCTTCACCGCAAGGGTACAAAATGCTTCAGGCAGTGTACCGACAGGAACGGTCGGATTCAGCGCATCGTATTCTCCGGCTGACCCGTTCACAACATCGTATTTTCAAAGCCCGTGGACAACGGTTCCCCTGGATGGCGCAGGGATGGCCACTTACACGACAAGCAGTCTACAGGATGGTCAGAATCCAATCTTCGTCTACTACCTTGGGGACGCAGTCAACGCTCCGAGCAGTGGCTCCTTTATGGAGGTCATTGCTTCGACGTTTACCACGGTTACGTTGACGGCCAGCACAAACCCTGCGCCCTACGGAGTCCCGGTTGTGTTTACCGCAACGGTGCTGGATACGGCAGGAAACCCCGCCACAGGAGATGTCAATTTTCTATCGGTAGGTGCGAACGGAGAGAATCTAGGTGGCTCACAAATGGATCCTCTGAATAGCGCGGGCCAGGCAACATGGACAGCGTTCGCAGGATACATTGGCGGTTTGCCAGTGGGCGTGGATCAAATTCAGGTTCAATTCATTCCCGCCGAAGCGTCCGTTGAGATCAACAGCGCATCGATTAGCGAGATCGTAA
The DNA here is from genome assembly GCA_003159975.1 of Acidobacteriaceae bacterium. Taxonomy (GTDB): domain Bacteria; phylum Acidobacteriota; class Terriglobia; order Terriglobales; family Acidobacteriaceae; genus Telmatobacter. The sequence continues at coordinate 10,459 of PLPU01000606.1, forward strand.
CGGCGGCAGTGGGCGTAACGCCGGCCCCGATCCTTTCGCCAGCCGGTGGAACTTACACTTCCGCACAGCAAGTGACTATGAGCGATGCCAATCCCGCGGCAGTGATCTACTATGTCGAAGACTCCGGGACCAATGGCCTGCAGCCCAATCCCAACATATCTCCTGTGTATGCATCTCCTATTTCAGTAACTGCCAGCCAGACCGTTGAGGCGCTGGCAATGGCGCCGGGATACATGGCTAGTCCCGTTGTTTCGGCTGACTATGTTATCAATTTGCCGGTGCCAGATTTTACTGAGACGCTGTCTCCAACCTCTTTGACCGTAACCGGTGGGGGAACTGCAACCACCCAAGTTAGCATAGCGCCGCTCAACGGGTTCAACCAAGCCGTATCGTTCGCATGCTCTGGGCTACCAGCAGGTGCATCGTGTAGTTTTTCGCCCTCGACTGTCACCCCTGGGGGTGCATCGATCTCAACAACTTTGACCGTTGCAACCAGTTCGAATGTGAGCAGCAGAGGTCCAGCGCGAATGCCCTTTGTGCCGGTCACCTCTGTTGCGCTGGCTCTCGGCTGGTTCGGCTTCAGGAAGCGATGGCCGCAATTGTTCTCGCTCTTCATCGTTGCGGTTACCGTTGGCCTGTTCTCGCTGAGCGCATGTGGTGGATCTGGAAGTGGAGGTGGGGGAGGCGGGCAAAATCCACCACCAACGCCAACCACATCGACAGTTACGGTTATTGCAACATCCGGTGCCCTCTCTCACACGGCAACGTTGACTTTGACGGTGAACTAATCCGCAATACGAATGCCGCTGGGAGATCGTTCGATGTAGTCAAATTTGTAGCAGCCAAAGCATCCAAGACCCGCAAAGATCAACAAGCCTCAAGGCGCGGCCTGCAAGTCATTCCATCAAAAGCAGTTAAAATCGATGAATTCCAACAGGTTCCAATAAAGTCTGTGACCTGGTTCGGGACCAGGGGGNNCCTAGACCTTCTGGTATGAGCCCTGATGCTCTACCGGGGAAAGGTGCATCAACATTGGGCTTCTCGCCTTGCCATGGTGCTTTTGCTGCTTCAAATTTCACTACAGTCCCACGGATACGGTTTTTGAAACATATCACAACCGAAGTTACTCCGCAGCTCCCATCTGGGGTGAACCTATGAAAGCGCTTGTGGACCCGCCGCCGGGTACGCTGAACGCACGGTATGATCGAGCACCCCCAGTGGTCGTCCTGCAAGGGCCGCAATCGGAAGGAGGCCCTTCAATGCTTGAACTTGAAAAGCCCGGATTCGATACCGCCGCCTTTCTGGCGAGCGCCGGCCTTGGGCGAAGAATAGTCCAGTTGGCCCCCAATGAGGCCTTTTTTGCGCAAGGAGTCCCGGCGGATTCCGTCTTCTACCTTCAAAAAGGCCGCGCAAAGGTCACGGTTGTTTCCGCAGCCGGGAAGGAAGCCACCATCACGCTTTTCTCTGCCGGTGACTTTGTTGGAGAAGAGGCGCTCGCGGCAGTGGCTGGATCGCGTTTGGCCACGGTCACTGCCATTACCGCCTGCACCGCGCTCAAAATAAGGCGAGAAGAGATGATCCGCGTGATGCACGAGGAGCATAAATTCTCCGACCTGTTCTTGAAGTTTTTGTTAGAGCGCAGCATGCGCATTCAGGCCGATCTGGTCGATCCGCTTTTCAACTCCAGTGAAAAGCGTCTGGCGAGGATTCTGCTGTTGATGGCCGAATTCGGCAAGCCGGGCGAACCGGAACAATATATTCCCAAGATCTCGCCGGAGACCTTCGCGGAGATGATCGGCTGGCCAATGGCGGCTGCTTGAGCTTCCAACGTCTGCATCACAGCCGACGGGGCCATATCGTAAAGATGCTTGAGAAAGGCTGATGGCCCTTGCGCCGTGATGGCATACGGCGCAAGCGAGGAGTTTGAAAAATCCTTGAAGTTGTAGGTAACGGTCACTTTCACGCCAGCTCGCGCCGCGGTGGCAAGGACATGGCGGTCCTTCGGATGGTTGGTCATCGCGGGAATCAGATCCTCGTATTCATGGTCGAGATATGCTGGCGCAGAAACGTTCCTGCAATCTCAATCACCACCTCCTGCTTCCCTGTGCGCCGTGAAGAAGGCCTCCACAGGTCAGGGACGAATTTACTCGTCCCGCACATTCAAATGAGAAGTGTAATTCCGGTCATATCCCAGGTAAGCATATTCAGTTGAGAGCTCGCTCCGCGTCTATTGGCGAAGTGAGGTTGGTTGCGATATAGACCATATCCCAATAGTCGAGTAACGGCAAAGTAAACGAAACATATGCACCGCCGCCGTCCTGCCCAGTCGTGAACGGAAGCGACGTCATTCTCCCGTTGTTGGTATCGGGAGACGCCCAAGACACACCGGCTACTTCGCCGTTGCCATAGTAGTATTCCACCGTGATATTCTCTTGCGGCGTCGGGACTGGGTAGTTTGCGCTATCGTCGCGCCAATCGATATTAGTCTCCCCAATCAGATTGATGAGGTTGAGCATATGCAGCCCGTTACCATTATCCCTTGGAAATGCCCAAACTGTATTCGGAGAGGCGGAGCTGCCGCTTGCAATCCCGCTTAAGCTGATAGCGTTGTTGTTGTTGCGCAACCCTCCGCGGAGGAGATTCTCGTATTCGACATCGAAATCGTAATAAGTCTCCAGCATGTTCAACAACGAGGAGGATGGAGTCAGGTCTTCATTTGGGAAATACTCATTATCGAGCATATCTAATCCGGGATTTCCCCCAACGCCATCCCCTAATTCCAGATGCGAGGCCCCACCTGCGAGAATCGCGGCATTCGCGAGCAGAATGCCTGGTGTATTGAACCTGCTGGTCTGTCCCGAAATACCCAGGCTCTGTGCATAGTCGTAATCCATGTAGGCCGCAAGAACCACGCCCTGCCCAGGGTTAGACGAATTGATGCTATCGACAACAGCCTTCAAATCGTTGTATGTGTTCTGAGACCCGCCCTGTGCGCTCGGCCAGCATTCCACATAAGCGAAGTCTTCGGAACTCAACACCTGTGGCAATCCATACCCGCTCACTGCGTTGAACACGATAGTCTTCTGCAATTCAGTCCTCGCACCGGTCAGGAAGGAAGCATACTCTGCCGGCAAATTGGGAGTCGCCAGCATTCCAGATGCGGTGTAAACAGTGCCGGGGTTCCCAAGTTGGTCGACCTGCCATCCATCAAATGGATATGCTACAAAGACGTTGGCCTCCTGGCCGTAAATGTAGTTCTGCCAATTCGCATTTCCAGGGTCGAAGATGAAGATGTAGGGCGTGGCCCAATCAAGCGATGTGAAATTGATATTGACCTGATCTGTACCATTGCTGTTTTGATAAAGCCCCCATTGGGGATTGACACCGCTGCCGTCCGTTGCATAGTTGGCCCACGCACCATAGATGAGGTTGTAGTTCATCGCCGACATCCCGTAAGAGTGAGCCGCATTGATGTAGTCGAGAACCGTTTGACGGAGATTCGTCTGATTGTTGATTTGAATCCATGAGGAGGCCGGGGCGGCTATTGAACCCGCGAGAGGCACATGATGCTTCTGCTGCCAGTCGTAGAACTGAATGCCATTGATATGAAATCGATTGAGTTGGGCGATCTCGGCTGTGGATACATCCGCTGGTTGATCGGTGTAGGCGGCTACGAAACCATAGCGGGGATATTTGGTCCAGGTGGATGACACATCGATGGCTGAATTCGCGCTGTCCAGGATCGCGCCTGATGCGTCGGTTGCATTCACTTCGATCGAATAACCCTGAAAGTCAGTCGCTGGCGCAGTCCAGGTAAACGAAAGAGTATCCGTCGCTTGATTTGCCAAGGAGAATGCCTGCCCAGAAAGTGTTGTCTGGAGCGATCCTAGCTGAGTTACGTCGATCGTGACCTCGCCGTCGGTCGCCGTCCCCATCGTATTTGTAAGGCTCACATTAATCGTGACCGTGGATCCGGGAGCATATCTCGCCGCGTCCGTACTTACATTGCTGATGAGACGCGAAGTTGGTGTNNGTATAGAAGTAGGGCACTCCGTTTATCAGGCTTGCGTCAGTAAATGAGGTACCGGAATTTCCCATTTGATAGGCAGTGCTTCCTTCATCACCCGATACACTCGACCGATAGATGCTATACGAAGCTGCTCCACTGCTGGCTGCCCAGGAGAGTATCACCTGGGCATTTCCGGCCGCTGCCATGACACCTGTCGGCGCTGCGGGATGGGTGAGAATCGGTGTTATTCGACTACCGCCGCCGGATGAGCAGGCCGTCGCAGAGAGCACAAGAAATATAAGGAGCAATGCAAAAGCAGATGCATGACTCTTGAGCGATTCTCGGGCTCGCGAACTCCATCGATCGACCATTTCCGTCCCTGACATCGCGACAGATTCTTCGAAACAGTTACTTAACGAACTGAGCCGCGGCATCTGCTTGCCGTCGAAGCTTTGCTGATTGATCAAGAGCCTGAGCTGCGGCCGACCGATCTCCCGTCCTCGCGTAAAGGCGGCCGAGTCGAAAGTAGAAGCTTCCGTCAACATCGATCGACAAAGCCTGCTTCAGCTCGGCGATGGCTTGTGGCAGATCGCCCCGATCCTCATAGACCTGACTCAAATCCGCATGGACGTAAGGAAGTTCCTCAGGAGTGACGTGTAGGGCTTTCAGCAGAAACGACAGTGCGTCGGCCAGGTTCGAGCGATTGACCAGGATCTCCCCCATCAGGTAGTTTGCTTCGGGATCGTCTGGGTTCGCCGTCAAGACATACTGCAATTCATGTTCCGCGTCATCAGACTTGTGATCCGAGTTGAGAACTCGCGCAAGCCCCAAATGCGCCGAAAGAAATTCCGGTTTCACGGCAATTGCCTTCCGATATTCGTCCGCGGCTTCAGCCAGGTCACCCTTTTCGCGCAGCATGTCTCCTGTGAGTGCGTGAAGTGAGGCCGAATTCGGATTTATGTTGGTTGCCTCTGCCAGTGCAGCCAACCCCAGGCGCTCTGCTGATTGAATACGCCAGTAAAGCGCCTCTGCATCCACTGGAGCATCCTTCAAAATCTTCGCGGTAGCGTTCATAACGATGTCGTCGCGGCCAATGTAGTAGGAACAGAGGGCCAGGCTGCGAAGATCCGGTGCGCTGAGCTTAGCAAATGAGTCATTCAGAGAAGAACTGCACGCGGCGTAATGGCCATGCTTCAGGAAGTCCGCGGCGAATATCATGCTGGCGGGGGAAATGGTGCTCGACTGATTGGTCGCGACAATCTCTCGAACGCGATCCCCAGCCCCAGCCTTGACCATCTCGTCAAGAAACAGATCCGCATTGCTCTGAACGAAGAGCATATCTGACTCAACGGCTTCGTTGAGTTCGCGAAGAGCGTTCACGGGATCGTTCCGATTTGCGTCGAGAGCCGCCAATCCAAGCTTGGCAAGAAGACAGCCCTCTCCGGAGCGAGAGTTCCAGTCCAATTGAAATTGCTCTGCAGCGTCATCGAGTTTGGAAGCTTTGAGATAGGCAAAACCAAGGTATGTATGAGCACACGGCACGGCATGCGGGCTTCCAACAACCGCGCTCAGAGTCGCTATGGCTTTGTCCGCCTTCCCCTGCTGCAAATAGGACTGGCCAAGAAGCAGCGCACGATAAGGCGATTGGGAATGCTGGAGACCAGGCTCCATCTCCTTTTCCATACTCAGGTACGTTGCCCCCAGGCCGTACCATGCGGTCGCGTTTTTGCCGTCGAGTTGAGTAGCGCGGGTGAATTGTTCCAGGGCTTCAGAGTATCGCTTCAGTTGCAGGTAGCTATTCGCAAGCCCTACACGGGCTTCGGCTTGATCCGGCTTCTCGTCCGTTGCCTTCTGAAGATAGGGCAATGCCAGGCTTGGATTGTCGAGCTTGAGATAGTCCAGTCCCGTTAAGAGATTGGGTGCGAAAAGATCTCCATGCTTTGCCAGTACGTGCTGGAAGGTCGCGATAGCCGCCTTGAAGTCACCGCTCAGGTGAAGCATCAGGCCAAGATTCACCTCCGCCTCCATGAAGTCAGGCTGCAGAAGAAGAATCTTTCGGTAAAGTGTTGCGGCATGACTGTACTGTTGCGATTGCTGAGCGGCAGATGCCTCTTTCCATAACTGTCCGACTGTCACCTCGGCCGACTGAGCTGACGTCCAACACGAGAAAGCGATCGAGCAGCCGATGATTACCGCAGGCAGGGCGTGACGTGACAATCGGCGGAAGGCTTGGGCGAATGGACCGCGAGGACTTTGCATTTGCCGAACACCCTTCTACGTCACAGAGAGCGAAATGGGCACGGCCTCAGCCGTGCCCAAAAGGCTCGTCAATTACCCAGACTTCAGGTCAGGAGGGAATGTCCGATTTATTTGGGTCTTTGCTTGCAGCGCGATCGGGCTTTCCCCTCAAGCTTCACCAGATCAATTTTACTGCGGCTTGTAGTTCGCGTGGCTGAAATGCCCCCGAAATATAACCGAAGGACGCGTCTCCTAGTCCGGTATCTGGGTTCGTGAACCGTGGATGATTGAACGCGTCGAATGCTTCGGCGCGCAGCTGAAGTTTGATGAGATCGTTGAAGACGAAATACTTCTGCAGAGCCATGTCCCAATTATCAGTCCCCGTGCTCCTCAAATACGAGAGATTCCGCTCCACCGTTCCATAGGTGAAGTTGGGCGCTTGCTCAAACGCGGTGGTGTCAAATCCGCGCACTCCTTCAGCGGTAATGGTGTGCGCAACCTTCGCTGGGAAGTGGACCTGATTCGGACTTTGTCCACCACCAAAAGAGTAAGAGGTGTTGTTGTCGTCAGTCAGCGAGAGCGGAACTCCACTTCTGAATGTGGTGATTCCGCTGAATTGCCATCCGCCCACTACTGCATCGACGGCTTTGTTCGCATCCCCGCCAATCGCCTTGCCGCGTCCGATGGGGAGCTGATAAATGTAGTTGATGACCAAGGCGTTTGGGACGTCCGATGCATCGACTGACTTATCCAGGGCGATGTTGTTGTTATCCCTGAATTCCTGGTTTGAGGCGCCCCAGCTCCAGGCTGCATTGCCTGTTACATCGTCAATCCACTTTGATCGGTTGTAGGAGGCCAGCATCTGGAATCCATGCGAAAACCGATGGGTCCAGGTAACCATCAGCGCATTATAGGTATCGAATCCTATGGGCGCCTGCTGGCTGTTTACGCTGCAGAATTCTGGAAATGGCTTATCCAGTTGCTCTTGAAAGACGGTCGCGCCGCTGAGACCGCAACCGCTATTCGGAGCGTAACCATAGAACGGATTGGTGACGAGATTGTAAAGCGGATTCGGCTGTCCCGCAGCTACCGCTTGTGCGGCCTGCTGAATAAACACATCTGGAACCTGGTTGAGATTGACGGCGCCAGCTACAGGCAGATGGGTGCCCTTGTTGCCTACATACTGCGCTTCCACAACATCGCTCTTCGACAAAGCGAATTGCAGCCCAAAGGTGTAGTCCTGAACGTACGGACTGCTCCAATTATGCTGAATGGCATTTACGCCGTTGCCGAAATCAGTTAGCCCACCCAGTGCATTTCCTACGATTGGCACCAGCCCACCGCTGAATGCCTGGCTTGCGGGGTTAGTAATGGTATACCCGTTGGTTGGGGCATCGGCCCAATTCGTCGTTTGCGAATATCCGTTCAGATTTGAATCGAAGGCCAACGACGCACGCTGTGGGTAGAATATCCCGTAAGCTCCGCGCACCACCAACTTATCGAGCGCATGGTATGAGAAGCCGAATCGAGGAGCAATGTTCCCGTAGCTGTTTGTGATCACGCCGCGCTCGTTGTTTCCGCCGGTGTAGACCAGCTCACCCGGCACGGAGGTTCCAATCAATGCGGAGATCGGATTGCTGGCTGTGGTGTCGAACCATGCCAGTTTATTGAAGCGGTCTGTCGGGGAAGGCTGAAGTTCATACCTGATGCCAAGATTAAGTGTCAGCTTCTTGTTAAGCTTCCAGTCATCCTGAAAATACCAGTCAATCTTCTTCATGTTTGACGTCTGNNTACCCGCTGGTCCCACTCTGGGTGAAGTTGAGGTTGGCATTGCCCGGAGAAAGATTGTTGTAATACTGAGAAGTGAAATCGAATCCGAACGTAAACAAATGCCGCCCAAACGTGTCCGTAAAATCTGTTCCGATTGACCGGTCTTCTCTGGGAGCAGTCTGAGGGCTGCCGGAACCGAGGCCTGCGTATTCACCCAGGCTCACGCCGGGAAAAACACCCCCGCCCACATTCAATGAAGACAGCCAGCCGAGTTGAGTCACGTCAAATGGATTTCCCTGCGGCAGATTTGTCTCAACCCATCTGTTCCATCCCCCATTGACGCTCATAACCAGGGACGGCGTCAGCACCTGCGAGAAGCCCATGGCGAAGTCCCACCGGTTGTCGCCGTTCTTGAGCCCCGGGCCGCCCACGTCGTTTCCATACAAGGCCGCGCCGCCAGTCTTGTACTCGTCCTTATTTGACCAGCGTCCGTAAACTCTCGACTTGTCGTTAAAGTTGTGATCGATGCGGACGGTGTAGGCGTCCTGCTGCTGCGGCGACGACGCATTCGCCACGAAATTATTCGCCGTCTGCGTGTTGGTTGGCTGCGGGTAATACTTCAAGAGCACTGTTGCCAGCTTGTCGAATCTCGTCGAGGAGATCATGTTGGTAGGAACTCCGCCGGAAACTCCTCCGAACGGATCCACAATGATCCCGGTTTGGTTAGCGACCAACCCTGAGACCGGATCTCTCTCCCCGGCCGTAACATGGCGCGCGGAATACGGATCGTAGATAGCTCCGTTATAGATCGGTCTGCCGAGATAGTCGTTGTTCCCGGTGGCAGTTCCAAGCTGGGCTGAGAAATCGCCGCTCTGGTTGGCCTTGGTCGGAACGGTATCTGTCGCCGTTACCGGAGATGCCGCGCGAAGACCTTCATAAGAGCCAAAGAAGAACGTCCTGTCGCGCCCTGCGTACAGGTGGGGAAGCACAACCGGACCGCCCAGAGTAAAGCCGAATTGGCTGCGCTCGTAATGCACCGCAGGCTGGTTGTCAAAGAAGTTACGTGCGTCTGCAGCACTGTTGCGCAGGAACTCAAAGGCGTCGCCGTGGAGATCCCTGGTCCCGGACTTCGTGACCATGTTGATCACATTGCCGGAACTGAAGCCAAACTGCGCAGAGAAGCTGTTGGTTTGCAGCCGGAATTCCTGCGTCTCATCGATTCCCGGCGGGTACATGATTGCTCCCCACTGCCCGTCGGCATCCCAATGGCCGTCCAGCAGCCATTCGGTATCTCCAAATCTGCTACCCGCGAAGTTGAGGAAGGTAAGATCCTGATCGGCGTTGGCCGAATTCGCGCTCGTTCCTCCGGTCCACTGAGTGAGGGCCTGGTTTGTGACGGAAGCATTCAGGAATACGAGGCTCGCGACATTCCTCTCATTGAGAGGAAGATCAAGGATCTCCCTGGTGTCTACGAAGGTGGAGATATTTGCATCTTCCGTATTCAACTGCGGCGTTTGCGATGTGACCATGATCTTTTCCGAAACGCTCGCCAACGGAAGCGAAATGGGAATCTCAAGAGACTGGCCTACTTCCAGGATGATGTTGGTTTGGGTATAGGCGCTGAGACCTTGTTTTTGGACCGTCAGCGTGTATTGCCCCGGAGGCAACAGGGTGAACGTATACAGCCCCGTTCCGCTTGTCTTTTCCTGGCGCTGAAAATGTTGATCCGGACTGATGAGCGTTACCGTTGCGTCCGGAATCACGGCACCTGTTTTGTCGGTCACCGTCCCGGAGAGTGTTGCGCTGACCGCCTGGGTCTGGCCTAATGCCCGGTTGAGCGGCACCATTAGCACCGCGATGACTACCAACCAGACCTGCACCAGTCGAGTGAATTGAGCCACGAATCCTCGATTTTCACCTGCGTCTCCTGTATCTCTCTGCCACTTGATCATGTGATTGCCTCCATCATTGGTTTCACTAGCTGTGGAAAAACTTGCAGTGCTCACTCTCCGTGCTTGGATTCGGTGGCTCTCGCATTCTAAGCCTGTCCGTTGGCAAGCAAACAATGAACCCGATTTCGGTTTGCACCGAAATCGGCAACTGTGCCAACATGGCAATCATTGTTCACACTGCCCTTCGGAAATTCACCAGTGCTCCATGAGCCGAATCCACGCAATCTGAGCAGCTTCATTGGATTACGGCGTTGACAGTATGAGTTAGGACATACAATTGACTAGGGATGCGCCGCGACATTTTCCCGAGGTTTTCCCGAGGCCATTAACCTCTTTTGCTGCATATGTTTGCGGTAGAGTCGTGGAAATGAGCGTTGAGGCGAGACTTCTCTAGACGGTTCTTGAGGGCGATTCTGTGCGAGGTGATTTCCGCATTGGCGACTGGCTGATCCATCCCGCCATCAACTCCATCGAATGTAACGGAGAAACAGCACATCTCGAGCCAAAGGTGATGCAGGTGCTTGTCGCCTTGGCCTACGAGCCAGGAGAGGTTGTCACTCGCGAGAAGCTCCGAAGCGTGGTCTGGCCCGATGTCTTCGTTGGCGAAGACGTCCTGATTCGAGCCATCTCAGAGCTCCGTCGCGCCTTTGCCGACGATCCGCGCGAGCCTCGCACCATTGAAACGGTTCCGAAGGTTGGGTATCGGCTAATCGCAACTGTCCAGCAGGCAGCCTCAGTATCCGCGGTTGTGGTACCGCATCCTGTCTTTCAGGCAGGAACGCCCAGTGAATCAGAACATGCGGATGCGGGAACGGCAGCGTCTGCCCCTGAACAGCCGGCTCCTGAAGCACCATCGACGTTAGTCCAGGCCAGCAGCAAGCGCCTTGCGTTTTGGATCGCGCTGCCGCTCATTGTACTTACCGGCGTAATTTTGACGGCGCTGGTGCTTCGGCCCGCACATCGAACGACGCGCACCGAGGCTTATACCAGCCGCCCCTTGACCACCTACCCCGGCTCTGAACTGCAACCCAGTTTTTCTCCCGATGGAACTGCGGTTGCATTCGTATGGCACAAGGATGGCAAGCGCCAGGGGCATATCTACGTGAAGCAAATCGGCTCTGAAGATCCGGCAAGCCTGACGCATGGTGCCGCGGAGGAGTTGAGTCCTGCCTGGTCGCCCGACGGACGCTGGATTGCATTTGTTCGCCAAGACGCGACACACACCAGCATTGTGATCATTCCCGCGATCGGCGGCTCCGAACAGGAGGTCTATACGCTCCCGACAAACCATGTGTGGGAGTATGGCGGACTAACCTGGACCCCTGACGGCAAGAGCCTCATATTTCCCCAGCAGCTTGACCCCCAGGCTCCAAGTTCTCTTGTCGAACTCACCTTGGAGGGGCGCTCGGTTCGTCAGCTCACAACTCCCCCCAAGGGCTGGGATGGAGACTGGACCCCGGCGATTTCGCCGGACGGCGCCAAACTGGCCTTCATTCGCGGCCCGGAGGGCTCGGTACACGACATATATATGATGAAGCTCCCCAACGGTGCCCCGCAGCGGCTCACTTATGACGGCCGGCTGATAGTCGGTCTCACCTGGCTGACCGACAGTTCCGAGCTTGTCTTCTCGTCAAATCGAAGTGGCAGCATCTCACTGTGGAGGGTTTCAGCGCAGGGTGGAACACCGGAACACGAGCCCGCAGGTGGAGATAACGCCTATTGGCCTTCGATCTCAAGACAAGGCAACCGCCTGGTCTATTCGCACGGAAATGCAAATTGGAGCATTCTCGCGGCCAATCTCGGCGGGAATGGCGCCGGAACTGAAGCCGAGATCCTCACTTCCAGCGAGCAGGACGCATCTCCACACGTATCCCCGGCAGGGGACAAGATCGCATTTCAATCCTGGCGCTCCGGTTCGCAGGAGATTTGGAGTGCCAGGATTGACGGAAGCGATCCCATTCAACTCACATCGGCAGGAGCCATGGCTGGAAGCCCATCCTGGTCGCACAGTGGAAATTTCATCGCATTCGACGCGCGATCGAACCCCTTTGCGAAGATCTATGTGATCGATGCCCATGGCGGCGCACCCCGCCAGGTAACCCATGGTGACTTCAACACCATTGTCCCGAGTTGGTCGACGGATGATCACTGGATCTATTTCGGCTCGAACCGCTCAGGTTCCTGGCAGATATGGAAGATCCCGTCCGATGGTTCCGGCCCAGCTCAGCAAGTCACTACCGGAGGCGGCATGGTGGCTCTGGAGAGCGAAGATGCGCGCTGGCTTTACTTCACGCATTATGGCGAATCGGGCATCTGGAGGAAACCTGCCGGCGGAGGGCCGGAACGTAAGGTATTCGACGGTCCCCCGACCGGGAATCTGAACTATTGGACATTGGGTGGAGGCCACATTTACTCGCTCTCTGACCAGGGCGGCCAATTCACGATCCAACGGGTTGATCCCGAAACCGGCCAGGCTCAAGCCGTGTATGCGCTGAAGCACGATCCCACCCCATTCGCCGGTATCTCTTTGACCCCTGACGGCAAACGGATTATCTTTGCGGAACTCGCACGGGCTTCGAGCGGCCTCACGCTCGTCGAGCACTTTGAATAATCTGCTCCGGGTTCCCCCTCGGAGAAACCTCGGCAATCCTTTAGGATCGAAACCGGATGCTTCGTTGCATGATGGACTCATGCGCTTTTGGCTCCTGCTGCTCTGCACTCTCTCGTTGCCCGGCTTCCGCATGCAAGCCCAGGGAATCCAACTCCTGGATGCATACCCTGACAAGGCGCGATATGCCCCCTCTGATCCGGTCAATCTCGTCGTTCAGTTGGATGGCAAACCGGAGGGAACCGAGCAGCTTTCCGGCGCCATCTGGCGGCTCGGGCAGATGGTCGGACAATGCGAGACGATTCACCCGGCGCCTGGCGCGGAAGGTACTGTCTCATTGCCCTGCTCTGCTCCCCATGATGACTTCCAGGGCTATCTGGTCACTGTGCGGCTGTCGAACGCTGCGGGGCGAACACTCGGGGAGCGTCAGACTGCTATCGACATTTCCTCCGACTGGAAACGATTCCCTCGTTATGGTTACCTGGCGCACTATAATGCCCGCGAGGGAACAGAACCCAAATCCTGGATCGCCGAGCTCAATCGCTTCCATATCAATGGGCTACAGTTTTACGACTTTCAATACCGGCACGACCAGCCGCTTGCGGGAACCGTTTCAAATCCCGCCCCGGCCTGGAAGGACATCGCTGGACGCGCCGTAGACGGATCCCTGGTAAGAGACCTGATTTACCAGGCGCATCGTTACAACATGATGGCAATGGCGTACAACGCCAGCTACAGCTCTTATGACGACGCGTTCACCAGGGCGCAAAACCCGCTGCCATTGAAGTGGGGCATCTGGGACACGCCCAACGGACCGCGGTCGGTCGCGACCGCAAAGAGTCTGGAACTGCACCCATCCGGCGGCTGGTCGACCAACCGGCTCTATTACATGAACCTCAACGATCCGGAATGGCAGCATTATCTGTTCGGCCAGATGAATGAACTTTTTGATGTCTATCCGTTTGATGGTTGGCACGTCGACACGTTTGGAGAAAAGGGCGGATACGCATACGACGGCTCCCCAGTTGACTACATTTCCGGCTTTCGCTCCTTCATCGACGGAGCAAGCTCAACGCTACATAAGCGAATCGTCTTTAACGCAGTCGGGACGCTCGGCCAGGAGAGAATCGCTCGTTCTGCTGCCGAGTTTGTTTACTCTGAACTCTGGGAGGACCAGGAGACGTTCGCCAGCATTCTTGTAACCGCGGAGAAGGTCCACTTCGCAAATCCCCAGGACGGCTTCGTCATCGCCGCCTATGTCCATAAAGAACCCGAACATGGTCCGGTGCCCACCGCAAAGCAGTTCAATACACCAAGTGTCCTGCTGACCGACGCAGCCATCTTTGCTTCAGGTGCATCACATATCGAGTTGGGCGATGGCGACCGAATGCTTTCAAGAGAATACTTCCCCGCTGACACGCGTCTTTCCGTTTCCCCTGCCTTGCGTCGGGATCTGCGCCACTATTACGACTTTCTGACTGCGTACGAGAATTACCTGCGTGATCATATAGATGTTCAACCATGTGGCGTTGAAGTCCGGGTCTCCGATCAAACAACCAATCCGCTTGCCGTCCCGAATACCATCTGGACCATCGCGCGGCGCAAGGACGATACCACCGTCATTCACCTGATCAATCTGTTAGGCTCGAACGATCCTCATTGGCGCGATGTCATGATGAACCGGCCTGAACCGCCATCCCTCAAGAATCTGCGCGTGCAGGTCCCGTCTCCCGGTACCGTTCGATCGGTGGGATGGGCATCTCCGGACTTCGACGGTGGACAATTCCATTCGATTCCTTTTCAGGTCCGCAAAGACGTGAATTCAGCATGGATTGAATTCACTGTGCCTGCACTGCGCTACTGGGACACGATCTTCATCGGAACCAACCAGTGAGCCGGAAAGCAAAAATCCGCGCAACGACGCTGCTAGCCTTTTCCATGCTGGCGACAGCCGAACAACGCAAGATTCCTACACCTCAGCCGCCATCGTACGCAGCCAACGAGGTCAACATAAACGGCTATCAGCGCGCGTGGTGGAAGGAGGCGGTTGTGTACCAGATCTATCCGCGCTCTTTCAAGGACTCAAACGGCGACGGAATCGGCGACCTCAAGGGAATCACCAGCAAGCTCGACTATCTTCAGAGCCTGGGCGTCAATGTCATCTGGTTGAGCCCCCACTTCGACTCGCCAAACGCGGACAACGGCTACGACATCCGCGATTATCGGAAGGTGATGGCGGAATTCGGAACCATGACCGACTTCGACGAAATGCTAANNCAATCCCTACCGCAACTATTACATTTGGCGTCAAGGCAAACTGAACCCGGCTAGTCCAAATGGCTTCGACCCGCCAAATAACGATCCTTCCTTCTTCTCAGGCTCAGCATGGCAGTTTGATCCTGTGACTCAGGAGTACTATCTTCACTACTTCGCAGTGAAACAGCCAGACCTCAATTGGGACAATCCAAACGTCAGGTCAGAGGTCTTCGACCTCATGAAATTCTGGCTCAACAAGGGCGTTGATGGCTTCCGCATGGATGTAATTCCCCTCATCTCCAAGCGCCCCGATTTTCCTAACCTTTCTCAGGCAGAGTTGAGGGATTTTGGCGCCGCGTATGCTAATGGTCCGCACATGCATGAGTATCTGCAGGAGATGAACCGCGAAGTGCTTGCAAAGTACGACGTCATGACCGTCGGAGAAGCTCTGGGAATCACGCTACAACAGACACCGTTGATGGTGGATGATCGCCGCCATGAACTGAACATGATCTTCAACTTCGATGGAATTAGGTTGAATCGGAGCGGATCGCAGTGGAAGAGTTGGACTCTGCCGGAGCTGAAGGCGATTTACACAAACCATGCCAAAGAACTGGATGCTCATAGTTGGGACACGGTCTTCCTGTCGAACCATGACAACCCTCGACTGGTCTCGAGTTTCGGCGACGACTCGCCGGCGTTTCGCATTCCTTCAGCCAAATTGCTTGCCACCATGCTCCTGACTCTGCGTGGGACCCCATTCCTTTATCAAGGCGACGAGTTGGGCATGACGAATTATCCCTTCAAATCGATCGCGGACTTCAACGACATTGAAGCAAAGAACGGATACAAGGCGCATGTTCTCACGCACGAAGTGAGTGAAGAGGCCTACCTAGCGAACCTACGCCATATGAGTCGAGATAACGCCCGCACACCGATGCAATGGGACAGCAGTCCGCAGGCCGGCTTTACGACCAGCGAAAAGCCGTGGCTTGCCGTGAACCCAAACTACAAGGAGATTAACGCGGCGTCGCAACTAGTTGACCCGGGCTCCGTTTATCACTACACCCAGCGGATGATTGCGCTACGCCATAGAACCCCAGCTCTTGTCTATGGCGATTTCAAAGATCTGGACCCAGCCAATCCCAGAATCTTCGCCTATACGCGTACCCTGGGCGCAGGCCGCTATCTCGTCGTCCTGAACTTCTCAAGAGATCAAATTGTTTACCACCTCCCGGACGGTTTGATAGTAAACCGACTCCTTGTGAGCAATTTAAGAAGCAGAGAAGTGAAGGCATCGACATTAAACCTCAGAGGGTGGGAAGCACGGGTCTACAGTTTCTAATCGGTTGAGCGAGTGATCGTAGGAGTTTAGAATCCCGCAAAAGCGAGAGCCTTAACAGATCGTCCACGATGACTAGGCGATGGTTCGGTGATCTCATCAGACGCCGATTGCCAGTGAATTAATTCTTCCGCAAGTCCTCTGAACATTGTCGACCATCCCCTCCAAGTACCGCGCGACTGTCGAGTAGCCCGTAGACTTGAGTGCAATCGCTTCAAGTGGGGTTCATAGTTTAGTACGGCTTCTTTTGAGAGGAGGACGCCTCAGATGCAGTCGGAGTTCATGCTGGTCGCGATTGGCGATTCTCAGGGATTCATCGCTGTGACAAGCATGAAGCGTGCCGGAAAGGTCGGCGAAATCGAGACGCGAACGATGTCCTTACGATAATCAATTCTCACTCTGACTTGACTCTGCCAATCCGCCCAATTGGCAATGCCACTTTGGGCGAAAAGCGCATGCCGGACGGAATCCGCCATGCCGCCAACTGTAGTCAAATTTGTAACAGCCAAAGCATCCAAGACCCGCAAGAATCAATAGGGCTCAGGACGTTGCCTGCAAACTGTTCCATCAAAAGCACTTAAAATCCTCAAGTTTCAACAAATCTCTATAGTGGATATGACCTGGTTCGGGACCANNGGGTCGGAGGTTCAAATCCTCTCTCCCCGACCAAGAAAATCAATAGTTTGTGGGCGCAGATACTAGAGCACTTGGTATTTAACCATGTTCCCTAGACCCCGAAGTCGCGTCATTATTGAATGTTTCAATGAATCTGGTGGCTTTGGCTGCTACGAATTTGACTACACCAATCGCCTGCGGGGAGACTGTGCAGATTCAGGCGAGCAGGCGAAATCGTCAGTCAGCTAAGCGAAGGAGAATTCTGCGAATTCCTGACTACGACGGCATCTCAAGATCTGCTCTGAAGCTGAATTGACCTACAACCCTTCGTTTAACGGCAACCAGCCGGGCTTGTGCCACGGCAATGCGGTAAGGAACTCAGTTTGAGCGGCGTGTTCAGCGGCATCCTCTATAGGATGGAGAAGATCGTTAGGGCGGCGAGCTATGAGCTGACCTACGAATGGTGCTCAGTTGAACTCGCTTAACAGGATGGCCCCAGGATCCATGCGCAACCGGAAAGCTCTGTCGCACGAGGTTGGAAAAATCGACCTGCGTAGTTCGGTTTGTGCCTGTTTGGCGGGTGTGCTTCGCCGCGTGTTCATTGCGGTCCTGCCATTGAATGACTTCTTTCGGAGCGAAAACTGCTTTCAAAGCGACCGCTGAGTGCAAGAGCCAAGCTAATTTTTCACCCGTATGAAGCTCTGCGGAGGCACAAGACTATATGCGAGATAGTCTGACACATTGTCTTTCTAGCTTGCTGTCCTTCGCCAAACCTCCATCCGGCCGAAAAATTGAACAAGAGTCACGATGTCTTAACGGTTAAGAGTCGGATGGATCGCCTGATTCGTGTTAGCTGGAAAGCTATGAAAATATAGGCAGACGGAATTTGGCGAGGGACACCTCATCGTCACTCTGAAAACCGTCTCGGGAACAAGGCCGTCCATTGGCGCCTCACCGTCGTCCAGATTGAATTCCGAATCGGACGAATCCAGGGGCTCAGGTCAGCCTCCCGGTGAAAGCAGCCGCGCTATTCGCGTCCAGTTCCTACGGTCCGGCGTGGGCAGCTATCGGAGTGAGGGTCGGTGCAGCCACTCCGACAATCTCTGAAACGCTGTTGTCGCCCGAGTTGGCTGTCCAAACGCTCCCCGAGGCATCTACCGCAATCGCTGAGGGTGTATTCAGCACTGCGAATCCGGTTGGCGGGGACAGGATCGCGACGCCTCTGAATGCGAGCTCAGAGATGCTTCCGGCGGTTTGCGGATTCGCGACCCACACAACGCCTTGTCCATCCACGGCTACCGCGGCTGGCATGTTGAGTCCGCCGCCGCTGATCGGCGAGGCTGGCAGCGGGTTGCCATTTGCAGCAAAGAGACTAATCGCGTTATTGCCGCTGTCGGCAACCCAGGCCTTACCGCTCTCGTCGAGCACAATCGCCGTGGGCGCGAGGATGGCGTTATCTGTGAATCCCTCGCCGCTCAGCAACGATTGGTTGTTGGCGAACTCCGCAACAATGGACGCGCTATTGTCGGTGACCCACACATCGCCTGCCGTGTCGATGGCAACGCCGGCAGGGTTCTCGAGCGTACCGCCGGCAGTGAGCGGGCTCAAACCGACCGGCATCCCTGCGCTGGTTAACTCCGTTACTGACCCGCCTGCGAAGTTGCTCACCCAGACATGACTCTGGCTGTCGATTGCGATCGCTATCGGCCCGCTGATGCCGCCGCTGGTATAGGTTGCGCTCGACTGCACGGCACCGTTGCTTACCTTCAGTTCCACCACCGAGTTGAGCAGCGTGTCCGCGATCCAGACGTTGCCGCTTTTGTCGACCGCGATGGCCTGTGCGCCGAAGATAGACTTCTTGTCGGTATAGCCGGTGGCTCCAGTCAACAGCACGCCGGTGCTTCCAAGCTCCGTAACGGTGTTGCCGCCCGCGTTCGCCACCCATGCGTCGCCCTGCGCGTCGAGCGCAATTCCGGTCGGCGAGCTGAGCCCACCTCCGGTGAACTTCAAAGTGATCGTCCAGTCTTTCGGCGCGGTCGTCAGCGCCGGTTCATAGGGCGGGATCGCCGGAATCAAATTGAACAGCAAACCGACGTTGCTGCCGGGATGATGTGCGATGTTAAGCATCGCGGCAATCGTGTCGGCGGGCGCGGAACCTCCAGGCGGCGTGGCTGCGGCGAAGAGGCCGGCGCAGTCGGCGTCGGACCCGTTTGAGTCGATGCATGACGCAATCAAATCCGAGAGCGCGTAGATCTCCGCAACGGGCGCGGTCGCGTTCGTTGGCAATCCAGCTCCAGGCGCGGTGCCCGCGGTCGTGTTCGCGAGGATGCCAGCGGTCTTGAACGCGTTGACCAATCCGACAGCGCTCGCTCCCTGCGCACCGATATGGTTGAAGTCGGCCATGAAAGGCGCGAGTGCATAAACGGAGGCAACGGTGGTGACTTCGTCGATGGATATAGAGCTTGATGCGTTGAGGCTGTCGCACGGCCCGAGCGCCGTCATCATGGCCGATGCGCTATTGTTACTATCTTTACCCAGGCCGGGGTTCCCGCCGATAGCTACCACGTAAAGCTGCGGATTAGTCCCGTAAGCAGCCGTATTCGAAGTACAGTTCCAGTTGGCAATTGTAAAGCTGCCATTCTTGCGAGTGATGACCGCGGCCGCAAGCAGAGGAGTTGCGGCTGATTTAATGCCAGTAATTCCCACAGCGTAGAGCTGAATCGCCGCGCCCGCTACGGGCTGCTGACCTGTTTGCACCTTGCCGTCGATCCGCACAGCCGGTTTCTGGGTACCGAGGTTCAGGCTCCTCACGCATCCGCTGGCGAGTAGAGTCAGGGCCGTTAGCAGGCCAGAGGCAACGATGTTGATTGGAATGTTCTTCATTGTCGTCATGGCATTACCACCGTAAAGCTCTGCACGACCGAAGTCGCGGCAGCGAAGGTCGAGTTGCCGGGCTGGGACGCGGTTACATTCACGGCGCCGACCCCGGTAAGCAACAACGTACTGCCCTGGATCGTCGCGGGGCCGCTCGCCGAATACTGGATCGGCAGGCCGGAAGTGCTGTGTGCCGTCAGCGTGATTTGTTGAACCTCCGTGATCGGCAGCGTCGGAATCGGCAGGAAGGTGATCGTTTGCGGCGCGCCGGAGTTCACCGTGAGGGTCCCATTGACAAATGTAAAAGCGTAGTTTGGCGGAGCTGAAAGTGTTCCAATCGCCGCAGTGATCGGGTAGCTCCCGGCCGGCGAGTTCAAAACTGCTTTGGTCGACAACGCTGGAGCGCCGCTGACCACCGCGAGAGTATTTCCGTTGACGAAACCCGTTATGTTGTAACTGAAGGCTGGATTCGGTATCTCAAAGTTGCGCGACGCGTTCTGCGCCGTTACTGTCAAAACATTTTGCGTCGTCGCCGTCACCGGCACCAGGCCGGAACTGCTCTCCGCCAGGATTGTATTTCCGAGATACTGAGCCTGGAAGTCATGAGTGCCAACNNACCGTCGCGCTCAGCGTTACGACGCTGCCCACGGTCACCAGACTCGCCGACGCCAGCAGCTTCGTTGTATCAGCGCCGCTCCCCAAAACTGAAACCGCCAGGTCATCGGAGATGCGGACCACTTCGCTGAAGTTGAATGGCGTCGANNGTTGGTGCGACGAGTCTAGGCGTTCCATCGGAGATACGGATTACTTCGCCGAAGTTTAATGGCGTCGAGGTGACGAGTCGCGGCGTCCCATCCGAGACATGGACTACTTCACTAAAGCTCAGTGGCGTTGGTGCGACGAGTCCAGGTGTTCCATCGGAGATATGCACCACTTCGCTGAAGTTCAATTTCGTCGAGCTGACGAGTCCGGACGTTCCATCGGAGATACGGACTACTTCGTTGAAGTTTAGTGGCGTCGAACTGACGAGCGCGCGCGTTCCGTCTGAGACATGAACTACTTCACTAAAGCTCAGTGGAGTTGGAGCGACGAGTCCCGGCTTTCCATCGGAGATATGGACCAGTTCGCTGAATTTTAGTGGCGTCGAGGTGACGAGTCCCGGCGTTCCATCGGAGATATGGACCAGCTCGCTGAAGTTGAGTGACGTTGGTGCGACGACTCCCGGCATTCCATCGGAGATATGGACCAGCTCGCTGAATTTTAGTGGCGTCGAGCTGACGAGTCCAGGCGTCCCATCGGAGACATGAACCACTTCGTTGAAGTTCAGTGGCGTTGGTGCGACGACTCCCGGCGTTCCATCGGAGACATGAACCAGCTCGCTGAATTCTAGTGGCGTCGAGGTGATGAATCGCGGCGCCCCATCTGCAACATGGACTACTTCGCTGAAGTTCAGTGGCGTTGGTGCGACGA
>PLPU01000012.1:0-3573 GCA_003159975.1 Acidobacteriaceae bacterium
CTCTTCGAGATCAAAGTGATTCCCGAAAAGCCTGCGCTTCGCGCTGTTCATCTCCCGTAATGGCCTTGCCGGCTCAGTGCGCGAGCCTTGCCATGCAACCACCGTGCAAGCCTCGACCATCTGAAGTGTTGGAGGATGGCATGACTGCAAAAACAACTGCGACAAAGAATCACTCCGCGGCGAAGAAGTCCGCGCGGAAATACTCGCCCGCCGCCGGCAAGATGGTTGAGACAGAGATGAAGGCGATGAAGAAAGGAAAGCTCAAAAGCGGCCGTAGCGGCGAGACCGTCACCAATCCAAAACAGGCCATCGCCATTGGCCTCTCAGAGGCCAGGAAAGCCGGGATGAAAGTCCCGCCTCCCAGGGCTTAAGCGCCCCGCCCAGCAGCCTGCCGCACCGCACAAAACGACGCGACAGGCTTGATGAACCGCAAATCACTGCACTGTGAGCGTGAACGTGCCCGTCGCAGTTTCCGTCCCCGAGGTCCCAGTCACGGTCACGGTGTAAGTTCCCGGCGTAGTGCCCGCAGGGACAACGGGACATGTCCTGCCTCCCGAACCGCATGCCAGCACTCCGCCGGCAAGCGCCACCAGCAGCATCAACATGCCGAGCATCGCGCGCAACCTGCGCCGCCGCGCCGGAATCCCGCACAGGAACAAGCAGGCCAGCACCGCGCCGCCTCCCGCATACCAGGGAAATCCGCGCTGCCCTTCATTCATCGCGGTACATCCCCCCCCCGAAATCGAACCCGTTGTGGTCACGGTCAGCGTTGCGGTCCCCGCGCTCGTGCCGGTAATACTGACCGGCGTGGTCGATCCGAAGCTGAGCGTGGGCGGAATCCCCGTGGTTGGGCTGAGCGCAGCCGTCAGCACTACGCTACCCGTGAAGCCGTTCGCCGGCGTCACGGTAATCGTGGATGTGTTCCCCGTGGTTGCGCCCGGTGCGACCGTCACTGCAGTCCCGGCGACAGTGAAGCTGGTCGTCGGCGGAGGCGATGTAACGGTCACCGAACCCTGGCCGGTGGTACCGGGGAAGTTGCCGTCAGCGTAGACAGCCTGCAAGGTGTCCACGCCCGGAGCCAGCGTTCCGGCGGGNNCAACCGTTATATAGGCCAGCACCGGGCCCGTCGCGGTCACCATTGCCTCGCCGCTGGTGCCGGCGTAGTTGCCGTCGCCGTAGTCGACCACCAGGTCGTTCACGCCCGGGAACAGCGCTCCGGAAGGCAGCGTGATGGTCGCGGCTCCGCCTGAAAGCGGCGTCGTCGCGGATATGTAGTTGCCTGAGGTAATCAACGTTACCATTCCAGTTGGCGTCGGGCTGCCGGCTCCGGCGCTGACCGTAATCGCCACCGGCAGCGTCTGCGCTGTGGTGACATTGAGGGAGGCTGGCGTCACCGTCATCGTCACTCCTCCTGCCGGTCCCACCGTAACCAATGCGTCCCCGGCTAACGGCAGCGCGGTGTAGTTGCTGTCGCCCGAGTAACTCACGTTGAGGATGTTGAAGCCCGTTGTCAGCGTTCCCGCGGGAATGCTGAAACTCGCGTTCCCGCCCACCAGTGCTATCGCTGCCGATGTGTAACTCCCGGTAGTCAGAGTTACAGTGTCTGTGGGCGCGGGGTTAGCCGGTCCACCGGTGGCATTAGTGATTGCTACCAAAAGAGCTTGAGACTGGGATTGCGCCCAGGTGAGATTCGTCGCAGCAGGCGTCAACGTCAGGCACGGGCCCACCAGGTATACCAATCCAACTCCGGATGAAAAGTTGTACGTGGATGAACTCGCCGAGTCCGGCACATAGTTGACAGTCAGGATATCCGGCACTGGCCCCGGATAGCAGAAGAATGCTGCAAGCACTCCGGCTGCAATATCGACGGTCGCGCTGCCTCCGCTCAGCGTGATCGCCCCCGAGCTATAGGCGCCGCTGGCCANNGGCGTGGTGGTTGTGGATGCAACGCCAAGCTCCATCTTGGTGATAAACGCGCTTGCGAGGCTCGGAATCGTCGTCTGAAATGCCCCGCCGGTGACCGGGAAATCGGCCGAGGATGCGATTCCCGTTAAATAGGCGTTGCCGGAGCTGTCGAGAGCCAACGCGTTCGCCCAATCGCCAGAGCCAAAGACGGTGGGTCCCGTAAAGCTGTCCTGGTTGATTCCATTTCCGCCCAGATAGGTGGAGTAGACCAGTGCAGTGCCCGTTGGGTTCAATTCGGTGACGAATGCGTTAAATCCGCCAATGCTATTCGCAGTCTGATCGTTGTTCGTCGTCTGATAGGCGCCTGATGTCACCGGAAAATTCGGCGAAGCCGCGCTCCCGGTAACATAGGCATTGCCGGCGCTGTCGACCGCGATCCCCTTCACCTGGTCTCCGGCAGCCATCATGAGGGTGGGTGACAGGTTCACCACCCCGCCGCTGCCACCCAGGTAGGTGGAATAGACCAGCGCCGTGCCTGTCGGATTCATCTTGGTGATGAATGCGTTGGCGCCGGTCGCTGAGGAAGGCCCTCCATCGTTGAAACCGTAACGATTCTTCGCCTGAAAAGCGCCCGGAGTCACCGGAAAATCGGTCGAGGTCGCCGCGCCGCCGATGTAGGCATTGCCGGCTGCGTCCACGGCAATCGCATCGCCGGCGTCGGCGTTGCTTCCACCCAGATAGGTGGAGTAGATCAGCGCAGTCCCCGCGGGATTCAGCTTGCTGACAAATGCGTTGGCTTCCGTATGACCATTGTCGGGAACATTGTGGTTTGTCGCCTGAAAGACCCCTGGAGTAACTGGGAAATTGGTTGCTGCTGTCCCTCCCGTAACGTACGCATCGCCGGAACTATCGACGGCCAGCGCCATCAAGCTGCCAAAACCCTGACCAGTGCCGATCGATCCAAGGAAGGTGGAGTAGACCAGCGCCGTCCCCGTTGGATTCAGCTTGCTCACAAAAACGGATTGTCCGGAATTCGTTGTCTGAAATGCTCCCTGAGTCACCGGAAAGTCGGGAGAATAAGTTACACCGGTCACATACGCATCTCCCGAGCTGTCAACGGTCAGACCGTCCCCCCGGTCCCCCCACAGAATCGAGCCGCCTGGTATGGCGCCGCTTCCGCCCAGGTAGGTGGAATAAACCAGCGCTGTGCCCGTAGCATTCAGCTTAGTGACAAATCCTGTGGAATCGAATCCATTGGTATTGCCGTTTGCCGCCGCCTCTTTATTGGTTGTCTGAAAGGCGCCTTGAGTTACCGGAAAATCGGCTGAGTAAGTCGATCCGGTCACATAGGCGTTGCCCGAGCTGTCGACGGCAATCCCATTGGCAACATCGCCACCGTTTATGCTCTGGCCACTCCCGCCAAGATAGGTGGAATAAACCAACGCTGTGCCTGAGGAATTGAGCTTGGTGACAAACACAGTGCCGAGGCCGTTCGCGGCTGCCTTGTTTGTCGACTGGAACGCCCCTGGTGTAACCGGGAAATCGGTCGAGCCCGTGTTGCCGGCCACGTAGGCATTGCCGGCGGTATCGACGGCGATAGCATTAGCTTGGGCCCCGACGCTTCCGCCAAGATAAGTCGAGTATTGGAGCCACTGGTGTCCGGTTAGA
>PLPU01000316.1:0-8781 GCA_003159975.1 Acidobacteriaceae bacterium
ACCGCCGTTCGCATCGAGGGCGTGCTGCACGAGTTCCAGTCCATCACCGGCGTGGTTGAAGACGCCACCGACATCATCCTGAACCTGAAGCAGGTTCCCTTCAAGCTGTCGGGCGAGGGTCCCAAGGCGCTTTATCTGCGCGCCGACCAGCCCGGTGTGGTCACCTCCGGCATGATTGAGGCCGATGGCGACGTGGAGATCCTGGACAGAAATGTTTATCTGGCCACCCTATCCGAAGGCGGCAAGCTGGACATGGAGATGCGCCTCAAGCGTGGGCGCGGATATATCTCCGCCGATAAGAACTTCGACGCCGACCTGGGCCTGGGTTTCATCCCTGTGGATTCGGTCCACTCGCCGGTGCGCCGCGTGAACTATGTGGTGGAAGCGGCTCGTCTGGGACAGATCACGGACTATGACAAGCTGACCCTTGAAGTGTGGACAAACGGGGCCGTGCTGCCCGCCGATGCTGTCGGTTTGGCAGCCAAGCTGCTGAAGGACCACATGAACATCTTCATCAACTTCGAGGAGGAAATCGAAGCCGAGGCACGTGGCGAAGAGGGCCGCACGCTGCTGCGCAACGACAACCTCAATCGCAGCGTGGAAGAACTCGAGCTTTCGGTTCGCAGCTACAACTGCCTGAAGAACGCCAACATTCAGTCGATTGGCGAGTTGGTTCAGAAGACCGAAGCCGAGATGCTCAAGACCAAGAACTTTGGCCGCAAGAGCCTGAACGAGATCAAGGAAATTCTCGCGCAGATGGGCCTGTCGCTGGGCATGAAGATCGACGAACACGGCAATGCAGTTCCCGGGCCCACGAGCATTCCGCCCGCCACTGCACTGGCCGCCAGCTACAACCACTACGACGACGAGGACGAGCCTTTGGATTCGGTGGAGATTCAGTTGCCCACCGAGACGGAAAATTTCTAAAGACAGTGATTAGTGGTTAGTGGTCAGCGATTAGTCAGAGGCGCAGGAAGCCAGCCGCGCCTCACACGACAACTAACCACTAGCGACTAAACACTGAACACTGTTATCGAAAGAGAGTTTCACTATGCGCCATCGCAATGCAGGATTCAAGCTCGGACGCAATACCAGCCATCGCCGCGCGCTGCTGCGCAACCTGGTTACGTCCGTCCTCATCGAAGACCGGGTTCAGACTACCGTGGCCAAGGCCAAGGCGGTCCGTCCGCTGATTGAAAAGATGATCACCCTGGGCAAGAAGGGCGATCTTCATTCGCGCCGTCAGGCCCTTTCCTTTCTCATGACCGACGCATCGGTTGCCCGCCTGTTCGAAGTCGTGGCGCCTCGCTACGGCGATCGCCAGGGCGGCTACCTGCGCATCGTTCGCGCCGGCTTCCGCCAGGGTGACGGCGGCGAGAAGGCATTCATTGAACTGCTGGGCGCGGAGAAGCAACTGGACGCCAAGCGGCAGAAGCGCGGCGAAGTGAAAGCGAAGAAGCGCGCAGAGCTGGAAAAGCAACTGGAAGAGCAGAAGGCAGAAGACAGCAAGGAAGACGCCGCGTAAGGCGGATTCTTTTTGAACGGCTGAAACCTTCATTTAGAAGATCACATGGGCGCATCTCCTCGCGGGATGCGCCCATGCCTTTTGCTTCCGAATACCTGCAGCTTTACCGCCGGGCTGAGCGTTAAAGCTCACTGTGATGCAAGAATTGAGCGTACTCTAATACTAGTTACTATAGGAACCACAAAATGGTTACCTATTTTGTTGTAGGAACGCATCCAGTTTTCTGCGCAAGTCGGTGATCGGAAGATCAGGCGGCGATTCGGAGATCTGTTCTTGTGGTGAACAGAACAGAGGTTGACCATGGTGAGAATCCTGCGAAGCGAAAGCGGGCAAGCTACTGTATTCATGACACTTTTCATGGGTCTGGCTATGGTGGGATTCATGGCCATCGCGGTGGACATTGGGTATTTGTTTCACGAGAAGAGAATGGCGCAGGCGGCTGCCGACGCGGCTGCCGTCGCTGCCGCGGAGGAAGAGAGCTACGCTGGCGATTCCGGAAATGCGCAGGCGGCGGCCAATGCGGCTGCCAAACAGAACGGCTTCGATACCACCCTGGCGACAAATCCTGCTGTGGTTACGATTACCACGTCCAGTTCCGGGACATATTCGAATAGTGGGTCGGCTACTGTGCCCAGTTCCTGGGTTCAAGCGGTTGTTTCTCGCCCGATTCCTACTTTTTTTCTGGCTGCTTTCCAACACGGGATGCGCACACTGACGGTCTCGGCGACGGCTACGGCGGGAGGTGGACAATCCAGCCCTACGTGCGTCTGCCTGGAGGGTGCAACGGGTCAGACGCTGAATATGAGCAACAACGCACAGTTCACAGGAAACAGTTGTGGAATGACGGTTGACTCAAGCAGCAGCAATGCGGTTGGAATTGTTGGAAGCGCGAGCGTCTGCGCGCAGTCACTTGGTACGGTTTCGTCGAACTGGGACAACTCGAACAACATAAACAACAACGGAAGCATCTGTTCAGCGACGAAGGTGGTTCAGGGAATTACCACCGCGTGCGCTCCGGCCATGCCGGCCGTACCTGTGGATGCAAGTTGTTCCGCCGATCCAATCACTCTGGTATCGGGAGGAGGAACGAGATACACTGCGGGGCCCAATTCGACCTATGGAACAACTCAGGGCGGAAATACGGTGTGTTATACGGGGTTGACGGTAAACGGAAACGGCGACACGGTCACGCTTAATCCTGGGATCTACGTCATCAGCGGCGGTTCATTGCACTTTGAGAGCGGGACTAATGGTGGAGGCAACGGAGTTGTCTTTTACCTGACCAACGGCGCGAATCTGGTGATTGATAACGGAGCAAATGTGAATCTTGTGGCCGGGGGCAACGCGGAGGCTGGGGGTGGGACTGCACCGACCACCGGCATCTACAACAACATTCTGATTTATCAAGACCCCGGCGGCAGCCCTTCGACCGACAGTGGCGACAACCAGGCTATCTCGATCCAGGGAGGGGCCTCGGCATACTTTAATGGCGCTATTTTTGCCCCCCTGGCCGCTCTGACGCTGGGTAACGGGAGCGGGTCGATGGTGGATGCGGATATCGTCGCGCAATCGATGACGATGAATGGCGGTGGAACCCTGACAAGTACCGCGAACTCGAATCTGGGGACTTTGAATATCTCAGTCGCGAAGGTGACGCAGTGAGAAAAGTGAATCGTCTGCAACAAATCGTGTCCTGTTTTCAGAGCGTGCGGACGGGCCTTTTGGAGCGTTTCAGGGGCTTGCGGGGCGATACGGGAAGTGCGCTGGTGGAAATGTCTCTGATGCTGGCGATTTTCGGCACGCCGCTGCTGTTGGGAACCGTGGAGACCGCGACATGGGTCTACGGTTCCATCGAGGTTTCCAATGCCGCTCACACCGGAGCCATGTACGGGATGACGAGTTCCACGATTGCAAACGACTCGGCTGGAATTATCGCTGCCGCACAGTCAGATGCGTCGGATTTTGGCACTAATCTCACTGTGACCCCGACGGTGTATTATGCGTGCTCCGCAGCGCTTGGTGGCACGCAGTATTCGACTCAGTCGGCTGCGACTTCTGCCTGTACAGGGGCCGGAGATCATCCTCTGGAATTTGTTCAGGTGATTGCCACGGCGCCCGTGACTCCTCCGATCCATATTCCCGGACTTCCGAAGACGTTCATTCTGAGCGGAACTTCCGTCATGGAGGTCGAGGAATAGCGATGACAACTCAAAGGGTTTTTCGGTGGAATGGGTTTTGGAAGGCGAGAGGATTCGCTCGGTTTCTGCAAGCTCGATTTCACAGAGAACGTCCGATCTGCTTGAAGGACGTGCGCACTGGGAATCTGGCGCGCGGTGGACGCGGAGAGACGATGGTCGCTTTTGCCGTGACCCTCCCGATTCTCCTCAGCTTTCTCTTCGGACTGATGCAAGTGTGCCTGGCTTTTTACACTTATGAATGGATTTCAGAGGCTGCACGCGAAGGAACGCGGTATGCGATGGTTCACGGGTCAACTTGCGAATCATCCGTCGGCATCTCCTGTACGGCCACGGGGACAACAGGCGCAGGATCGTTCCCGAGCGTCGACAGTTATGTTTCTCATATTGGATTGCCGAACCTCGGCGGCGGGACGATGAATGTAGTTACAACTTACCCCGATGGCGACGAGGTTGCGCCTCATCGTGTCGCGGTTAGCGTAACTTATACATTTCCGTACAAGATTCCATTCGTCTCATCCGGGCCGATTTCGTTTTCAAGCAGGTCCGAGATGAGCATTCTGCAGTAGTGCTTCTACAGCCTATGCGACTCTTGCTAGCTGCTTGGGCCTGAAAATGCGCATGTAGATGTAGACGATCAGCTGCAGAACAATCGCTCCGGTGCAGTCGAGGAGGACATCCCACGCGGAGCTGGTGCGATTGGGAAGATACGACTGGTGCCACTCATCGCAACTGGCGATCAGTGCGGTGCCAAGGAGAGCGAGCATCGCGTCGGTGAGAAAGCGGGAATGGGTGAGCGTGAACCACCAGGCGCGCAGCCAAGCGAGCCCGATGAAGCCATAGCCGACAAAGTGACCGGACTTGCGAACGTAGTGATGAATGATCTCCCAGCGGGCGTCGCGGATGTGGCCGAAGACTGCCTCAAAGAGTCTACGCAGTGGGCCGCTGGTGTGATCGGCCCCAAACATTTCTGTTGACTCCAGCATAATGACGCCGATGCCGAAGGCAACAGGAGACCAGATGTATATCCAATAAAGCAGGCCGCTCTTTTTATTCAACACGGTAGTTGGGCGCCTCCCGGGTGATGATCACGTCGTGGACGTGACTCTCGCGCAGGCCTGCGCCGGAGATGCGCACAAACTGTGCCTTCTCCTGCAATTCCTGAATGGTTCCACAGCCAACGTAGCCCATGCCGGAGCGCAGGCCTCCGACAAGTTGAAAAACCATCGACTCCAGCGGTCCGCGGTAGGGCACACGGCCCTCGATGCCTTCAGGGACGAACTTGGCGAGCCGGTTTTGGCTGGCGCGCTCGCGCTGCACCACGCCCTCGGTTCCCATTTCGGTGCTGGCCAGATCGTCGGTTGACTGGAAGTAGCGCTCGCCTGAGCCCTGACTCATGGCGGTCAACGAGCCCATGCCGCGGTAACTCTTGAAGCTGCGGCCCTGGTAGAGAATGGTTTCGCCGGGGCTCTCGTCGACGCCGGCAAAGAGCGAGCCGATCATGACCGAGCTTGCGCCGGCGGCAATGGCCTTGGTGACCTCGCCCGAGTACTTGATGCCGCCGTCGGCGATGACGGGAATTCCATACTCGCGGGCGGCGCGGGCTGCTTCGGCGATGGCGGTGATCTGCGGCATGCCGGCGCCGGTGACCATGCGTGTGGTGCAGATGGAGCCGGGGCCGATGCCAACTTTGATGGCGTCCGCGCCGGCGTTGATCAGCGCCATTGCGCCCTCGTAGGTGGCCACGTTGCCAGCCAACAGGCCCACGTTGGGGAATCTCTTCTTCACCTCGGTTACTGCTTCCAGAACGCGCGAGGAGTGGCCGTGGGCTGAGTCGATGGCGAGTACATCGGCGCGGGCGCGGACCAACTCGGCGGCGCGCTCGAGGAAATCGCCTGTAGCGCCGATGGCTCCGCCGACGCGCAGGCGGCCTTGCTGGTCCTTGCTGGCCATGGGATACTTCAGTTTTTTCTGGATGTCCTTGACGGTGATGAGGCCCTTCAACTCGTACTGATCGTTGACTACCAGCAGCTTTTCAACGCGGTGCTCGTGGAGGATCAGCTCGGCCTCTTCGAGGGTGGTGCCGACGGGTACGGTGATGAGGTTCTTCCTGGTCATCACGTCGCCGATGGGAATGTCGGTGCGGGTTTCAAAGCGGAGGTCGCGATTGGTGAGGATGCCGACGAGCCGCTTGCCCTGGGTAACCGGCACGCCGGAGATTTTATAGCGCCGCATCACTTCGAGGGCGTCGCCGATCATCTGGTCGGGACCGATGGTGACGGGGTCGACAATCATGCCGCTCTCAGAGCGCTTTACCTTGTCGATTTCGCCGGCCTGGTCGGCGACGGTCAGATTGCGGTGCACGATGCCGATGCCGCCCTGCTGGGCCATGGCAATGGCCATGCGCGACTCGGTTACGGTGTCCATGGCGGCAGAGATCAGCGGCGTATTCAGCGCGATATCGCGGGTCAACTGGGTTTGCGTGCTGACCTGCACGGGCACCACGTCGCTCAAGGCAGGGACGAGCAACACATCATCGAAGGTAAGGGCTTCCGGCAGGTTTTTGGCTAGCATAATGCTCTGATGCGCCTGACGGCGCCGGGATTCTGGTTCCGGCACGGCAGGCGCTTCGCTCTATTGTAGCGGAGGAGAATGGCGCTCTCAGGTTTCAGCTTTCAGGTTTTAGCTGCCAGCTTCCAGCCTCCAGCTCCGATTTCCAGGTGGGGACGGGCTTGAGGCACCATCTCCCTACCCCCCTGCCCCCCCGTCTCTGCAAGCAAGTGGCTTGTTTTTCAACGGGATAGGGCATGGGCTTCGTTGTAAGCGGATGATTGCAATGGAGTTCTTTGCAGATAACAGACAGCAAAGGGGTTACGGGCGCTTGCTGGGCGCCCCCCTCGGTTGTGAATTGTTCTATGTAATGATTGTGCTCTTATCGATGGTAATTATCGGCAAAACGGGAGGATGATTTTTGGCGGATGCCGGTGTTGGGCCTTAACGAGGGTCACATGCGGGTCTAGAGCATTTTCGGCCTAACTGTTTGCGGTTCACCTAGATATCTGTGCTTTCCCACCCATTGTGCAAAGGGCGCACAATGGATGGGGCACGGCAGATTCTGTTAACACTTGAGTTGAAAATGCTCTAACAGGACCAATCCGAATCGAGGCCGTTCCTGTTCGCGACTTCGAGTTCGTAGATGCCCCGTTAGTTTTTATGCTCGACTCCCGTATCCAGCGAGGGCTCATCCGTCGAGCCGGGCCGGTCCGAGTGAACTGGAACTCCGCTGATAAGGCCCTGATAGTTTGTCAGGCGTTTGCCGAGAATCACCACGCCCTTGTCCGTGATTTCATACTCGCGAATATCCTTGGCGTGATTTCCACCCCGCATCTTGATGACCACCATGATCTTGCGAAGCTGGCCATCGATGGATACATAGCGCAGCCGGATGATGTCATCGGTGAGGAAAGAGATCGAGTAGGTACTGAACGGGAATTCGATAAAAGACTCATCCACTTCAACCGTGCTGAGAATCGTTACCCCGATTCCCGTCAGAGCGAAGATCATGCGGTAGAGGGATTCGCGAAAGTCGGCNNCGCTTGGCGCCAATCTTCTGCACTGCGTCGAGAATTGAGTGCATGGTCTCATCCACCGAGAGATCCAGGGGACGGAGATAGAGGATTTTGAGTTTCCCGTTTTTCCGCGGCGTTTCCAGATCTAAACCTAAACTGGTGGCCCGCTCCGCGTACGCTTGCGGGCGTTCTTCAAAGACCGCCACGATTCCCGGCTCCCCCTGGCGTATGCCTTCAGCAATGAATTGGGTTGCCAGCACCGATTTCCCAGTTCCTGAAGACCCTGCTACGAGGACACTATCGCCTTCGCGCACGCCCCCACCCAGCATCTTGTCCAACTCCGGAATACCGAAGCAAAGGCGCCTATGGCTGGGCGGATCTTTCAGGTGCCCCTTTAACCCAAAAGTTCGCGAGAAGGCTTGCACTCCGGCATCGGTGATGCGGAACGTGTGCAGCCCCGGCACAGAATCCTGACCGCGCAGTTTGATGATCTGCAGTTTCCGCACAATTGAATTTCGCTCCGCCGTTTGGCGCAGCCAGAACAGACCATCGGCGACGGTAAATATGGGATTATCACGTAGCTCGTCCTCCGCATATTCACCGATCAAGAAAGTTGTAGCTTGCCAACTAGCCAAAAACAGGGCTAACCGTTGAATGAAAGATTGCAGTTCCAGGTCACTTTGCGGCTTGCGAACCATGGTGCGGAAGGAGTCCACAACCACGACGGCGGGGTTAGCCTTTTCAACTTCATCGGTAATCTCCTTCAAAACTGCGCCCAGGTCCCGCTCCAAGACAACCTCGCTCAGGTTGATAAAGCGAATGGCGCCGGACAGCTTGGCCGGATCGAAGAATGTGTACTGTTGCTGGTATCGCAGCATTTTTATGGAGGATTCGCCCAGGACGGTGAAATAGAGAGCAGGACGCTCTGGGGTCGCATTGGCAAACACGAACTGGTGTGCCAGCGTCGTCTTGCCGCTTCCAGGTGCGCCCGCGATGATGTTGAACGAGAATTCGGGTAGACCGCCGCCCACAATTTCGTCGAGGCCCGGAACTCCGGTCGGTAGTTTGTTTATCGTCACCCTATCTTGTGTGCTCACGTTTTTCTCCCGTTCCCCGAATTGCGATCGTCAAAGGCTTCACCTGGCCACGCATTCCGCAGCAGGCTTAGCGTTAAAGCTTCGCCAAGGAAGATACGAAGCAGGCCGAGTAAGCGGGCGATGAGAACGATTCCTTGATCCCCAGCCGGATACTCACCAGCCCGATCCTTGTTTATGTCGATTTGATTTTCAAGCTTGCCGGGGCCGTGTCCCAAGCCCTGTAACGCTCCATCCTCGCAGATTCGCACCGCTGACAGACTAGGAGCNNAATATACCAAGACTCTGGCGCAGCTTCTCATAGACGCGAAGGGTCACGGCCTCCTTTGACTCGGAGGTCTTGCCCGCAACGGCTTCGTAAGCAAGAAGACGGTGGGCCAAATCTCGCATTTCCGGGG
>PLPU01000403.1:0-9176 GCA_003159975.1 Acidobacteriaceae bacterium
CCTTCGTCAACGAGCGCCTCGGCATGTTTCTGGAGCAGAACCCTCCCATCGCCAAAAAGATCATCAACAAGGCCATCGAAGCAGCGCGCGCCCGCGAAGCGGCGCGCAAGGCTCGCGACCTGACGCGGCGCAAAGGCGCGCTCGACGGCGGCGGCTTGCCCGGCAAGCTCGCCGACTGTTCCGAGCGCAATCCCGATCGCTGCGAACTCTACCTCGTCGAGGGTGAAAGCGCAGGCGGCACCGCCAAGCAGGGCCGCGATCGCCGCTTCCAGGCCATCCTGCCGTTGAAGGGCAAGATCCTCAACGTTGAAAAGGCGCGCTACGACAAGATGCTGGGCCACGAGGAAATTCGCGCCATGATTACCGCGCTCGGCTGCGGCATCGGCAAAGACGACTTCGACGCCACCAAGATTCGCTACGGCAAGATCATCCTGATGACCGACGCTGATGTTGACGGCTCGCACATTCGCACCCTGCTGCTCACCTTCTTNNAAGGGCCGCTTCGAGCAGTACATCAAGGACGAGCGCGAGTTTGTAAAGGTGATGGTGAACCGCGCGTCGGAAGGCATGATTGTGCGCCACGGCGAATCGGCCAGCCGCATTGAGGGCGCAGACCTGACGCGCTTCATGGCCACGCTGGATGAGTACCTGGGATATGTTGAACGGGTCGACAAGCGCATTCGCAACGAGAAGCTCACCGAGCTCCTGGCCCGCGCCGAGTTGGTGCATCGCGCCGATTTCGCATCGCAGGCCGAGAGCGACGTTCCGCCCAAGCTGGCGCGGCTCCACGAGGATCTGAACGAATTGGCCGACGAGTTCCAGTTCAAGGTGAATGAGCCGGTGGAGGACGAGGAGCACCACACCTGGTCGATCTGCTTTACTGACTCGCAAGGCGCCAGGCGATGCATCGACTGGACCCTGGCATCGAGCCCCGAGTTCCGCCAGATGATGTCGAAGTACTCGCTGATCAAGCAGTTCCTTGAGCCGCCGTTCCTGATCGAGTACGCAACCAAGGCCGGAGCGGCAGAGGCTACTCCGGAAGAAACGGAAGCTCAAGAAGAAGCCGAAGGCGCGAACGAAACCGCAGAGGTGCAGGCCGAGGCCAAGCAGGCTCGCCGCGCCGCGCGTGTTTCGCGTGAGCCGGTGGAAAAGCAGACCGCACGCGAACTTTTCGCCTACATCGTGGAGCAGGGCAAGAAGGACTACTCCGTGCAGCGTTACAAGGGCCTCGGCGAAATGACCGCAACGCAATTGTGGGAAACCACCATGGACCCCGAGCACCGCACGCTGCTGCAGGTCAAGCTCGAAGACATCGCCGAGACTGAAGCCATCTTCACCACGCTGATGGGCGAAGATGTCGAAGCGCGCCGCAAGTTCATCGAAGACAACGCGCTCGACGTGAAGAACCTTGACATCTAAAATGGCTTTCGCGAAGCACTCCGTAGTGCGATTGAAGCTACCGAAAGAGCTGGCTGTTTCAAAAGAGCAGCCGGCTCTTTCCTTTTGCGCCGCGCAATTATCTTGACAAGTCCGATGCGTCGCGCGCACTGTACAGCAGTCCGTCTCCTTTAAGCCAGTCCCATATCGTAGATGCCCGTCGTACAGATTCCCATCGCAGTTCGCAATCCCGATCTCAGTTTGCGTCCGCTTTCATGTCGATTCCCTTGAGGTGAAAAGACTATGACACTGTCCCGATTTGTTCGGCTCACAGCGATACTCTTGATTCCCGCCATGTTCAGCAACAACCTTGCCTTCGCGGCCAAAAATCCTGTAGATCCGGCCTCGGTCAAAGCAAAGTTGCAGTCGCGCGGCGTTGGACATGGAGTGCGCGTCACAATGGCCGATAACACCGAAGCCAAAGGGCTGATCGTCAGCCTCGGAGATCAGAGCTTTGCGGTGAAGTCAAAAGGCGCCGCCCAGCCGCGGGAGATCCAGTACGCGCAGGTGATCGGCGTGCACAACGACAAGATCGGGACCGGAACCAAGATCGTGATTGCGGTCGTCATTGCGGGTGCGGTCGTTGGCATCGTCGCGGCGGTCGCGGTCCATAAATTCGACAACAGTTTCAAACCTCTCATCTGACGCGGATCGCCGATCTGCCAGTTCCCGGCTCACTCGCCAGCCTATCGAACCCAACAGTGATCGCACCGCCTCGACGCCATGGCCCACACACAATGTATGGTCGAAGACGCAAACGAGTGAGACAACGTCAAAGCGGGGATGCGGGACAGACGTCCCGCATCCCCAAGTCAATTACCCCCGACGCTCTTCTGTGCAGCACGAGGAGCCCGCGGCCTTGATCTGCACAACCTCCGGCTGCACATAGCCCTGCGTCGCATCCACCACATACCCTTCGGCGTACTTATCGTGATGGCGCACCCATGCCATGGAGTGTTTCAGGCCCTCCTCGTCGCGCCCCTTCGGCGCATGGTCGAGGAAGTTATAAGTGCCGACGAAAATGTCGAGCCCGCGCTCATAACTCGAGTAAGTGTGGAATAACTCCCCATGCGCGTCTTTCGCAAAGACGCTGAGCCCAGGGGCTTCCTCGCTGGGAAACTCGGTCTGCCGGTAGTTGTATTCCACCTTGCCCTGGGCCCGTTCTTCCGGACTGAAAGACACGTGGTAGTCGTAATTGAAGTCGCTGCCGAACGACGAGACCCACTTGAATTTCCAGCCCATGCGTTTCTTGAACGCTTCAATCTCCGCGATGGGCGCGCGCGAAACCACCGCCAGCGTCACGTCGCGATTGGCCAGGTGAATGGTCGTGCCGTCGAAGTGGTCGGCGAGGTATGAGCAGCTCGGACAGCCCTCGCGCCAGCCAGGTCCAAACATGAAGTGGTAAATCATAAGCTGGCTGCGCTTGCCGAAAAGATCGCCGAGCGTCTCCTTGCCGTTCGGCCCATCGAAGACATACGGCTTCTCGACCTTCTCCCAGGGAAGCTGGCGGCGCTGCTTGCTCAGTTCGTCGCGCCGATGGGTAAACTCCTTTTCCTTCGCCAGAAAATCCTTGCGCGCCGCAAGCCATTCTTCGTGCGAAACAACCTTCGGGTTCTTAATTGCAGTCATCGTGCTGGCCATTTTGATCCTCCTTGTTTTCGGGTTGCATGGGGAATTCGTGCGCGAGATTTTTCGCGCGGACTCTGTTGATCGCAAGCGCCGCAAGACTGGCCGCCGAAGTTGCTTTGACGGCGAGCAGCGCCGCGGCTGCGAGACATATTGGACACATAAAAACCTCCACTAAAAGTCGGTCGCTTTCGGCGCAGACGGTG
Source organism: Acidobacteriaceae bacterium (assembly GCA_003159975.1). Lineage (GTDB taxonomy): Bacteria > Acidobacteriota > Terriglobia > Terriglobales > Acidobacteriaceae > Telmatobacter. The sequence continues at coordinate 3,270 of PLPU01000403.1, forward strand.
TTACGAGGCCTCTGCGTGTGTACGTGTACGTTCGAGAATCGCCGCCCACCCCTTCGTCGCGCCGGCTTTGTCGTCGTCCTGGATGAACCCCAGTGCGGTGTGACGAAACGTGATCAATGTTCCTCCATCCGCTTCGGTCAGCCTGTATTGCACATTGGAGACGAAGGGATACGACGCGAACAGCGGGCCGCATATCTCCAGCAGCGTGGGCCGCTTGATGGCCTGCACATGGCCCCAGAGATGGCCGTTGTTGTCGCCAAGGTCCCGATACCACCGGCCGCCCGGCCACGCTTCCAGCTTCATTGAGAGACTCGTTCCCTCAGGAGTGCCCATACTCTGCCCCACCTGTTCAAGCAGCGCGGCGAAGGTAACTTCGAGCGACGCCTGGACATGTATTTCCTGCTTAATTTCCAATGTCATGTTTTCAGCGGTCAGCGTTGTCGGAATCATGCTTCCTCCTCAATTCAATCTCGGATTATTTTTCGGAATTCGGAATCGGTTTCAAGTCGCGCATCTTTTCCTCGGCGAGTTCCTTCACGCGGATCAACTGGTGCTGCCAGAATCTCTCGAATGTGCCGGCCCACTCGTGCAACGGCTTGATTGCATCGGCGTTGGTTCGATAGAACCTGTGGCGCCCATTCCGCCGCACACGAACCAGCCCCACATCCCGCAAGACGCCGAGATGCTTTGAAACCGAAGGCTGGTCGAGACTCAGCGCGGCCACGATATCCCCCACCGGACGCTCGCGGTCCGCAAGATAACTGAGAATCTGCCTGCGCCGAGGCTCCGCCACAGCATTGAACGCGTCGGAAGTAGTCGCCGCTCGAGCCATGAAAATAAAATATATTCTCATATAGGAATATGTCAAGAATTATTTTCTTCCGCTCATTCGAGCCCCTGTCCGTCTCGACCGGGAAAACGTTTGCATTCCGCCGCTGCATCGGTTTACGATTTGCCCCTATGAGAAATCCGCTCCAATTCGTGCTCTGCGCCCTGCTTTTATCCGTGCCGTTGCTTTGTGCGCAATCCCCTGCCGTTGACCCCCTCGCGCCTACGCAAGGCGTTAAATCGGCCGCCGAGATCGATCGCGAGTGGCAGCAGTCGGTGTCAAAATACGACGCCGAGCGCAACCGCCTCCTGGCTGAGGAACTGAAGCAGGAGAACGACGGCCCCTATCGCGCCGACTGGGCCACGCTCGCCAAATACCAGCAGCCGCAGTGGTACAAGGACGCCAAGTTCGGCATCTTCATTCACTGGGGCGTTTACTCGGTGCCTGCTGCGGAGAACGAGTGGTATCCGCGCAACATGTACCGTCCAAATGAGGGCGCCTACAAGAATTTCCAGGAGCACTACGCGTCAAAGGATCCGGCCGAAAAAGATGCCAAAGGCTACAAGGATCTGATCCCGCTCTTCCGCGCCGAGCACTTTGACGCAGCCGCCTGGGCAAAGCTCTTCAAGGATTCCGGCGCGCAGTATGTGGTCCCGGTGGCCGAGCATCATGACGGCTTCTCGATGTATGACTCCGGCCTCTCCGATTGGACCGTGGTCAAGATGGGCCCCAGGCGCGACACGCTGGGCGAACTGGCCGCGGCCATTCGTGCCCAGGGACTTCACTTCGGACTGAGCTCGCATCGCGCCGAGCATAACTTCTTCTATGACGGCGGGCGCAACCTCCGCTCCGACGTGAACGACCCCAAGTACGCTTCGCTCTACGGGCCGGCGCATCAGTGGATCTCTTCTCCCGGCGGTAGCGGATCGGGCCTGGAAGACGACTGGACCTACGTGAGTCCCGAGTTTGCCCGCGACTGGCTCGCCCGCGACACCGAACTCGTCGAGAAGTACAAGCCCGAGGTCGTCTATTTCGACTGGTGGATCGGGCAGCCAAACTACCGCCCCAACGTCACCCGGTTCGCCGCCTTCTATTACAACTTCGCCGTGGCCCACGGCTACACCGGCGTCATCGACTTCAAAGATTACTCGCTCGCCTGGAAAGCCGGCGTGCGCGACTTTGAACGCGGCCAGCAGGATCACATCGTCGCCGACCACTGGCAGACCGACACTTCCATCAGCGATGCAAGCTGGGGCTACATCGAGCACGACACCTTCAAGTCGCCCGAGTTCCTTGTCCGCCAACTCGTCGACATCGTGAGCAAAAACGGCAATCTGCTGTTGAACTTCGGCCCGCGCTCCGACGGTACGATCCCCGAACAGGTGCGGACCACGCTGATCGACATTGGCAAATGGCTCAAGGTCAACGGCGACGCCATCTACGGAACCACGCCCTGGAAGACCTTCGGCGAAGGCCCCACGCAAGTCAAAGCAGGCGCCTTTCACGACACCGACACCAAGCCCTATACGCCTGAAGACTTCCGATTCACCGCCAAGGAGGCCGTGGTTTATGCGATAGGCATGGCCTGCCCCGCTGATGGCAAGGCCACCATTCACTCGCTGGGCTGGGCGCATGAAGGAGCTTCCCTGCCCATCGCCTCAATCGAGTTACTCGGCTCAACGCAAAAGGTGACCTGGACGCAAGGCGCCGATGCGCTCGAAGTAACGCTTCCCACCGGCGCGACGTGCCAATACGCGTACGCGCTGAAGCTGACGCCGGCAAAGTAAGCCGTGCTGTCCGAATGCGGAATGAACTGGGTGCCCCATCCTTGCGCTTTTTTCCAGCGCAAGGATGGCAAGCAACCAAGCCAGTGCGAGCCTCCCGCGAGCGTCTGCCGCACCGCAGGTGCCCGCAGGTGGCGTGTACCCTAAGATCATGGCGCTGGTTGAAGTCGATGCAGTCTGGAAAACCTATCCCCGTCGCGCCGGGCCGCGCACCGAGTTGCAGCACGTGGTCGAGGATGTATCGCTGGCCATCGAGACCGGCGAGACGCTTGGCCTGGTCGGCGAATCCGGCTCCGGCAAAACCACGCTGGCGCGCATGATCCTCGGCCTGGTAACGCCCAGCCGGGGCTTGGTGCGCGTCAACGGCATCGATGTGGCCCGCGCCTCACGCTCCGAATTGCACCACCTGCGCCGCCAGATGCAGCCGGTCTTTCAGGACCCCTACGCCGCTCTGAACCCGCGCATGAAGGTGCTCGACATCGTCACCGAGCCGCTCCTGATCCACCGCAATGAAACGGGGCTCAAGACGGATCGCGCCAGCCTGCGCCGCAAGGCCGTTGAACTGCTGGCCGAAGTCGGTCTCGATGAATCGGCGCTCTTCCGGCATCCGCACCAGTTCTCCGGCGGACAGCGGCAGCGCATCAACATCGCCCGCGCGCTGGCGCTGAGGCCAAAGCTGCTGATCCTCGATGAGCCGGTTTCAGCGCTGGACGTCAGCGTGGGCGCGCAGATTGTCAACCTGCTGCGGCGCTTGCAGAGCGAACACGGCCTGACCTACCTGTTCATCTCGCACTCCATGCCGCTGGTGCGCTATCTGAGCACGCGCATCGCGGTCATGGAGCGGGGCCGGCTGGTCGAAACAGGCGAAGCCGTCTCGCTTTGCGACCATCCGCAGCAAGCGTACACGCACCAACTGCTTGCGGCCACGCCGGAGTTGCCTGCCAGCGTGGCCTGACCACCTGCGGTGGGGCGGACGCTCGCGGGATGCTCGCACTGGCTTCTTTGCCTCCCACCCTTGCGCCTTTTGTCTGGTGCCAGGGTGGGAAACATTACACTCTTCGAGGCCCGATCAGAAGCTCTGGGGCGGAGGATTTGTGGCTGGTGGGTTGGTTGGCGCCGCCGGCGTAGCAGGCTTTGCCGGAGTGGGCGCGCTCGTAGCCGGGGCCGCTGCAGGAGCCGTCGCAGTCGGCGGGGTTGTTGGTGGCGGCGTAGGTGCAGTTCCCGGCGCAGTCCCCGGTGCAGGTGCAGCCCCGGGCTGTCCAGGCGCCGGCGCAGCACCCGTCGGCGGATGCGGCGTCATACCGCCCGAAGGCGGCCGTGCTCCCGGCATGCCGGGACGCGCTTGCGGAGCGGGAACTTCGCTCACGTCTACCAGCTCCACATCGAAGATCAGGTCGGACTTCGCGGGAATCCCCGGATGATCCGGGCGGTCAGGCATGGCGTGGTTTGCATAGGCCAGTTGGTAGGGAATGAAGAGACGCCTCTTGCCACCCACTTTCATCCCCTCAAAGCCCTGGTCAAAACCGGGAAACGGCTGGCGTTGGCCACCCATCCCCTGGGCGAACTGGAACGGCTGCGGTTCACCGAGCTTGGGCTTGCCATCTTCACCCAGCACCGGCTTGCCGTCCTTGTCCTTGAGCGGGGGTCCGGGGTGGTCGTAGGAGGAATCGAACTTGACGCCGTCAGCGGCGCGCCAGCCCGTGTAGTGAACCTTGTAGAGCTTATTGGGCTCGGCATCTGCGCCGGTGCCGATTTTGATGTCCTGGTACTTCAANNGGTCGTTTGAGCACTCGCGGCGACCGTGGCTGCCGCCATAAGCAAAAACAGAGCAGTGTGTTTCATTGGGTATTCAAGCTCCAAATGTTCTTGACGGGAGTTTATCAGGAGAGCCCGGCCCCGAGCGTATGCGATAGCCTGTCAAGCGCGGATGCGAAAGTGCGGCATGACGGAGCCTCACCCCGCCAAAGCACCGCCCCAGCGCCAAATCTCCTTATACATCTTTATACGCAATGCCTTAAAGTAAGCACAGGCCGCCTTCCTGATGCATCTCCTTCACATTCTCTGGCTCCCTGTCGCCTCGTTCTTTGCCGGCGTGCTCAACGCCATCGCCGGTGGCGGATCGTTTCTGTCCCTGCCCGCGCTGCTGGCCTCGACCGCTGCCGCCGGAGTGGGCGCCGTCTCCGCGCAGGCCACCAATACCGTCGCCCTCTGGCCGGGACAGTTGACCTCGCTGGTGGCCTTTCGCAAGCAACTGCGCGGCCACGGATGGAAGCTGCTGCCCCTGGCGGTTGCGTCGGGGGTGGGCGGCGAAATTGGCGGATTGCTCCTGCTCCACACCGCCAACAAGAGGTTCCGCGAACTGCTGCCCTGGCTGCTTCTGTTTGCGGCCGTCCTGTTTGTGCTCAGCTTTCCCTTGGGAAAGTGGCTGGCCGGTCTCTCAGGCGGGAGACGCTACAACAAATCGCTGATCCTCGGCATGGCGGTTGTCAGCGTCTACGTGGGCTACTTCGGCGCCGGCGGCGGCTTTCTAGTCATGGCGCTCTTCGGCATCTGCGGCGTTCACGACATTCACGAGATGAACGCGCTGAAAGTCGTCACCGCGGCCGTGTCCATTGGCATTCCGGCGATTCTCTTTATTGTGGCCGGCCGCGTGGCCTGGCAGTTCTGCCTCATCATGGCCGTCCTGGCCGGAGTGGGCGGCTACCTCGGCGCGCACTTCAGCCGCAGGGTCAACCAGCGTGCGATGCGCTGGACGGTGGCCATCATCGGCTTCATCACCGCGGGCTACTTCTTCCTGCTGAATTACCTGCAGCACCCGTAAACGCGCACCCTGAACAGCAAGGCGCCGTGCCCGTCCTTTCACCTTTTTTCCTGGCGCAAGGGTAGGAAACCTCACACTGTTTGTGGGCCGGATCGATAAGTACCGGTCGCGGTAAATCATCCGTGCGGAATCGCTGTTCGATTGCGAACACGATCTTTCAATACCGGACAGACGCGGCCATGCGTTCAAGTCCCCTTAAGCCCGAAGTTGCTTGAGAATAGGTAACTTATCCCGCAACATGATTTGGCGACCGGAATGCTCCCGCAAAGGCACACCTTGGTCCATGTGGAGGCTCTTATGCGGAGGCTGTTTTTCGACGTACGCAATGCCGTTCGCCAACTGCGCAAGACCCCGGGCTTGGCGCTCCTTGCTATTCTCACGCTGGCCCTCGGCGTCGGCGCAAACACCGCCATCTTCACCGTGATTGAGAGCGTACTGCTGCGCCCGCTTCCATACCCGCACTCCGATCGTTT
>PLPU01000538.1:0-6514 GCA_003159975.1 Acidobacteriaceae bacterium
ACCACTTGCCCTATAGTACTTTTTAAGGTACAGTTGTGCTGAATCAGGTGCACAATGGCAGGCGACCCGCAGCCGCACAAGATTCCGCTTGTTTTTTACTGTGCTGAGCCTGAACGCGAACCGGTTCGGGAGTGGTTGCAATCGCTGCCCACAGTGGAACGGCAGGAAATTGGCAAAGATCCTTTGCGAGCGCAGTGGCGATGGCCGGTGGGTATGCCACTTTGCCGGCCCTTAGGGGATGGGCTTTGGGAAATCCGCACCAATCTGCCGACAAAGCGGACGGCGCGTGTCCTGATCTGTCTCTATCGCGGGCATCTGGTCGCGCTGCACGGATTCATCAAGAAGACGCGGTCTACGCCTGACGAAGATCTGGCGCTGGCGCGAAAGCGGCAAAAGGAGCTGGAGCGATGACGAAAAAGCATATGGGCTCGAGCATCGACGATTTTCTCAAGCATGAGGGAATCTTTGAAGAAGCGCAGGCGCAGGCAATCAAGGAGGTTGTCGCCTGGCAGTTGGCCGAAGCAATGAAGCAGCAAAAGATTTCAAAAAACAGGATGGCTACGTTGCTGAAGACCAGCCGTACTCAGGTCGACCGCTTGCTTGATCCGAAGAACGACATCACGCTTTCCAGCCTGCAGCGGGCGGCGGCAATGGTGGGTCGGCGGGTTTCAATTGAACTGATTTAGAACCTGCACAAATGACGGCGCATGCCGGAACTTGAGGTCCCGCCAGGCTCGGCAGTTCTCTCAGCCTATTTCAGTTTCATATCGAATGCCAGCGGCAGCAGTTCGCTGAAGGCCATGGTGCGCAGCCCATCCGCCGCGGGAAAAATGACCGGCGCATCGGGCAGCACAAACTCCGACAGCATCTGGCGGCACGCCCCGCAAGGCGGGCTGGCTGCGTCGTTCAGGTTGGCCACAGCTACCGCCTCGATGCGAATCTTTGGGCCGAATTGGGAAACGGCGCTCACCAAAGCCGAACGTTCCGCGCAAATCGTCAATCCGTAGCTGACATTTTCGACATTTGTGCCTGCGATGACGGCTCCGCTCGTCAGCCGCAGCGCCGCACCCACGTGAAAGCCGGAGTAGGGAGCATACGACTGCCGCGCAGCGTGCCGCGCCTGTTCGAGCAGTCCTTCCAGCGCCGCGTCGTGCACGTTTTCAGGTTTCTTGTCTGGATCCGCCATGAAGCTAGAGGCTAAAGCATTGCCACACCCCGTGTACATGGGCCGTCTGTTTTTGCTTGTCCAATGGCCCGCAAGGCTCCTCCGCTCAAGTTGCGCCTCTTCCTACCGATAAGGAGATTGGGTGCGGTTGTGCCGGGACATTCCTCCCGGTCCGGCCGGCTGAGTGGACGCGATGAATGACCGACTGAGTGGGCGCAATGGATGAACTGACAAGGGAGTTCCTGATCGAGAGCCAGGAGGGCCTGGACCGCATGGAGCGGTGCCTGACCGACCTCGAAGAGAAGCCGGACAATGCGGCTTTGCTGGCAGAGATATTCCGCTCAGTGCATACCATCAAGGGGACCACGGGATTTCTTGGCTTCAAGCGTCTTGAAAAGCTGGCGCACGCCGGTGAAAACCTGCTTGGCCTGTTGCGCGACGGCAAGCTGGCCGCCAATCGTCCGATTATTACCGGCCTGCTGCAACTGCTCGACGGCCTGCGCTCGATCCTGAAGACGATCGAAACCGATGCCACCGAAGGCAACGGGGACGATGGTCCCCTGATCGGCTGCCTGGAAAACTTGCAGGCGGCCAAACCGGGCGAAATCCAGCCGCAGGCAGCGGCGCATGTCAGGCCGAAGGCCCGCTCAATTGCGGGCTCCCCACCCCCCGCCGAGGCTGATTCATCGGCACCGGCAATTTCCGCAGCCCCGCTCGCTCGGCCTTCCGCATACGCGGCTGAGCCGGCGGCGTCTGCGCACGAGCCGGCGGTTGCGCCTGCTCCCGAAACCCAGGCGGCTGCGGGCGATATTGGCCGGCCGCGCGGTGTGACGGGAGCGGGAACCGCCGCGGAGAGCACGTTACGCGTCGACGTGACGCTGCTCAACCGCATGATGAACCTGGTGGGCGAGCTGGTGCTCACCCGCAACCAGGTGCTGCAGGCTACCGCCGCCGATCCCAACCTGACCATGCTCTCTCGCCGTCTCGATATGGTCACGGCCGACCTGCGCGAAAGCGTGATGAAGGCCCGCATGCAGCCGGTCTCGAATATCTTTTCCAAGATACCCCGGATCGTGCGCGACCTCTCGCAGTCGCTTGGCCGCCGTGTGCGTCTCCAGGTCGAGGGCCAGGAAACGGAACTGGACAAGAGCCTGCTCGAGGCGATCAAGGACCCGCTGACCCATGCCGTCCGCAATGCGCTCGATCACGGCATCGAGTCGCCCGAGGTGCGCCAGGCGGCAGGCAAAGACCCCGAAGGGACGCTCAAGCTGCGCGCCAGCCACGAAGGAAGCCATGTGGTCATCGAGGTCTCCGACGATGGCGCCGGCATCGCACAGGAAAGGGTGCGTCAAAAGGCCGTCGAGCGCGGGCTCATTACGCCGGAACGCGCCGCGCAGCTCGGCGAGCGCGAGTTGCTTCAGTTGATCTTTTTGCCCGGCTTCTCCACCGCCGCCGCCGTCACCAACGTGAGCGGCCGCGGCGTAGGGATGGACGTGGTTCGCACCAACGTCGAGAAGATCGGCGGCAAAGTGGAAATCGACTCGCGGGCCGGCAACGGAACCACCCTCCGCATGCGCATTCCGCTGACCCTGGCCATTATTCCCGCACTGATTGTGCGCAGCTTGAATCAGAGCTTTGCGCTGCCTCAGGGTACGCTTTCTGAACTCGTCCATGTTCCCCCCGCGCAGGCCGCGAAGGCCATTGAGTGGATTGAGGGCGCGCCGCTTCACCGGCTGCGCGGCAAACTCCTGCCGCTCGTGTTTCTCGATCGTCTGCTGATGCCCGCCGCCGAGCGCAAAGATCTCTCCGTCTGCGACAGTTTCATCGCCGTGCTGGACGCCGATGGGCGCCGATTCGGGCTGGTTGTCGATGGGCTCGCCGATCCGGAGGAAATCGTGGTTAAACCGCTGAGCGCTGTGCTCAAGGATATTGGGCTTTTCTCCGGCGCAACCGTGCTGGGCAACGCCGATCTGGCCCTGATTCTCGATCCCGGAGCCATCGCCCTCAAGGCCGGAGTGACCATGACTGCGGAAGAAGAAGCTACCCGCTCCGCCGAAAGTGAAACCGCGTCCGAGGCGGCCAGGAGCCTTGAGTATCTGTTGGTCGAGTCCGCGGAACGGCAGGCCGCGGTGCCCTTGGCCGACGTGCTGCGCATCGAGCAGCTTCCGTTTTCACGCATCGAGTACATCGGTTTTCGCCCGGTGCTCAACTTCGAAGGACAGCTGCTGCCGGTCGAGGATTCCGGCGGCGTGCTGGCCGCGGCCGAGGGCAATCCTGAAGCGCAGATCATCGTGGTGGTCTGTCGCGAGGGCAACCGCCACGTGGGCATCGCGGTATCCCATGTGCTCGATGTCGCCGCCGGCAGCGACCTGTTCGAGGCCGGCACCAGCCAGCGCACGGGCGGAGTCACGCTGCTGAAAGAGCGCGTGACCGGAGTTGTCGACCTGGCCGGTGTCGCGGCGCTGCCGATTACCGGGAACACGGCCCAGGAATGGGCGGAGGCAGTTCAATGAGCGTTGCGGCAGTTGCATCCGGCGGCAAAGTGAAAGCGGCCCTACTGACGGAAATGTGTTCGGTGCGCCTGGGGCAGACCTTGTTTGGCGTGCCCATCAGCCACATCCTTGAAATCGTTGGCTCGGCCCGGCCGCAGCCGGTTCCGCTGGCTCCCAGCTTCGTGGGTGGGCTGATTCACTACCGCGGAGACGTGCTCACCACTGTAAGCCTTCGCCAGTTGCTGGAAATGCCGCGCAGAGACGGCCCCCAGGACATCCTGGTCATTGAGAGCGCGGGCGGATGCTTCGGGCTGCTGGTGGACTCGGTGGGCGAGGTGCTCACGGTCTCGTCGGTCGACTTTGAGCCGAATCCCTCAATTCTCGACGAGCGTCGCAGGGCCTTGTTCGCCGGCGCGTACAAGCTCAAGGACAGCTTGCTCGTGATGCTCGATCCCGAGCGGCTTGACCCCATGCGGCTGAGCGCCGCCCGGGCGGCATAGGGTTTGGAGGCCACCGATGCGTGCATTGATTGTCGATGACTCCCGCTTCGTGAGGTGCTTCCTGCGTGGAATGCTCGAAACGATGGGAATCGAATGCGAGGAGGCCGCCGACGGACAGGCAGGCATCGACCGCCTCGAGGCCGGCCCTGCCTTCGACCTGGCCCTTGTGGACTGGAATATGCCGGTCATGAACGGACTGGAGATGCTGAGGCTGTTGCGCGCTCGAGGATTTGCCGACATGAAGGTCATGATGGTCACCACCGAGGCGGAGAACGATTTCATTCTCTGTGCTCTTGAAGCAGGCGCCGACGAATACCTCATGAAGCCCTTCGACGAAGAAGCGCTCAGCGAAAAACTGGCCATGCTCGGTTTGGTGGAGGCTTAACGAATGGCGGCCGGTCGCCCTGCCGGAATTCTGATCGTCGACGACTCTGTCGTGATCCGGAGCCTGCTGCGCTCGGTGGTCTCGACCGATAGCCGCCTCGAAATAATCGGCAGCGCGGCCGACGGAGAATCCGCCCTGCGCGCCATAGAGAGTCTTCATCCCGCCCTGGTGCTGCTGGACGTGGAGATGCCGGTGATGGACGGCCTGGTCACGCTGAAGGAGTTGCGCAGGCGGGGACACAAAATGCCGGTGATCATGTGCAGTTCGCTTACCCGGCGCGGCGCCGCCGTGACCATCGAGGCGCTCGCCTCAGGAGCCTCGGACTACGTCGCCAAACCCGCAGGCCAATCCGGGCGCGAGGCGGCCATCAAGGCGCTCGCGCAAGATCTCATTCCGCGGATTCATGCGCTCACCGGTCCGGCGCAGCCTGTGTTTCCCGGCTCCGGCGCAAGTCCCGCCACGGCGCGCGTTCCCGTGCTGCTGCCCATGGCGTCCCCCCGGCCGAAGCCTCAGCCCATCTCCTCGGAACCTGTGGTGCTGGCCATCGGCGTCTCCACCGGAGGCCCGGCCGCACTCGACGTTCTGCTCCCCGCGCTGCCGGCCAACTTTCCCCTGCCGGTGCTGATCGTCCAGCACATGCCGGAAGTCTTCACCCGGCTCTTCGCCGAGCGTATGAACGGCCGCTGCCGCCTGCGCGTACGTGAGGCCGAGGAGGGCGATCAAGTCCGCGCGGGAACCATCTCCATCGCCCGCGGCAACTGGCACATGGAGGTGCTTGCCGGATCACCCCCCACCCTGCACCTTACCCAGGGTCCGCTGGAAAACCACTGCCGGCCCGCGGTGGATGTCCTCTTCCGTTCCGCCGCCGCGGTCTATGGCGCCGGCGTGCTGGCCGTTGTGCTTACCGGCATGGGTTCCGACGGCATGATCGGTTGCCGCATTCTGCGCGGCCTGGGCTCCGCCGTCCTCGCCCAGGATCAGGCCACCAGCACGGTTTGGGGCATGCCTGGCGCGGTGGCAAACGCCGGCCTCGCCCACAAGGTGCTGCCGCTCCAGGATGTGGCGCCCGAAATCCTCCGCATCGTCGGCCGCAAGCACAGCGAAGCCCCTGCGCTTCGGGAATCGGTGCGCTAAGCCATGCAGACCGCTTCCAGCGTCGACTACGGTTATCTGCGCGATCTCGTCTTCGGCTACTCCCAAAACGTTCTCGACTCCTCGCGCGACTATCTCTTTGACACCCGCCTCTCCAAACTCATGCAGCGCCACGGCATGACCCAGGTGGAAGAGCTTGTGCAGTACTTGCGCATCCGCAAAGACCTCGCGCTCGAGCGCGCCATTGCCGATGCAATGACCATCAATGAGACCAGCTTTTTTCGCGACAGCCGTCCCTTCGAATTGCTGCGCACGGAGCTGCTTCCCAAGCTCATTGAGGCCCGCGCCAGCTCCCGCGCGCTTCGCTTCTGGAGCGCTGCCTGCTCCACCGGACAGGAGGCATACAGCGTGGCCATCGGCCTGCGCGAACACTTTCCCTCCCTCGCCGGATGGAACATCCGCATCGAAGGCACCGACCTTTGCGCCGAAGTTGTAGCGCGCGCCCAGGCCGCCCGCTATCACCGCATCGAGATCAACCGCGGCCTGCCCGCGCTCTTCGTAGTGCGGTACTTCGATCACGTCGGCGAGGACTGGACCGTCAAGGATGAAGCCAGAAAACTATGCAACTTCCGCCAGGCCAACCTGTGCGGGCCGCAATTCCCGTTTCAGCGCTCCACCGACCGCTTCGACGTCATCTTCCTGCGCAACGTGATGCTCTACTTCTCCCAGGAGACGCGCCGCACCCTGCTGGCCAACATTCACCGACTGCTTGCGCTCGACGGCATCCTCTTCCTCGGTTCCAGCGAACAACCCGCCGACCCCTCCCTCTGGACCCCAGTCCTCGCCGGCGGAACATGCCATTACAGACCGAAGTAAAAGC
>PLPU01000538.1:6563-8337 GCA_003159975.1 Acidobacteriaceae bacterium
GGTGCCCCACCTGGGCGCCCTGTGAGCACCAGGCCCTTGTTTTTCTGGCTAGGGTGGGAGGGGTGGAAGCCCGTGCGACCGGACAGAGTCCCCTAATCCGCGCCGTTGAGCAGTCTCTCCACCTCCGCCTGCAGCCGCGCCGTAATTCCCGCATCTGAATCCAGCGGCCCAAACCGGATCGGCTCACCCACGCAGACCTCAATCTTTCCTGCCCGGAACCAGCCACGCCCGCTTGTCTTCAGATCGCCCAGTCCGCGCAGGGCCATCGGCAGCACCGGTACGTCCGATTGCTTCGCCAGCAGGCCGATTCCCGGCCTGAATCGCGCCATCTTTCCCTGCGCCGAGCGCGCTCCCTCGGGAAATACCATCACATTGAAACCCCGGTCCAGCGCTTCGCCCGCATGCGCAAAGCTGCGCTGGAAGTCTCGTTGTCTGGGCAGTGGAAACACATTGAACAGCGCGGTGACCAGGAAATAGAACAACGGTCCCGGCAAAAAGAACCGTCCCGTAGGATGCGCCGGCTGCAGATTGCGAAAGCGCCGGTAGGCGGTCAGCATCTCCCCCGACATGGCCACCGCCATCCGCCGCCGCATCGGTCCCGGCAGCGCGTATTCCAGCAGCGGTCCATCGAATGCCGTAACGTGATTGGCAACGATCAGCATGGGCGCACCCTTTTCCAGCTCGTGCGCCGAACTCAAAACCACCGCCGGCTTGGCCAGCAGCCAGACCAGCGGCCGCATGACTGTCTCAAAGAAGGCAATGCGAGCCCATCGAACCGGAAACCACCACGGCCAATGCGGATAGAGATTGTCTGCCTTTTCAGCCTTCGCAGCAACCGGTAATCCCGTTGCATCCGCGGATTCCGGTTCCAGCGCCGCACCAGTATCTCGAATGTCTTCGCTTACCGATGGCTGCGCACGATGGTCATTCCTCAAACCGTTGCTCAGCTGTGCGGCCTGCGCATTCTCCGGCTCCGCGTCAAGCAGCCGCCGCAGGTCGCCGAGCGTCTGCGCATGGTCAAAGCTCCCGTTGCGCGATTCAAGCGCGATGCCAGTTCGCTCCTCGACCGCCGCAGCCAGTTGCACGCGCCCCAGGCTGTCCAGATGCAGGTCTTCGGCCAAGCGCAGTTCGTCCCCCGCTCCCGGCGGCGTCTCGCTTGAGATCTGCGCAATCAACGTCAGCAGCCAGTCCGCCGAACGCCGGGGCTCGCCCCCATTGTGCCCGTTCNNGCAGTCTGCACGCTCTCCAGCCACTCCGCCACCGCCTTGCGCCGCACCTTTCCGGTCGACGTGCGCGGAAGATCGGGCTCCGGCCACACCACCCAGCGGCGCATGCGCTGAAACTCCGCCAGGCGCGCATTGGCCTGCTCCATCGCCGACGCCGCCTGTTCTCCACTCCCGCGAAACGCGAGTACCGCGCAGGGCTCCGGTCCAAATGCTGTCTCCATCGGCACCACCGCGCAGGCCGTCACGCCCCGCTCCTGCTCGACGGCCGTTTCAAGATCCTCGGGATGCAGGTTCAAGCCCGCCGCGGTCACGATGACCTCGCTCTTGCGACCCAGAAAGCGCAACTCGCCGGACGCCGCCTTCTCCGCCAGGTCGCCCGTAGCCAGCCATTCGTCGGATCGCGGCTGCAGCCCGCCGCCCGACCACGTTGCCCTGGAGATAGCCGCCCCGCGCACCAGCACCTCACCATCCGGCCCCAGCTTCACTTCGCGCCCCGCCAGCGGCTTGCCAAGGGTCCCCTGCGCCACGTGAAACGGGTGGTTCAACGT
>PLPU01000541.1:0-8490 GCA_003159975.1 Acidobacteriaceae bacterium
GATGCGCTGGAGCCCCGGCGCCTCAGCCTGCGTAATGGCCAGTTCGTCGGGCTATCCGGGCAGCTATCAGACGGGGTTTCCCATCACCGGCCTGAGTGCGGCAGCCCAGATTCCGGGCGTGCAGGTCTTCCACTCCGGATCAGCCCAGATGGGCAACCAACTGCTCACTGCGGGCGGACGGGTGCTGGGCGTTACTGCCGCCGCACCGACGCTGGAAGAGGCGTTGGCGCTCGCTTACCAGGCTATGGCGCTAATTGACTTTGAAGGAATCTACTATCGGCATGACATCGGGCATCGCGCCCTGAGGAGGAAACCATGACAGCAGCTATAACGCTCAACGAACTTCTGGCCTGGAACCAGGAGGCCTCGGATTTCTGGAAAGCGCATCTGGAAGCCAACCCTGCATTGCTGGAGTTGCCCTGCGGCATTGGCGGGACAGTGAATGTGCAGGAGTTTGTTCGCCATATCTGGGGAGTGGAGTTGGTCTGGGCACAGCGCGTCGCTTTCCTGCCCGTGACCGACAGGAAAGACATGCCCACCGGGCCGCTGGATGCGCTGTTCGATCTGCATTTGAAGGCAGTCGAAATCTTCCGCACGCTCATTGACGACCCGAGCGCGAACTGGGATGAGACGTTGACCCTGGATATGCCCTGGCTGCCCCCGGAGGCGCGCACATTTTCGCGCCGCAAGGCCCTGGCTCACACGTTGTTCCACAGCCAGCGTCATTGGGCGCAACTGGCTACGCTGGTGCGCTCGGCCGGATTCCCGTCGGGGTTCAAGGGAGACCTTATCTTCAGCCCGGCGCTGAAGTGAACCGCGGAACCGGTTGAAGCTGTGCGAATTCGGCGATCCCTTTGAAAATGAGAAATCGCGACAGGCCGCCCAAGCCTTATCCGGGCTGTCTGGCGCCTCCCGCCGATACGCAGCGGAAGCCACCGGGGCGGCACATGTCGCGATTGTTTTTGAAGCTGATTTTTAGAAGCTAGTCTGCTTCCTTACGAGCCTTCTTGCGATTCCGCTTGCGCGCTAAAGCCGCCTTGACGCGTTTCTTCTCACCGGGCTTCAGGTAGTAGGAGTGACGCTTGACTTCCTTGATGATGTCCTCCTGCTGTACCTTCCGCTTGAACCGGCGCAGCGCATTTTCGAGCGGCTCGCCTTCTTGAATGCGAACCTCTGCCAAAAAATCCCACCTCCAAACCTGCCATGGGGCCTCTTTAGGATACTCGAATTACGCAGAATTTGATAATCGACTATGGGACTCGGATTGGGGATGGTTAGTTGAACACTTTCGCTCATTGGGTAGATTCGATTTGGGAGAGAAGAGTCGCTTTGGCCGATTCAGGAAGAAAGCTGGCGCGTATGGAGTTGGCGGCCAGTTGGCGCAGCTCTTCGCGGGTGAATCCCTGCTCAGTGTGCGCCAGCAGGTATTCGTTGGCGACGTCGGAGCCGAAGAAGGCGGGGTCGTCGGAGTTGAGCGTGACCAGCAGGCCGGCATCGAAGTAGCGGCGCAGCGGGTGATTTGCAAAGGCGGGACAGGCCCCGGTGCGGACGTTGGAGGTGGGGTTCAGCTCGAGGGCCGTTCCGCGGGCCTTGAGTTCGTCGATCAACGCCGGGTCCTGAATGGCGGAGAGCGCGTGGCCAATGCGCTCGGAGCCGAGGGCCAGGGCTTCGTAAATGGCTTCGGGACCCGTGGTTTCGCCGGCGTGGTTGGTGAGGCGCAGGCCGGCTGCGCGGGCCTTGGCATAAAGTTCGGCGAAGGGCAATGAGCCGCGCCGGCGCTCGTCGCCGCCGAGCCCGATGCCGATGATGGAAGGGAACTCGCGGCGCATTTCAGCGGCCTTTCGGAAGACGACCGCTGCCTCGTCGACGGTGAAGTGACGGACGGCATCGAAGATCCAGTAGAGTGAAAGGCCCAACTCGCGCTGGCCGCGTTCACGGGCGCGCTCAAGCCCGGCAAAGATGGGCTCGAAGGCGTGCGGGTCGTGATTGCGCCACATGTAGATGACGCCCACGGAGATGTAGACCTCGGCATGGACCACGCCCTGCTCGGCCAGGCGCTGGATCATGCGCCAGGCGGCGAGCTCGTAGTCTTCAGGGCCGATCAGGCGGCGGGTGACGGCCTTGAATGCGTCAATGAAGCCGGTGAAGTCAGTGAACTGGTAGAGCGCTTCGGCTTCGGCCAGCGGGATGGGTTGCGAGTCGTGGCGAGCGCTGAGATCGGCAAGCGTGGCGGGCGTGATGGTGCCTTCGAGGTGCAAATGCAACTCCGCCTTGGGAAGACGGCGGATGAAGTCGCGAATGTCATCCATCTGTCTAGTTTACGGGGCGAGGTTGCGGAGCGGGGCTGAAGGGCGAAGTGTGGCAGCGCTGAAAGTGTCACAACAAGGAATTCAAGCCAGGCGCCCTGGTTGATCGTTGACGGCCTTCACCATGCGAATCCTTCTCACCCTTTCGTGGCGGAATCCGAGTCGCCCCCGCCGGCGAGTTGAAGGCGCGAATCGACCTATACCTCCGGGAGTCCAATGAAACTCCCGCGGTCTTCCGCTCGAAATACAAGCTGGAACTTCTGTCCGTGGCCTGGTCGATTGCAATGTTCTTTCGGAATCGGTGTACCGGGGACCAGGGAACAGGCGGACCGGGCGGCGCTTGCGCTTGCGGACGACCGGTCTTGCGCGGCACACTGGAACACAGAATGCTTCCTCCTTTGGGTACGGGGATTTACGCCGGGTTAGGTGCGGCGGCTGGAATTGGTCTGGCGGCGGGCGGCTGCGCCTACGCGGCGATGTGGCCGGGTTCACAACTGTTTGGACGGACGCTGACTGCGCCGCGCAAGCCGGGTGAGTTGGCGCTGACGTTTGACGATGGGCCCAATCCGGCGTGGACGCCGCGCCTGCTGGATCTGCTGGCGGAGCACGAAGTGCGGGCGACGTTCTTTTTGGTGGGCCGCTTTGCCGAAGCTGAGCCGGAGTTGGTGCGGCGAATTGCGGCGGGCGGACATGTGATCGGAAACCACAGCTTCAGCCATCCGAATCTGGCATTGACCGCGGCTGGCCGTGTGGAGCAGGAACTGGCGCGGACGAGCGAGGCGTTGGAACAGATCGCGGGTGCGCCGGTGTGTTTTTTTCGTCCGCCTTTTGGGGCACGGCGGCCTTTTGTGCTGCGGACGGCGCGGCGGTTGGGGATGGTTCCAGTGCTGTGGAACGCGATGACCAACGATTGGGAAGAGCCTTCGGCAGAGGCTATTGCCGAGCGGCTTGCGAGGGTGATCGACGGACTGGAACGGCGGGGACGGGCGGCGAATATCGTGCTGCACGACGGGGGGCATCGCGGGCTGGGCGCGAGCCGGGGGCCCTCAGTGGCGGCGACCGGGCGGCTGCTGAGGCGCTATTCGGCCAGACGGCGGTTCGTGACGATGGATGCCTGGGTGTAGCAACGTCGCGCGCAATGGGATTTCCTAAAATGCGACAGGAGCTGAGTCGGTTTCTCGAGCGATTCTCTGGCAGCGACGTAGCCTGGACTCAAGACTCATATACAATGGGGCAAGCCGTAGATTCGCGGATCTGTTGCATCAATGCAGGCGCTCGAAAGGCGATTATGCAACCTGGATCGGTGAACGCAAGGAAGATATTCACTGAATGCGTTCAAAATGAAGCGGTTCTACTTGACGGAGAGATGGCCGAGTGGCTGAAGGCGGCGGTTTGCTAAACGGATTTGCAATGTATCTTGTCCTTCGGAATCAATAACTTAGAATGGTCTAAAGTGGGCTTATTCAGGTAGTTTTTGGCAGTTTGGCACTCGACTATGCAACCGAATATGCAACTCGCGGGAGCCTAATTAGGATGGCGGTTTATCAGACCCCTTAAACCCAATTACCTATACTCTTGGTATTGATTTCCCAGTTATCCAAGTCGCCCCCTTCTCATGATGTGCCAGAGCAGTCGGAACCTCCCCACTTACACCCAGGTCAGGTACCTACGCGCCCTGCAACACTGGACTAACATGGCAGCTATGAAGAAAGCGGATATCCTCAGGCAACGCGAGTTCCATCTCCATACCGATATGCTCGAGCAAGATCAGCACCGTGGAACGACCTCATCTTTTCAATTCGCGGAAGAGCTGAACTTTTATTTCATTGAGGAAGGGGTTGGCTAGAAATTGGCCAACGGTCAGATTGCGACGCGCGGCCCGGAGGCATTTGAGTCGGTGGTCAGGGATGCGGCAGCTGCATTGCGCAATACCGGGCGGCCAACGGCCTCAAGCCATCTGCACGAAGCATTGCAAGATTTGTCTCGTAGTCCCACCGCCGACATTCCCGGCGCCATCTATCACGCAATGGGAGCGATGGAGGCTGTCGCTCGCGACCTAGTCGGCGAGCCTAAATCCACATTGGGGCAAATCTTGAAGGCGAATCCCGGCTTTCATCCCGACTCATTACCGACAGCGAATGGCATCAAATTGCGACGAGCATAGTCTGAAGGACAATACTCGGCAGCGCCTCGTTGAAGGCCCCATAAAACCATGATCATTTTAGGTCTCCCTTATGCCTCCTTTACACTTGCGGAGTTATGTTACAGATAACCTGGAATCAAAAGAGTAGATGAGCTGTTTCTTCTTCACGAAGGAACAGCGGCGGCGAATCACGGCTTATAAGTCGCTTTGTTATTGTCTTAGCAATTCTGAGTATTGTCTTTACGTTAGTCTTATGTCTCTTCGCGTAAAACTTTGGAATGAGTGGAGCAGACGCAACCGGCTACTACTCAGTTAGAGTCAACGCTTCTTAACCCATCGGCGCGAGGCGTCGAGGAGATCAGACACGCATGCAAATTAACTTCAGGATGGCCATTGTATTTGGTGTTGCGATTTGCGGATTCAGCACGCAACTTGCGTGCAAGGCCCAAAGCACGACGCCAAGCTCAGAGAAGAATCTCATACCGCAGGCAGTCGCCAAGACGGCTCCCGCACAAACCGATCCGGTCGATCTGGCAGCAATGGAAGTGCCGGCAACGGGCCCTGGCGCGACTGCGAGCGAGACGCCCGCAACAACTTCGGCTACAACCAATAATGCCTCCGCGGCGACGACTGCAGCGCCCAATTCGAGTTCAACCAGCGCCGCGTCTGCTTCCGTTGCCGTGCCGCTCAAGAGCGATGCGGTCATTAAAGAGCTTGCCGAGATCAAGAAGCAGATGGCGCAGATGGCGCAAATGGAAGCTGCGATGAAGTCGCGCATGGAGAAGCTGGAAAATGTGCTGAATGAAGCGGACGGCGCAGCCGACGCGGACCGGAATGCCGATGCGCTGCGCAGCGCGGCGAGTGGTGACGGCACCGGTTCCCCGAGCTATGGCCAGGCTGCAACCACGCCTCCTCCGGCCGCTGCGGCCCCGGCGCCCCCGGATATCGACGCCCAGGTCACCACCAAGGGTGAGCCGTTCCCCGGTGACTGGACATGGCTCAACAGCAACGGGCACGCCACTGACAGTCCGATGAGCACAAAATACTTTACCCCGGAGTTTCGTGCCGACGCCAACTACACGATCGATATGAACCACCCTGAAGATGACAGTCTGGGAGGGTCAACGGAGACGTTCCGCTCCGATGAGTGGCAGCTTGAGCAGATCAGCGCCGGCGGCGACATTCGCATCCAGAACGTGCGCGGTCGCATTCTCACCATGGACGGCCTGTTCGCCACGACCACCGTCCGCAATGACGCCAGCCCTAATCGCGGGCAGTGGGACCTGGCCGACGCCTACAAGTATGTTTCAGAGGCATGGGGCGGATATCACTGGAATGTGAACCATGGGCTAAACGTGGATGCCGGAATCTTTGTTTCCTACATCGGCCTTTTCAGCTACTACAACTTCGACAACTGGACCTACCAACCTTCCTTTGTCTCCTCCAACACGCCTTGGTTTTTCAACGGTATTCGCATTCAGTGGTTCCCAACGGCCAAGTTGAAGATTGAGCCATGGATCATCAATGGCTGGCAGACATACGCACGTCCCAACGGCAAGCCGGGATTGGGCGGACAGATTCTCTGGCGCCCGACGCCTTCTCTCGACTTCGTGTTTAACAACTACGGCCTGGGCGAAGACGACGCAAACGAGCAACAAACCAACTCGCCTACCCGCTCACGCATTCACGCCGACTACAGCGCGCAGGTCAAGTTTTATGACCAGCCCAAGAGCACGCTGGACAAGATGGCCTTTACAATAACGGGCGATGCTGGTTGCGAGTACGGCGGTGGGCCTTCGAGCGGAGCGTACAACCCGTTTGGTTTCACGCCGGAAATGGGTACGAGTTCGACTTATAGCGGCGGCGTGAACTGCCATAGCAGCGCAAACGGCAAGCCCAAGCAGATGTTTGTCGGAACAATGGCTTATCTTCGTGCCTGGTTTCACAAGGATATCTACGCAATCACTCTCGGTGGCGGCCTGATGAACAACCCCGGCCGTTACCTGACGCTNNTTCGATTACATGCCGTCGCAGTTCATCACCTTCCGCCTGGAGACTGGGTACCGGTATTCTGACACCCCTTACTGGACTGGTCATGGCGGAATCACGCCACCGGGCGGCAACAATGGCTCTCCTTCGCAATATGCATGTGCGGCCGGCCCCGCATCCGGCCAGACTTACGGCAATCTTGCCGCCGCAGAAAGCTACTGCATTGGCGCAGGCCTGAACAATAGTGGTAGCGGAACGAGCGCCCTATGGTGGCCTGACCTGCGAACGAACCAGACCGTCAGCACACTCGCAATCATGGTTCGGTTCTAGCGAGATGTTGCACGCTTAACGAGCAGTGCCGGAGTTGCAGAGGCCTCCGGCGCTGCCTTAGCAGATTTTCCGCTGCGAGCATCTCGCCGGCGCGATGATTGTGTGCGTGGAGGGTTTTCAGGTTTTTCGAGAAGTGGACTAACCTTCTGCGCCACTCCGCATGGGATAGATCAGCCATAGTTCTGTGGCCTTCCAGGAACGGAATACATCCTGCGCAACAATAATCCTTCCAGGTTTGCCCTCAGACCTAGGGTGTCACTTTCTCGGCAGTTATTTCTGAACTAGCGGAACTGTCGTCAATTGATAGGTCTTCGCCACTTGGCGATCAAGGTTGAAGGTAATGTTTCCACAACCCGCGTTCGCCTTCACTCGATAACTTACTAATTCCCACCGGTTCTCTTACAGTTCCTTTACGTTTCTTCGGCTATGAATGGTACAGCGACACTCAGAGCAACATAACTTCTTGATGTTGAGTCGAGTCCGCAGACTGCAAAGTCGTTTGAGAAGTCGCGAGATGCAAAAGGGGTGCGGGAATTATATGAAAAGCAATCGTTTTGGGTTGGGCCTATTTCTCATTTTCCTCGCCGCATCTTTGATCGTGAGCGGTTGCAAGAGCGACAAGGTGCATGCCGATGCCGAGGCGCCGCCTCCTGCTAAGGTGATTTCCGGAGTGGACGTCTCCTTTTTCGCTGTAGAGCATCCGGAGCGGTATCCGCTCGTGTCAGCGACCGAATACCAAGCCCCGTCGCAATTGTTCGTCACCGGCACTGTAATTCCGGACGTCGCGCGAAATGTTCCGGTGATTTCGCTAGCCTCCGGCCGCATTGTGGACATCCGCGCTCGCCTCGGCGACACAGTCACGAAGGGCCAGCTCCTGCTGCGCATTCGCAGTGACGACATTTCGGGAGGCTTCGACGCCTACCACAAGGCCATCTCCGATGAACTCCTTGCGCGGAAGCAATTGGATCGAGCGAAGGTGCTTTACGAGCACGGGGCCATCGCGCTGGGAGACCTGGAGGTCGCGCAAGACACCGAGGACAACGCCAAGACCACTCTCGAAACCACTACTGAGCATCTTCGACTGCTCGGCAGCGACCCCGATAATCCGAAGGGAATTGTCGATATCGTCGCCCCGGTTTCCGGCGTGATCACCGATCAAGAAGTGACGAACGGGGCGGCTGTGCAGGCCTACTCTACGCCGAGCCCATTCACTATCTCGGACCTTACCAGTGTGTGGATCGTGTGTGACGTCTACGAAAGCGACATGGCCAACGTGCGCGTCGGGCAACCCGCCGAAATCAAGCTGAACGCCTACCCGGACAAGATTCTCAAGGGCACGATCAGCAACATCGGCTCGATTCTCGATCCGAATATCCGCACAGCGAAGATCCGTATCGAGTTGGCCAATCCGGGCGGGATGATGCGGCCGGGCATGTACGGCACGGCCACTTTGTTCGGCAAGGAAAAGCGGACCTACACGGCTGTCCCGACGTCTGCGATCGTGCACCTCCACGACCGCGATTGGGTCTTTGTCCCTGTGCAAGGAAAGTTCAAGCGGATTCTGGTCGTCAGTGGCGAGCAGTTGCCGAACAATATGCAAGAGATTCTGTCAGGGTTGCAGCCGGGCCAGCAGGTCGTGACAAACGCAATGAATCTCCAAAATGTCATCGACAACGAATAACGCTCAACTTCGAGGCCTGAGGAAGAAACCATGATTCGCAA
>PLPU01000165.1:0-3656 GCA_003159975.1 Acidobacteriaceae bacterium
TCGGCTACGCGGCCAGAGATGGAGCCGGTTGTTGCCTGCGCCCATGCTTGGATGCTCCCCGCGAGCACTATCAGTGGAAGCAAACCTACGATCGCTTGTCTCATCGCCATTGGACACTCCATAGTGAATATGCAACGGGAATCAAGCTTCACGACCCATCAGGCGCTTCGTGCGATGCGCCGGAGAGATTCCCTTGCGAATCTTGGCGGGAAAGACGGCTTCATCGTTGGAACACAATCGGTCGCGAACGCTGGCATGCAGGGAAATCGTTTACCCCGCATGTCGGGTCCGTACCTGTTTCCCCCAAGCGCTGAGCCCTCTTTTCCCCATCAAGTGTTCATAGGACGAATCAGGGAAGCGCTTTCTTTACACAGAATGACGAATCTTTTTCATCTCGATTGGAAATCAGGAAATATCGCCTGTTCAGAGTTAGTGATTCCCTGGGTTAGAAGGGAGGTCGCGCTGAACTCGCTTACCGCTTCTCTAATTGATTTACGCTGCTTTCCCTGGAAAGCGAGATGGCGGCAAGCTGATATGCAGGGGCGCTTGCAAAGGCTGCGGCAGCGAAAAACCAGATGTACCAGCTCAATGCCGTCATGGATTCCGAGAGAAAACCATGGTTGTCCGCCCAGATGGCGGCATCTCCAACTGACGTGATAACGATGGCCAGCGCGAACATGCCCCAACACTTGGCAACAAGGCCCTGCCCCATGCGGATCACCGAGCGGCGTACCAGAATCGCCTCAATCAGCAAAATGGATAACAGCGGATCGCTCATCCAGAGCAGGATGGTTCCGAGCGACGGATGCTTCATCAAGAGTGGGAGGTTGATGGCAAGCTGGCTAACGGAGAAAGCAAGGACCAGGAAGAGTAAAGCCTTGTCTCCGCGGGTGAACGATCCAACCAGCCGGAATTTGCGCTGAATCCTCAGCACCCGGCCAAGTCCGAAGGCCAGAAAGGCCATGGAAAGCGGCCCGCCAATCACCAGCCCCAACTGGTTCAGATTGACGAACAAGGCGCCAGGAGGCTGGCTGAGCTGGTGCCAATTACCCCACGGCAAATGCCCATCTGAAATCGCCCGTAGCACCACGCCGGCCAAACGGGCCAATGCAGCGGAGGCAATCATCCCCCACGCCAGCCGCATCGGTTCGTCAGATTCAAACCACGATCGGCAGATGATGGCCACGCAGCACTCGGTCGACGTCATCACCAGAAAGAATGGCGTGCCCAACGCTGAAAAGTACCAGCCCAACACCGCATATTGCCCAGTCACAAGGAAATGCGCGTAGGCAATCAGGCCCAGTGTGAGATGCAACGCGAGCACAATCCAGATTAAGCGTACAAGTCGTGGCATGAGTTCTCGTCAGATATCCTGCAAAACGCGCCGGGAGAGTTCCCGAGTGGCGCGCCGGCCGAGAAATGCAGTAAAGATCGGTGTGGAAGAGGCCAGGGAAATCGGGGTGCCTTTGCCGCGCAGAGCACTCTCCACGTGCTGACCAAAACAGCGCTCAATCCAACGCGCAAGCCGCTCTGCCACCAGCTTTTGCGCAGCGGTGCGGATTGCCGGATCGGTATCCTGGCTCCACAGATCGCTCCATTGGTTCAAGCGTGTCTGCAACTCATCGAGTCCGGAAGCCGCTTCAGCTTCAAAATGAACGTCTCTGCTGGAAGCAGTCTGGAGCTTGCGTCTCATGAGACCAGGATGCCATTTCCCAAACAGGTTCAAGCCGATCCCTCTTTCTTCCGCAGTCGAATGCGCAGCTTCTCGCTGGCACGGTGCAACAAGCTTCCGACCGTTCCCGGACGAATCGCCAGTTCGGTGGCAATTTCAGTATAGTCAAATCCCTCAGCGCGAAGTTGCACACATTGCCATTCGCGTGGCGCAAGCAGTTGCCGTGCGGCCTCAATCCAGTCGGCCGCGCGGTCGGCGTCGGGCATGCTCCGCTCATCGCGCAGCCGCTCCTCGCCGGCGTCCTCGAGAGAGACTGCCGTTCTGATCCTTGCCGAACGGAGCGTCTCACACACGTAATTGTGGGCCACTCGATGCAGCCATGCGCGCACATTCCGGATATCTTCGCCCTGCGCCAACGCGAGGAAGTACCTCAGAAATGTCTCCTGGAGCGCATCCTGCGCGAGCGCATCGTCGCGCGTCAATCGATGTGAATAGGCAAGCAGCACACCCGCGTGCAATTGGTAAGCCTCAATCGTTCTTTCGCGTGCGCTCTGGGCATCCATGGATGCATCTCTCCTGCGATGCACCTGCTGGGCAGCAATATTATTCCATCCGCGGCGGGCCAGTCCAATGACGCCTTCGTCCTCAGTCCCAACCCTGTTACAGAGTGACTGGAGTCCCTTCAATGCACGCCAAATCACATCGGCGGTGGCAGAGCAGTTGCCGGGCGCAATGCGGAGTTCAGCCTCGTTCACCGGCCCCTCGTCAGTTACCAGTTGCTCGACAGTCCCGCACGACTTCGGCCTCGACGCGATTGCTTGTGAGCTGAATCGTCTGCTGGCGCGAATACGGTATGCCGGCCGTCAAATCCAACTCGACGTCTCTTCACTTTGGGGTTGTCGAACCCAATTGGGCCGCGCCTGATTTTCTTTGGGCTGATTCAGCCTGCCGCAGCAACTTCGCAGCTTCAATTTGGCCGTTCGCCTTTGCTCCGTCAAAGGCTGTATGCCCATCTTTGTCTTTCGCAGCAACATTGGCACCCTTGTCCAGCAGAAGTTTCATCACCGCGATGTTGCCGTTGCCGGCCGCCCACATCAATGCTGTCACACCGTTTTCGTCTTTGGCATCGGCGCTGGCGCCAAAAGGGAGGACCTGCTGTGCCGCAGCGGTATTTCCTGTCCTGGCGGCCTGGATGAGTTGCACGTTCAGGTCTTCGGGGCTCACCAGACCAAAAGCCAAATGACCGCACGACAAAAGCAGAAGGGATATTGCGACAGTTGCCAGAACTGTTTTCAATGTTTCCTCATTCTGAAGGGGGCTTCCCTCTATTTTGCCTGATTATCCATTTTGCCTGCCCTGCCACAAGACCGTACTCTCCAATTTACCAGCAAGCAAATCTTCTTTTGCAGGCGCTCGACGGTCGGGAGAACATCGGTGTTCAATGAATCGCCCGAATTCTCCTTGAAACAGCACCAGTACCTGGTTTGAGGCGCCGCGAGCAGTCGTGCTCACAATGCAATTAGCACGGTGTGATACCGTCGCGAGAATGCGCCGCAATTTCATCGTCCGTGCCGATTCACTGCTTTGGTGCTTTGCGGTGGCGGCAGCGGGTCTGCATGGCCAGCAGCAATTATTTGCGCACGTCCTGGATGTAAAGGGCAGTGGCGCCTGCAAGGGACAACAGGGCTGGTAGCGGGCGGAGAATGTTTGATTGCGGGCGCCAGGATTACGGCTGGGTCGAATCGGGCAGGCGATGCGATCACGATTGTGCGCGACGATAGCATGGCGCGCCAGCGGACGGTCTGCGATGGCACAGCGACAAACCCATGCCGCAACCCGATCCTTGTGGAAGGAGTCTCTTCCGTTGCGCCCTCAAACCAAAGCCAACTGAAAAATATGGTGCAAACCGCATTCGCGGTGTTGCTGAGCAGTCCACCCGCAATGGGAAGCCATTATGCCATGACGCTGACGCGCGGCAATGAGA
>PLPU01000224.1:0-8686 GCA_003159975.1 Acidobacteriaceae bacterium
CCGCGGACGTCCACGTCCGCGCTCGTGCAACAGCTCGACGCTCCCCGCCAGCCCCACTGAAAAAGTGAAACAGATGTTGCAATCTGGATGTACACTCGTTTCAGTTCGACCCAACCAGGAAAACCTAAAGGCCTCAAAGACCAGAAAGAGAGTCGCCGCCATGCAGGTGCTCCGGCATTCGTCCCGCGGAGACGCTTCTCCGTCAAGAATCCTCTCCTATGCGCGCGCTGCCGCCATCGCATGCGCGATGATGCTCGCCTTCTTGCTCTTACCCTCCTCCGCGCAGCCCGCTCCCACCGTCGCCGGCGACTACGCAGGCATGCTCGGCCCTCTGCACGTCAAGCTGCACATCAAGGTCGACACCGCAGGCGTCATCACCGGAACTCTCGACAGCACTGATCAAGGGGCCATGGGAATCCCCTGTGCCGATTTTCATCTCGACGGCCAAACTCTCGCCTTCACTGTTCCCGCCGTGCACGGCTCATGGAAAGGCGCCGTCACCGCCGACGCCCTCGACGGAACCTGGGACCAGGGCGCTCCGCAGCCGCTCAAGTTCTCGCGCGATACCTTTGTTGCCGCCGCCAAGCCCTCCGCCGTCGACGGCATCTGGCTGGGCTCACTCCAGGCCGGCGCCAAGGCCCTCCGCATCCAGCTTCATGTCAAAAGCGACAGCACCGGCCACGAGTTCTGCACCGCCGACAGCGTCGACCAGAGCGCCATGGGAATCGACTGCGACAAAGTCTTCTTTTCCGGCAGCGACTTCAATTTCGATGTGCCTGCTTTTGCGGGTCACTGGTCAGGCAAGCTCTCCGCCGACGGAAACGCGCTCACCGGAACCTGGGACCAGGGAAAACCGCTCCCGTTGAACTTCACCCGCCAACTCACCGCACTCGAAGCAAAACCCATTCCGCCTCCCACCTACGATCCAGCCATGCCCCCGGTCGCCGCAGCCGACCTGCAAGCCGTTCTCGACAAGGACATCGCCGCGGCGCTCAAGAGCGGCCAGCTCGCTCCCTCCACCGGCGCCGGCGTTTCCATCGGCGTAGTCGAGCATGGCAAGCGCTATATCTTCACCTACGGCGCCGCCAAGCCCGACTCGATCTTCGAAATCGGTTCCATCTCCAAGACCTTCACCTGCCTGATCCTGTCGCAATTAGTCGAACAGGGCAAAGTGAAGTTCGATACGCCCATCCGCGAGCTTCTGCCGCCCGGCACCGTCGCCAAGCCCACTGGAGATGAAATCACTCTCCTTGACATCGCCACTCAGCACTCCGGCCTGCCGCGTATGCCCGACAACTTCAAGGCCGCCGACCCCAGCAACCCCTATGCCGACTACGGCGCCGCCAATCTCTACGCCTTCATCGCCAAACAGGGCGTAGCCAGGCCGGCGAAACCAGGCTTTCTCTACAGCAATCTCGCCATGGGACTCCTCGGCCAGGCGCTCGCCGTCCACTCCGGCCTCTCCTACCCCGCACTCATGAAGGAAGAAATAGCAGATCCCCTCGGCCTCAAAGACACCACCGTCGCACTCAGCGCTGCCCAACAGGCCCGCTTCATGCAGGGCCACGACGCCGACCACAGCCCCGCGCATGCCTGGGATCTCGACGCCCTCGCCGGCGCAGGCGCCATCCGCTCCGACGCTTCCGACATGCTCACCTACATCGAAGCCAACCTGCATCCGGAAAACCTCAAGCACGTAGACGGCAACTCCCCCGCAGCCACTCTCTCCGCCGCTCTCGTCCAGCAGCACGAACTGCGCGCCGACGTCGCTCCCGGAATGCGCATCGCCCTCGCCTGGCTCTATATCGAAGACTCCGGCGACTACTGGCACAACGGCGGCACCGGCGGCTTCAGTTCCTACGCCTTCTTCAACCCCAAAGGCGACTACGCCGCGGTCGTCCTCATCAACACCGCGCCCGGCGCAACCGGGGGCTTCGCCGACCGCATCGGCCAACACATCAGCCAGAGACTGGCGGGCAAACCCGCCATCTCCCTCGGCGACTAACTCGCTTTCTTAACTGCCGCAGTTACCCTCTCGCCCCAGGTTCCGACTCCGGAACCTGGGGTTTTTTCTGCTTCCAAAACCGGCTTCACAGATTCCGTAATGCAACCCCTCCCCATCGTCCTACACTGCGAAGAAATCAAGCATTTTCTATCATCATGTAAGATGTTGGTGCTTTATCTAAGCTAAGTGATTGAAAATAATCGCTATGAATAATTTATTTGACAATCGTATCTGTTTAGCGCTATATTGGTGATGGTCACTTCTGACCATTGGAGGTAATTCATGCGCCGTATTCTCATCGCCAGCCTTCTGCTCTCCCCGCTCGCCACCGTTGCGGCCTTTGCAAGCCAGCCCGCGACCGACGCCAACACCCCAGCCCAGGTCACTCGTATCAGCACCGGAGTGGTCCCACCCAAGGTCATCGGATCCACCGATGGCATCATCCTGCCCAACGAATTCGACTCGGTCCTTCCCAGCCAGGTTGAAGTCGGTGTCAGCCTCAATGTCGACGAGGCCGGCAATGCCCAGAACGTACAGGTCGTCAAGTCCGTCAACCACGACCTCGATGCCCGCGTGGTAGCAGCCGTTCAGAAGCTCCACTTCCGCCCCGCTACCCTTGACAACCAGAACATTCCGGTTGACCTCAACCTCACCGTCGTCGTTCAGCACTAATCCTCAATTTGGCCCAGCAATGAGACTTGCCCCAGCAATAATCTAGTTGGATCCAGCGCCGACCCACCGGAGATGAAACTGCGGGTGCCCCATCCATCGGACGTCTCTGTTTTTGTCCGATGGGTGGGATAGCACAAAGGCCAACCCTCCGCCATCGGGTCCTTCCATCTTCCATCATGTTTCTTGTTAGCACGCATCATCTCAAAGCGGGTACCGTTCCACCTGAATGCAGTGCCGGGCCACCGTCCGGCTCAGTCCCACAGCATCGGCAGGTGTAACGCGCGCCAGCCTGCGTAAAATCGCCAGTTGCGTCCGCAGCAGGTCGCCTTCCGCGCACGCGGCCAGCACGTGCCGCGCCGCCGTCTCCGCCAATCCCATGCTTTCGTCCGCCACCAGCCCGGTCATCGCCGCCGCCACATCGGCCGTGCCGCGCCCCGCTCCCGCCAGCTTTCGCGCCCGCAGCAGTGAAGCTTCAAGCGCATAGACCTGCGCAATAATGTCGGCCAGGTCCGCCATCACCTCCTGCTGGTCCTGCAACGCGGCCATAAACCGCTGGCTGGCCACCCCGGCGCCGAACAGCGCAATCTTCTTCACCGCCGCCAGCACCTCCGCTTCGCGCGCCAGCAACTCACCCGCATCTCCGCCCGCATCGAACGACGGCGGCTGCGTCACCTCATCCATCAATTTCTTGATCGCCCCCAGCAGCGGCAACTGCCCGCTCAACGCGCGCTTCATCAGCCAACCGGTAATAATCATCCGGTTGATTTCGTTCGTCCCCTCGAAGATCCGGTTGATGCGCGCGTCCCGATAGAACCGCTCCGCCGGATACTCCTCCACGTAGCCGTAGCCGCCCATCGTAGCAACCAGCTCATCCGCCACCATGCTCAACATCTCCGATCCGTAGACCTTCAGAATCGAGCACTCAACCGCGTATTCCTCGATCCGCTTCTGAATCTCGCGCGGCGTGCGCGATTGCTCCGGCGTAAGCTGCGCCAGGCTCGCGTCAATCATCCCAACGGTGCGATAAGCCATGCTTTCCGCAGCGTAAAGCCGGGTAGCCGAAGCGGAAATCTTCCGCTGAATCAGCCCAAACTCCGCAATCGGCTTTCCAAAAGCCACGCGCTCCTTCGCATAGCGAATCATGTGCCCCAGCGCATGCCGCGCCCCGCCGATACAGGCAATGCCCAGCTTGAACCGTCCCATGTTCAGCACGTTGAATGCGATATGGTGTCCCTTGCCGGCCTCGCCCAGCAGGTTCGTGACTGGCACATGGCAGTCCTGCAACACCAGCGGGCAAGTCGACGAACCATGAATCCCCAGCTTGTGTTCCTCCGCGCCCACGGTCAGCCCCGGTGTGTCCCGCTCAATCAGAAACGCGGAAAACTTCTCGCCGTCTATCTTCGCGAAGATCGTATACAAACTGGCGATCCCGCAGTTCGTAATCCACATCTTCTCGCCGTTCAGGATGTACTCGCTCCCATCCTCTGAAAGCGTGGCCCGTGTTCGCACATTCATCGCGTCCGACCCGGAGCTGGCCTCCGACAGACCATACGACCCGATCCATTCCGCTGAAGCCAGCTTGGGCAGATAGCGCTGCTTCTGCTCCTCGGTGCCGTACCAGACCAGCGGCAGCGTGGCGATCCCGATGTGCGCGCCGAATGCCGTTGAAAAGCTCGCCAGCACCGAAAGGCGATCGGAAACCAGCGTGGATGTGATCTTGTCCATCCCCATGCCGCCGTACTCCTCGGGAATATCGACGGAGGTGAACCCCAGCCCGGCCGCTTTTTGCAAAATCCCCTTCAACACCCCCGGCTCTTTGGCCTCAATGGCCTCCGCCGCCGGCAAAATCTCCTCGCGGGCAAACTGGATAGCGGTCGCGGCAATCTGCCGCTGTTCCTCGTTCAGGTCTTCGGGAGTGAAGATTTCGGCAGGCGTCCGCGAGTCCAGCAAAAAACTGCCGCCCGCAGCCGCAACGATAGAAGAAGACGTAAGAGTAGACATTTGCGTATCTCCAACTGCGAGAAAACACTACGCCAACAGGCCTGCCAGGAGCAACTTCCCCGGCTGCGCCCGAGAACGCCGGCTTCAGTTAACTCTTCCCCANNCTTTAGTCGCACTGATTTGATTCTGGCCACCTGCCGATGAACTTAAGATGCGGTTGCGCGGAAGAGCAGCGCGAGCAAACCTGCGTTCCATTTGATACAGCAAGACGGTCCAGGGAATGGGGACAATGGCAAATAGCACAGTGTGGAAAGGGTCAAGAATGCGCTCCGCGATTCTGCCGTTGGCCCTGATTTTGCTGCACTCTCCACTGCTTGCGTTCTCCCAGGCGGTCGATCAACCCGGTCACCAATTTCCATTGCGAACGATTCAGGAATTTCAAAGGCTGTCCAACTCCGAGGCCGGCAAAGCAATCCCTGTTCAAATTCGAGGCGTGGTGACATATTCCGATCCTGACTGGGGATTGCTGTTTTTCGCCGACTCGACCGGTTCGATCTTCATTGACGTCCACGGATCAAAAAACAGATATCCGCTCGGGACGCTTGCAAGGATAACCGGCATCTCAGCGCCGGGGCCTGGCGCGCCCATTGTGGTGCAGCCGAAGGTAACGGTTCTAGGCCATGGGCTACCTCCCATCCCGGAGCGGAGGAGCGTGGCCGAACTGAACGACCGAGTGGGAGAAAGCCAGTTTGTGGTCACCGAAGGCGTGCTGCGATCGTGCGATACGGGCTGGAACCGCCTCTGCTACCGCATATTCGATGGAGCGGCGATGGCGTGGGTGGTGTTGCCGGAGAAGGACAGTCCCGCTGCGCAGCGCCTTATTGGCTCTACCGTAAAGGTGAGAGGCGTTGCCGGCAGCCACATGGACGCGGCAAACCGGCGGGTGGGCGCGCAGTTGTTTGTCAACAGTCTGGAAGATATTGAAGTCCAGGAACTTGCCGCACCGGTGTTCCCCTCATCGAGGGCCGGACATCCATTGCAAACTGTGCAGCAAATCCACAACCTGGGCAATGCCGAAGCCGCGAAGTCGCACCCGGTGGAACTGCAGGGTGTGGTTACTTACTCAGATCCAGAATGGGGCTTGCTCTTTGTTCGCGATCGAACCGGCTCAATCTATCTCAACGTGCATGGCAACAACAAAGCGTATCCGCCAGGCTCGACAGTGCTCGTGGACGGAGTCACGAGCGCGGGGGACGTGTCGCCAAATGTGGCGCAGCCGGCAATCCAGATTATCGGCCACGGGCCTCTTCCCACCCCGGAGCCAAGAAGTGTCAAAGAGCTTGACGCGGGTGGGTCAGACAGTAGTTGGGTGGTCACAGAAGGCGTGCTGCGCCCTTGCGATAAGACCTGGGCGCGCATCTGTTTCCGCATCTTCGATGGAAAGGACGTGGCATGGATCATCGTGCCCCACCCTGACAACCCAGCGGCGCAACAGCTCATCGGCGCCACAGTCAAGGTGACTGGCGTCGCCGGCAGCCACATGAATGCGGAAAATAAGCGTGTGGGCGCGCAGGTTTTCGCCACCAGTCTGGAAGATATCAAAGTTGAAGACCCTGCCATGCAGGATTCTTTCTCTTCCGCGCCAACGCCGATAGGGAATTTGCGCGCTTCGGAAGCGGACAAGCGCTTCGCTCACCAGATCCACGTCCGCGGCACGGTGACGTGGGAGTCTCCCCGGCAATTCTTCATCCAGGACAATACCGGAGCGCTGAGTATTGAAACCGCGGACGCTGTCGATGTCCATGCGGGAAGTACGGTAGACGTGGTTGGGTTCCCAGGCCATGGAGACCTGTCGGCCCTCCAGTTGTCGGATTCCACGGTGCGGGTGGCCGCGATCCGATCGAGCAAGAACAACGTTGTGCCGCTCGATTTGACCGCTGAGGAAGTGCTCAAGCGCTTCCTGAATGGAAGGCGCGTGCGCCTGAAGGCTCATTTGATCTCGCAGAGTGCAACCGCGACGGAGTACCTGTTCCTGCTCGATGATGGACGACAGCGCTTCAGTGCGAAGTTGCTTCGCAACAACACCGCGCGAGAGGTGGTCGGCCTCGCCAGCGATTCCAATCTCGAGTTGACCGGCGTCGCGGTGATCCGCAGCGCAACGCCGCAATGGCCCGAATCCCTGCAACTCCTCATCGATTCGCCGGCGGACATGGTGGTGCTCGGAGGGAGTAACTGGCTGACGCTCAAGCGTGGGTTGAGCATCCTCGGCGGCATGATTGTCTGCATCCTCGCGCCGCTCATCTGGGTGAAACAGTTGAGGTCAACCGTGCGCAAACAGACCACGACCATCCGCACCAGGCTCGAAAACGAACTGCAATTGGAAACAAAATACCAGCGTCTGTTTGAGCGCAACCTTGCGGCGGTCTTTTGTTGGCGACCCGACGGCGTCATCTTCGATTTCAATCTTGCGTTTGTCAAAATGCTCGGATTTCGAACTCGCGAGGAATTTGCCGGCCACTCGTATTGGGACTTCGAAGTCGATCCCGATCAGCAGGAGCAATTGCGCCTTGCGCTCCGGAACGGCGCCGTGAGCAATCGCGACACAACCCTGCGCCGCGATAATGGCGCTTCCGTACAGCTCTTGATGAATATCACGCCTGTCGATACCCCGGAAGGCATGGTCTATGAGACCACCGCGATCGATGTTACGCAGCTCAGGCACAATCAGACCGAGTTGCAGAAAGCCAAAGATGCGGCCGTTTTCCAGTCGCTCAACGATCCTCTCACCGGCCTCCACAATCGACGATATATCTCCGACACGCTCAATTCCATCTTAGCCAGGGCCAGGAGGGAAAAGTCCATAATCGGCGTCATCTATCTGGATCTGGATGGATTCAAAGCCGTCAACGACAGCCTTGGTCATTCCATCGGCGACTCGCTGCTGGTCGAGGTGGCGAATTGCCTGCGATCGCGGGTCCGCGAATCGGACTTGCTGGCTCGCCTCGGCGGGGATGAGTTCCTGGTGGTCCTTTGCGGACTGCATGGCAAGGAAGAGGCGGCAAAAGTGGCTACCAACCTGCTTGAAACCATCTCCAATCCCCTCTCGGTCGAAGGCCACGACATCACCATAAGCGCCAGCATTGGCATCAGCATCTTTCCCGATAGTGCGGTCGGCGGCGAGGAGCTGATGAGGCAAGCCGACAGCGCTATGTATGCCGCCAAACGGGAGGGGAAGAATCGGGTGATGTACTTTACTCCTGAAATCGGTTCCCTCGTGCATGAGCGGTTGACCCTGGAGAACGAGTTGCGGGGAGCCATCGCACGAAACGAGATATCGGTGCATTACCAGCCCGAGTTTGAAGTGGCCAGTCTCCGCCTGGTCCGATTTGAGGCACTGGCCCGCTGGACCCATCCGACTCTAGGCCAGATCCCGCCCGACAAGTTCATCCCCATTGCCGAAGAGAGCGGATTGATTGTGGCTCTGGGCGCCTACATCATGCAGCTCGCGTGCGCCGAGGCTGTGAAATGGCAGGGCATCCTGCCCCGCCCGGTCCAGGTCGCCGTCAATGTTTCCAGCATTCAGCTCCACCGCAAGGGATTTGTGGAAGAGGTGGGCTTCACTCTCCGGCAAACCGGGCTCAAGCCGGAGCTGCTGCAAATAGAATTCACCGAATCCGTGATGCTGGGTGGCGCGCTGTCCTCAGCCGAGCCAATGAATCGTCTTCGCGCCCTCGGAATCAGCTTGGCCATCGACGATTTCGGCACCGGCTATTCGTGCCTGAGTTATCTGCCCTCGTTGCCATTCGACTCACTCAAGATCGATAGATCCTTTGTTAGAGATCTTCGCAAAAAGCCTGAGAGCGAGTCCATGGTCCGCACGCTTATTTCGCTTGCCAACAATATCGGCATGCGCGTAATCGTCGAGGGCGTTGAAACGCAAGAGCAACTGGAACTCATCCGCATTTACGGAGCGAACGAGGTTCAGGGATTCCTGCTGGGGCGTCCCACCCCAAATCCCGTGGAGATGTTCCTCCGCCCCGAACTGGAATCGCAATACACGCCAGTCTA
>PLPU01000273.1:0-4344 GCA_003159975.1 Acidobacteriaceae bacterium
CTCCTCCGTGTAGTAGCGGAAAGCCCATGCGTCGGGTTGGCTCTTGCGCTTCAAAATGCTTAGGGAACCTCGTTGGTAACGTTGCGCCTGCATACGGATTTTCTCCTTTGCACGCGCACTGATGGCTGATGTGGAGTCTAAATCTTCAGGGAAAGAGTTCAAGAGCGCATTAGCCATGCGAAGCATGCCCCGTTTGTCTGCGCCGCCAGAAAAGCTGACAACTCGCTCTCAAAAAGACGCCAGAACTTGCGCTTCCCTTCACCGAGAGGGTGAGCTGGGAGGTATCCCTTCCTGCACCAGCGGGTGATGGTTTTTTCGTCAAGGCCAAGGAAGCTGGGAGCGTCCCTGGGAGTCAGCGACTTGGAGGACCGCGTGGCGTTAATCGATGTGTCGCTTTCGTTGATCACAGTTCAACCTCCATGACTGCGTGATCGAATGGCGCTGCTGGCGATTCGGCGAAGGTGATCTGAAGCCGAGGATTGCCAAAGATGTGAGTAGATGAGTTGATCATTTGGAAGCGTGGAAGAGGCAATTCTTTCTCCTGTCAAATGGCTCCGGAGAGCGATCACTTGACTTTAGCCGTGGAAAATCCTACGATTCAAGCAACGTTGAGGTGAGGGAGTTCACCTTTAACCGCTGTCCATTCCAATAGGCCGGACAGATGATGACTCCTGACAGGGAAACCTGTTGCGGAGTCATGTCCCGGCCGGGTTCCCTGAACGACACAATTTAGGAGTTCGTACTTATGACGAACACTTGGGCTCTTTGTGCGCTCTGGGTGGGTCTGGCGTTGGCGGCGACGCTGCTCGCGATCTGGTTCAAGGTCTCGACGGCGCTTTCTGAGATTGTGGTCGGCACAGTGGCCCAACTGGTCATTGGCGTGTTCCTTGCCGGGCTTTTTGGGTTTGCGCAGGGCGGGCTGGCCGGGAATACGCAGTGGATCACTTTCCTGGCTGGAACAGGTGCAATCGTCCTGACGTTCCTTGCCGGCGCGGAACTCGATCCCGCTATCTTCAAAACCAAGTGGCGTGAAGCGTCAATCATTGGCCTGGCGGGGTTCTTCGGTCCCTTTCTCGGTTGCACCGCGATCGCACATTACGTCCTGCACTGGGCCACCATGCCCAGTTGGCTTTGCGGTGTTGCTCTTTCAACAACGTCCGTCGCCGTTGTGTACGCAGTGATGTTGGAACTTGGTTTCAACGTCACGGAATACGGCAAAGCGATTCTTGCCGCCTGCTTCATCAATGACCTAGGAACCGTCATTGCGCTTGGACTGATCTTTTCTCCGTTCACTATCAAGACGCTGATCTTTGTAGTGGTTTCAATCGTGGTCTTCGTCGTTTTGCCATTTCTCACGCCGCGGTTTTTCAAGAAATACGGCGGACGCGTCTCCGAGCTCGAAGCTAAGTACCTTCTGTTCTTCCTGTTTGCCATGGGCGGACTGGCTGTGTGGGCCGGAAGCGAAGCGGTGCTGCCGGCTTACATGATTGGGATGGTGTTGGCCGGAACGGTCGGAAAAGACCATTCATTGATTCGCCGTCTGCGTACACTTACCTTCGGATTGCTCACCCCGTTCTACTTCATCCGCGCTGGATCGTTTGTATCCGTGCCGGCGTTGATGGCTGCGCCTGTCACGCTGCTCGTCCTATTTGGAGCGAAGTCTCTCACCAAGGTAGCAGCGGTGTATCCGGCGGTGCGAATGCACAAATACGACGGCAAATCCGGAGCTTACTATACGCTGATGATGTCGACCGGCCTCACCTTCGGGACCATCTCGGCATTGTTCGGTCTCAATCATCAGATCATCACGCAGGCGCAGTACTCCTACATCGTGGGCACAGTCATTGCGAGCGCAGTGATTCCAACCATGATTGCGAACTCGTTCTTTCTTCCCCGGCATCTTCTTCCCCACAATCAAGCAGCCCAAAAAGCAGAGAAGGAAGTTATGCGGCCAGTACCCGCAGAAGAAGGTTAGGTGAAGCGCATGGGAAGCCCGGTTTTTGTCGGAATTCAAAGAATACTGGTTGCGTTCGACGCGTCTCCGCACGCGGAGCACGCTTTGGATGTGGCTCTGTCGATGGCGAGCGATATGAAAGCCAAGCTCTTCGTCGTCGCAGTAATTCGGCCGCCCGAGCCCGCCGAGAGCGCGGAGTTCCACGCTGTGCTTGAAGACGGGCAAGAGCGCTATGAGAAATGTTTTGTCCCGTTGCGCGAATGCGCCAAGCAAAAGGACGTTGAACTTGAGACCGACATTGTCCTGGGCCATCCGGCGGAACAGATCATACACAAGGCGGACACTATCCAGGCCAGTCTCATCGTCATGGGCAAGCGCAGCCATACGATCCTCCATCGCTGGATGTTGGGCTCAAACTCAGAGCGCGTCCTGCGTTATGCTCACTGTCCAGTGATGATCGTGCACTGATTGGAAGTTCCATCTATGAAGATCGTGAACACTGTGAACGGCAAAGTACAGGGGCGCAAGCTCCGTCGATCCAGACGTTGGATGCCGTCCACCAGCACATCATCGAAGCCCTTACAATTAGCGGCCTCACGGCCGGGAAAGCGTAATCATCATGTCTGAAATCGCGAAACTTGAAGCCCTTGAAATCCTCGATTCCCGCGGGAACCCGACGTTGGCAGTCACTGTAACCCTGTCGAACGGCGTGAAAGCAACTGCAAAGGTACCTTCCGGCGCTTCAACCGGCAAACGGGAAGCCGTCGAACTGAGAGACGGCGACAAGGCACGGTATGGCGGAAAGGGCGTGCTCAACGCCAGGGATCACGTGAACGGCGAGATTCAAAAGGTTGTTCATGGATTCGATGCCAACAACCAGAAGGCGTTGGACAAGAAGCTGTGCGAACTCGATGGAACGCCGAACAAGGCGCGGCTTGGAGCCAACGCGATTCTCGGCGTTTCGCTCGCAGTTGCACGGGCTGCCGCCGCAGACCACGATCTACCGCTTTATGCAAGCCTGGGAGGCGAGAAGGCCAATCTGATTCCGGCGCCGTGGTTCAANNGACTTTCAGGAGTTCATGATTTCTCCCGTAGGCGCGCCCAACTACAGCGAAGGCTTGCGAGCGGCAGCGGAGACCTTCCACGCACTGAAATCCGTGCTGCACAAGAAGGGCTACAACACAGGTGTCGGAGATGAAGGCGGATTCGCTCCTCAGTTGAAGTCGAACGAAGAGCCTATTGAGCTGATTCTCGAAGCGATCCATAAGGCCGGCTACAAGCCGGGGAAGGACCTGGTCGTGGTGCTGGACCCGGCAACGAGCGAGTTCTTCGACGACGGCACGTACTTCTTCGAGCGGTCGGACCAGAGCAGGAGATCCCCCGAGAAGATGGTCGAATTCTGGAAGGGCTTGCTTGACCGCTATCCCGAGATCTGGGCCATTGAAGATGGAGTTGCCGAAGATGATCATGCCGGCTGGCAGCTCTTGACCAAAGCACTTGGTGGTCGGATTCAACTAATCGGCGATGATAACTTTGTCACCAATCCAACGATCTTTCGTCAGGGCATCAAGGACGGAATCGCCAATGCAATTTTGATCAAGCTGAATCAAATCGGCACACTGACGGAAACGCTCGAATGCATTCAGATTGCTCGTGAGAACGGGTACGGCGCGGTCATCTCGCATCGTTCGGGCGAAACCGATGACACCAGCATCGCCGACCTGGCCGTGGCTGCCGGCATGGGCCAAATCAAGACCGGCTCGACTAGTCGCGGCGAGCGCATCGCAAAATACAACCGCTTCCTAGAGATTGAGCACGAACTCGGGACGAAGGCACGCTACGCAGGCGCCGGCGTATACGAGCGGTGGCACAAACCGGTAAAGGCATAGCACGCGGCAGGAGATTGGAGGGTGTTGGAGTCCACCTGAATACCGCTCAACTGGGCAGATGACTCCTCGAAGCTGAACATCACTTGGAGGAGTCATGCCCAAAACAGGAATAGAAATCGTAAAAACGCGACACCCTGGGGAACTGAACGAAACCCAGCAGCGACGCCTGATCATCACCTGCCAATACATCGACAAGATGTTGCGCGAGATCGAACAAGTTCTCCATTCCGCAACATCGCTGTCCCCGTTTCCCCGTTACGTCGTTGACATCACTCCTGCACAGGCGCGGGTGGTCGAAGACCATATTCGCCGATTTCGGTCTCAACTGTTGCGAGCCTTGGACTGGCAGCACATGAAGCCGGAACCGCCGGAGATTCCAGTCACACGCTCGATCACGGTAGACCTTACTTTTATCAACATCGCGATTGAGGAGCTGAGACCCGGTTATATGCGCGGATGCGGGGCCGTGCCAGAGGATGCGGTGAACGAGCTCAATGGAGT
>PLPU01000501.1:0-3457 GCA_003159975.1 Acidobacteriaceae bacterium
TGCGCCTTGGAAGAGTCGCGCCGGGTGA
Source organism: Acidobacteriaceae bacterium (assembly GCA_003159975.1). Taxonomy (GTDB): domain Bacteria; phylum Acidobacteriota; class Terriglobia; order Terriglobales; family Acidobacteriaceae; genus Telmatobacter. The sequence goes on from PLPU01000501.1 coordinate 29, forward strand.
GCGCGGCAAGGTAGTCCTTGTTGGCGTCGTTGAGCGCCTGCTGGCTGACGATGCCGTCTTTGGCCATCTCCTGATTGCGGTCGAGGGTGAGTTTGTACATCGGCAGGTCGGGCGCGGCCGCGTTCACCTTGTCCTGTTCGATGTTGGCTTCGTAGGTGCCGACGTTGGCCTGCGCCGCGCCGAGTTGGGCGCGCTGCGCCTCAACCTGCGCCGAAATCTCCTGCTGGTCGAGTTGCGCCAGCTCCTGACCCTTGTGGACGACATTATTGATGTCTACGTAGAGCTTTTCAACGATGCCTGAGGCCTTGCTCTTGACTTCCACCTTGGTGATGGGCTGGATCTTTCCCGTGGCGACCACGGATTTGGCCACGTCGCCGCGGGTTACCTTGGCAATCCTGTTGGAGTCGATGGACGAGCCCTTTGCCAGGTGCGCCAGGCCCACGCCGGCACCCGCCAGAAGCACAATCAACCCAACGCTCAACCAAATCCAGAATCGCCTGCTCTTTCGTGCTGCAGCCACCGAAGCCTCCCAACGTATAAACGCAGCCGCGGTCGTCCGCGGTATTAAGAATTGATGAATTCGAAACGCTTTGAACTCAAACGATCAAGCGGATGAACCTGTTCAGTGAGACGGGTTGGTCCGGTCGCCGTCACCCAAGGTCGGGATTTCCATCCCTGAGTTCCATACGCAAGGCGGTTGTCCGTGGTTCCCAGGGGAGCAGGGGCAAAACAGCTGCGGAGAAAGGCAGGTTTAGGGTTGAATCTTGGAAAATGGCGCAGGGGCTGAAGCCCCTTCTCTCATTTTCAAGAGCTTGCGGCCCGGCTGAAGTCAGGCCCTGATACAAAGCCTGGGAGAATTACCGTTTGGGCGAGTTTTTCCGCAGCCTGTAAAGCCCGGGTCATTTGTGGGGTTCTTTCGGCACGACTGAAGTCATGCCCTGATACAAAGCGTTGGAAGAATTGCGCTGGGGTGAATTGTTCAGCAGTCAGTGGGCCCCGCNNGATCTCTGAAGTGCTATTCTCACACCGAGATGCACGGTCTGCCGCTGCTCGAATTCGTCGCTGTCGCCATGCTGATTCTGGCCAACGCTTTTTTTGTGGCTGCGGAGTTCGCGCTGGTTTCAATTCGCGACACGCGCATCGAGCAGATGCTGGCTGCCGGGGTTCCGGGGGCGCGGGCGGTCCGCCGCCTGCAGCAGGATCTGGACGATTTTCTGCCCGCAGTCCAGCTCGGCGTCACGCTTTGCTCGCTGGCTCTGGGCTGGATTGGCGAACCGCTGGCCGCCAATGTTCTGCTGGGCTGGCTGGGAGTGTTGCCGCTGACCGAGCCGCATGCATTGCTTTACGCGCACATTGTGGCTGTGGTTCTGGGGTTTGCGCTGATCACCTACTTCCACGTGGTTGTGGGCGAACTGGTGCCCAAGTCTCTGGCGTTGCGGCGGGCGGAGGCGCTGGCCGTTGCTGTGGCTCCGCCGATGCTGGTGTTCATGGCCGTGGTGCGTCCCGCGGTGCGGTTTCTCAAAACTTCCGCAGCCGTGATTCTGCGGGGATTCGACATTCCGATGTCGGAACGCGCACAGGTGCATTCACCGGAGGAGCTGAAATTGATTGCCACGGCGGCGCGGCGCATGGGCGTGCTGCCCAAGTTTCAGGAGACGCTCATTCACCGGACCCTGGAACTGGATGAAGTCTCGATTCGCGAGATCATGACACCGCGGCCAAAGATTTTTTCATTGCCCTCCAACATGTTTGTGGAAGAGGCCAGCGCGAAGGTCATTGAGCGCAAGCACTCCCGCGTTCCGGTCTACGACGAGACGCGCGGACCGGAGCATATTGTGGGAGTGGTCTACTCGAAGGATCTTTCGCGGCTGATGTATGTCCGCTCGACCTCGCGGTCCGCTACTCCGTTTGTGGAGCTGAAGCTGAGCCAGGTGATGCGGGATGTGCTGGTGGTTCCGGAGACGCGGTCGGTGCTGGACCTGATTCGCGACTTTCAGCAACGGCGGAGGCATCTGGCGATCGTGGTCGACGAGTATGGGTCGACCGTGGGGCTGGTGACCTCGGAAGACGCCATTGAGCAACTGACGGGCGAACTGGAAGACGAGTTCGATTCGCCCACAGTGCCTGTGCTGACCACTGCGAGCGGCGCGCTGCTGATGGATGGCGGCGTGAACCTGCGCGACCTGGAGACGCAGATGCAATGGAGCCTGCCGCGCGAAGGCGGTGTGGAGACGCTGGCCGGATTTGTGCTGATGCGGCTGGGGCATATTCCCGAGGCTGGAGAAGGCGTTGTCTTCGAGGGCAGGCGACTGACCGTGGTGGCGATGGATGGGCGGCGGATCGCCAAGATTCGCGTGGAGCCGGTGGAAGAGGACCTGCCAGCCGCAAAGGATAAAGAGTAAGAGCGCCGACCCTCTCAGCAAGCTCTGGTCGTCACAAAGCAAAGACTGCCGATAAGAGTAGAATGGCGGGCCGAGGGCACGCATGAGCGGCTCATGGTCTGAAAAGAAGCTCAGCGGCTTGATGGCATCACACCGGAGAACGACTCATGAAAGACAAGGCCAAGAAGAAACATTCGCGCGTTGAGGAGAATGAAAAAGGGCTCACCGGGAAACATCTCAGCGGCAAACCTGCTGCCGTGGCAGGGCAGGCGCCCGATTGCGCGCAGGGGATGCAGCTGGGCAAAGACTGCGACTACGAGCGCGAACTGCGTCGTCTGCAGGTGGAGCTGGTGAAGCTCCAGGAGTGGGTTCGCCACGATAAGCTGCGCGTGGTGGTGCTGTTTGAAGGGCGCGACGCGGCAGGGAAGGGCGGAGCCATCAAGCGCATTACCGAATCGCTGAACCCGCGCATCTGCCGGGTGGTGGCATTGGGCACGCCGACCGAGCGGGAGAAGACGCAGTGGTACTTCCAGCGTTATGTGGAGCATTTGCCGGCGGCGGGGGAGATGGTGCTGTTCGATCGCAGTTGGTATAACCGCGCCGGCGTGGAGCGGGTGATGGGTTTCTGCACAGAGGCGGAATACCAGGAGTTCATGCATAGCTGTCCGGAGTTTGAGCGGATGCTGGTGCGGTCAGGAATCGTGCTGATCAAGTACTGGTTCAGCGTGAGCGACGAGGAGCAGGAGCACCGCTTTCAGGACCGCATGAGCAAGCCGACCAAGCGCTGGAAGCTGAGCCCGATGGACCTGGAATCGCGCAAGCACTGGGCGGATTACTCGCGCGCGAAAGACGAGATGTTTGCGGTGACCGACATCAAGCAGGCACCATGGTTTGTGGTGAATGCGGAAGACAAGAAAAGAGCGCGGCTGAATGTGATCCGGCATCTGCTGTCGATGATCCCGTATCACGACCTGACTCCGGAGCCGCTGGCGCTGCCGGCGCTGAACAAGTCGAAGTATGTGAGGCCGCCGATGAGCGAGCAGAATTT
>PLPU01000410.1:0-5899 GCA_003159975.1 Acidobacteriaceae bacterium
GTCAGGAATTTGCCCAGCATAAAAGCCCACGTCTGCCGGTAGCCCAGCAGCGTCCACCACCCCGGCTGCGGACCCGGCGGAGGAACAATCACCTCGCCACGCGTCCAGTCCATCGATTCCGTCGGCGTCCGATACGTCACCGACCACCAGACGATCCACGTCGCGCTGAAAACGCCGGTCGTCAGGAATGCCGCGCGCCAGCCAAAATGCAACGCCACCCAGGGCACCACCGCCGGAGCCAGAATCGCCCCCATGCACGCGCCCGAGTTGAATATCCCCGTGGCCAGCGATCGTTCCTTCGGCGCAAACCACTCCGCCGTTGCCTTGATCGCCGCCGGAAAATTCCCGCTCTCGCCCAACCCCAGAAACACGCGCGCTATGCCAAATCCGAACACCGAAGTCACCAGCGCATGTCCCATCGCCGACAGGCTCCAAAGCCCTGTCACCAGCGGATATCCGCGCCGGCATCCCAGCTTGTCCACCATCCGCCCGGCAAACACCACCCCAACCATGTAAGCAATCTGGAACGCGGCCACAATATAGCCGAACTGTGCGTCCGTCATGCCAATCGACGTCTCCGTTGACGGCCATCCCGGTATCAGAGGCTGCAGATGAACCACAGTCTGTTCCAGCACCGGCTTCAAAATCCCGATCACCTGCCGGTCCATGTAGTTGATTGAAGTGGCGACAAACAGCATGGCGCAAACCGTCCACCGCCCCTCGAGCGCCGGCGGATCCGCAAAAACCTCCGTAACTTCTCTCGAATTACTCAACGGTCCCCCGCTCAACCCAATTACTATTCCCTATTCTCTATTCCCTGCCTCACTGATTCACCCCGCTAGCCAGGAACCCTCCATCCACCGCGATCAACTCGCCGGTGACAAACGAGGCTCCCTCCGANNGCCAAAAAAATCGCGGTTCCGGCCAACTCGCGCGCCTCGCCGAACCTCCCCATGGGTGTGCGCGCAATCAATTCATCTCCGCGCGGCGTGCCCATGATGATCGACGCCGTCAAATCCGTGGGAAACAGTCCCGGCGCAATCGCATTCACGTTCACGCCGCTCTGCGCCAGCTCAATCGCCAGCACCTTGGTAAACGAGGCTACCCCGCCCTTGCTCGCCGCGTACGCCGCTATTCCAAAAAAACCCACAAACGAGGTCATTGAAGCAACATTGATGATCCGCCCATATCCCGCCTTCACCATCGTCTTCCCGAAGATCTGGCAAGTCCTCATTGTCCCGGTCAAATTTGTTTCGATCACCCGTGCCCAGTCCGCCTCATCCGATTCCAGCGTTGGCCCCTTGTGTGTGATTCCCGCCGCGTTCACCAGGATGTCCACCTTGCCGAATGCCTTCAACACCGCATCGTGCATCGCCTGCACTGAAGCCCGATTCGCAACATCGCAGGTCACGCGCAACGTCCGCCGCCCCAGCGCCTCAATCTCCGCGGCAACATTCTCCACCTGCTCCAGCCGCCTTGAACTCGCCACCACATCGGCGCCCGCCTCCGCCAGCCCCAGCGCAATCGCGTACCCCAGTCCGGCCGTTCCGCCGGTCACCACCGCAACCCTGCCGCTTAAAGCGAATAGATCTCGACTCATCCCTGATTCCCGTTCTCGCGCATTTCGATTTCGCCGCAGCGTGGGCCAGTTTTGGCGACGCTTTCCCGCAACTGTGCCCAACCCAAAACCTTATCACGCAAGGCGATTCACCCCGGAATCGAAAGCGCGTACAGCGATCCGCCGAGCAATTGCGTTAGAGTGTGTAGGAACTCGGAATTCGAACTATGGACAAGATCGTCATTCCCGACTCACCCCGCCGTTGGGACTGCCTCAGCCTGGGCGAAGTCATGCTGCGCCTCGATCCCGGCGAGGGACGCATCCACACCGCCCGCCAGTTCCATGTCTGGGAAGGTGGCGGCGAATACAACGTCGCCCGCGGCCTGCGCCGCTGCTTCGGCCTCCGCACCGCCATCGCCACAGCTCTCGCCGACAACCCCATCGGCCGCCTCGTCGAAGACCTCATCCTCCAGGGCGGCGTCGATCTCTCTCTCCTCAAGTGGGTCCCCTACGACGGCGTCGGCCGCACCGTCCGCAACGGCCTCAACTTCACCGAACGCGGCTTCGGCGTCCGCGCGGCCGCCGGCTGTTCCGACCGCGGACACACCGCCATCAGCCAGGTCAAGCCNNTTCCACACTGGCGGCATCTTCGCCGCGCTCTCACCATCCACCGCCCAGGTCGCCATTGAAGCCATGGAGGCCGCTCGCCAACAGGCCACGCCCGTCTCCTACGATCTCAATTTCCGTGATTCCCTCTGGAAATCCATCGGCGGCAAAGCCCAGGCCCAGGAAGTGAATCGCGAGATGGTCCGGAAGGTCGACCTGCTGCTCGGCAACGAAGAAGACTTCTCCGCCATGCTCGGCGTCTCCATCCCCGGCGTCAGCGACGACTTCACTGAACTGCCCATCTCCGGCTATGAAGACATGCTCCGCGAGCTTGCCTCTGTCTATCCCAATCTCAAGCTCATCGCCAGCACACTGCGCACCGCCTCCACTGCAAGCCGCAATGCCTGGGGCGCAATCGCGCTCTATGAAGACAACATCGTCCACGTCCCCCAGTACAACATCGACATCTACGACCGCGTTGGCGGCGGCGACAGCTTCGCTTCCGGCCTCATCTACGGCCTGCTCGCGGCCAAACCCGTTGACTGGGCAGTCCACTGCGGCGTAGCCCACGGCGCACTGGCCATGACCACTCCAGGCGACACCAGCATGGCGACCCTCGCTGAAGTTGAACGCCTCATCCAGGGCGGATCGGCAAGAATTGCGCGCTGAGCGGGTGCCCCATCCATCGAGCGTCCTGTGCTCTATGGGTGGGAGACCACAAAGCCCAATCGACGGCCATCGGGCTTTTCACACTGTTTCTTGTTAGGGGTAAGAATGTCAGAAACCACCGCACAGATCATCGAACGCGTCGGACTCATCCCCGTTCTCCGCGCCCGCAGCGTCGCCCAGGCCCACGCAGTTGTCCGCGCCATGATCACCGGAGGCGTCACCGTCGTTGAAGTCACCATGACCGTCCCCGGCGCAGTCGCCCTGCTAGCCGAGCTCAAGCGCGAGTACGCCGGCCAACTCCTGCTCGGGTCCGGCACCGTCACCACCGCCGACCAGGCCCAAGCCACCATCGACGCCGGCGCCGAATTCGTCGTCAGCCCCAGTCTCCACCCGGCGGTCATCTCCACAACAAAAAATAGGGGGAAGCTGTCCATCCCCGGCGCGCTCACTCCCACTGAAGTCATCACCGCCTGGGATGCCGGCGCCGATTACGTCAAAGTTTTTCCCTGTTCCGCCATGGGAGGCGCCAGCTATCTCCGCTCCCTCCTAGCCCCATTCCCTCACCTCAAGCTCATTCCCACCGGCGGCGTCACTCTGCAAACTGCCGGAGACTTCCTCCGCGCCGGTGCCCGCGCCCTCGGCGTAGGCAGTGACCTCGTCAACCTCGCCGCCATCGACACCGGCACTCCCGAATTGATCACCGAAACCGCCCGCGCCTATCTCAAAGTCCTCGCCCAGTTCCGCGCACAAACACATCCCACAACATAACTCGCTATTCAGCCGAAGAATGCAAGATCAAGAGGTTCAAACATGCTTTCCAACGACTTCTGGTACGGCTTCATCCTGGGCTTTGGACTCGTAGCCCTGATCGCCATCGTTTCAGTGATGATCACCCGCGCCCGTTCAAAAGACACCGCGCCGCCTAAGTAGACCAGCTCGCCGACGCGCTCCTATAGTCCTCAAACAAGCCTCCGCTAACTCGCTAAACAAAGGAGGCCCCGCTCAGGGCCTCCTTTTGCTAACTCGCTGCATCAAAAACTTCTTCACTTCTTCACTCATCCCCTCGCCACCCCGGGATCCGCCATCACCTCCTCCGCATCCGGCTCCGATCCCAGCCAACCATACAACGCCACGCCAACGAAGCACGCAGCCGGCACCGCGTATGCGATTGCAACGCCGGCAACGTCCGCCAGCCTGCCCATCAGGGGCGTCAACGCCGCCCCGCCAATAATCGACATCACAATCAACGCCCCGCCCGACTTCGTCCGCGTCCCCAGCCCTTTCACGCCCAGCGCGAAAATCGTCGGAAACATCATCGACATGAAGAAGCTCACCGCCACCAGGCACCCAACGCCAAACCAGCCTGGGTTCAGCACTGCCGCCGTACAAATCACCGCATTCGCCGCCGCAAATGCCCCCAGCAGCCGCGACGCCGGCACAAACTTGAGCAGCCACGTCGATGCGAACCGTCCCGTCGTAAACGCCACCAGCGCAGCCGTCAGCCAGTAACCCGCATTCCTCTCGCCCAGACCCGCATACAACATCACGTACTGGATCATGTAGCTCCACGCACCCACCTGCGCGCCCACATACAAAAACTGTGCCGCAACCGCCAGGACGAAATGCTTCCGCCTCCACAGCGGCTTGGAAATATCTGTCGCCAGCGTGTTCCGCGAGTAGTCCATTCCCGTGTGGGGAAACGCAGTCCGCGCAATCAACACCGCCCACAACAGCGCCACGCATCCAAGCACCACGTACGGCACAACCACACGCAGCGTCTCACCGCGCAAATAATCGCTGTATGTGTGCGCCGCCTGCATCGCCGCTACCTGGTTCGGCTTCAGCTCAATCCCCGAAAAGATAAACCGGCTCCCGATCAGCACCGCCGTAATGCTTCCCAGCGGATTGAATGCTTGCGAGAGGTTCACCCGCTGCGCCGCGCTCTCTGCATCGCCCAGCTGAATAATGAATGGGCTCGCCGCCGTTTCAAGAAATGCCAGCCCGCTCGCAATGACAAACAGCGCGGTCAAAAAAAACCAGTACTGACCCACCAGCGCAGCCGGCCAGAACAGGATGCACCCTGCTCCGTACAGGCACAACCCGATCAGGATGCCTGCCTTGTAGCCCGCCCGCCGCATGATCTCGCCCGCCGGCATCGCCAACAGAAAATACCCCATATAGAAGGCCGACTGCACCAGTCCCGCCTGCAGCCGGTTAATCTCAAACGACTTCATGAACTGCCTGATCAGAATGTCGTTGAAGTTGTTCGGAATCGCCCACAGAAAGAACAACGCGGTCACCAGCACGAACGGCACCAGCCGTCCGTGCGGAATCAGCGGAGCTTCCATCTCCTTCCGCCGTGCAGATCCACTCGACCCAACCGATCCCGTAGAGATGCTCAACGCTGCCCCCTTCACTTCTTCACTTGATCGCTTCTTCACTTGAGCCGGTAACTGGCACCACCCTTTCTATCCAATCCATGCACTCCGTGGCAAATTCCGCGCCGAATTCGACTCCCCAGACCATGCCGAACGGTTCCTTCTCAACAACCGGGCAAGTTCCATCCAGCGCGCCTATCATTCTCGTTGGAAGCAGTGCGTCCCAGTCCAAGATCGGAGCCTGCATGGACACCTCACTCCAATCCGCGCGCCGCTCTTACGCCAAGGATTTGCGCTTCCTCACACGCATGTCCTCGCCCGCTCTGTTCCATGCCTTTGCAACCGTCCCGCGCGAACGCTTCCTTGGTCCCGGTCCATGGCGCATTCTGGGGCAATCGGGATTCTGGACAACGAAAAACACCGATCCGCGAAACGTCTATCACAACGTGCTCATCGCGCTCGACGAGGTCAAAGGCATCCACAATGGCCAGCCTAGTCTGTGGGCTCAGTTTCTCGATCTGCTAGGCGTTCAACCCAACCATCGTGTCCTTCATCTGGGCTGCGGCACCGGCTACTACACCGCGATCCTCGCCGAAGTCGTTGGTCCGCAAGGAAGAATCACCGCCATCGAACTCGACCCGTCGCTTGCGGAAAAAGCGCGCATCGCTCTCGCCCCCTGGCCACAGGT
>PLPU01000410.1:5934-10616 GCA_003159975.1 Acidobacteriaceae bacterium
ACAGCTTTGCTGCCCGGCTGCACTTTGGCGTCCTCTTCATCGGATTCAGCGGAGCGCGCGACCCCGAAGTCGCCAACCAACTCGCGGAAGCCCTCCATCGCGATCAGGGCAAAAGCGTCAAATCCCTCCGCTGCGATCCCCATGAAAAAGATGAAACCTGCTGGCTGCACCGCGAAGCATGGTGCTTCTCAACCCGCGACCCTGTTCAAGCTGATTCCGAAACCTGACCACCTGCCATAACGGAGCGCGCTGCAACTTGACGAATTATGCACTAGACTAGACTTAGTCAAGTCAAGGAGGCTGCCTGTGCCCACAGCAACTGCTTCAACCACCACGCAGACTGTCAACATCTACGAGGCCAAAACCCAACTTTCCAAGCTAGTCGATATAGCCTCAAGCGGTACCGACGTGATCATCGCCCGCGCCGGTAAACCCGTCGCCCGCCTGACAACAATCGACCAGCCAAAGAAGAAACCCATCGTCTACGGTCTCCTGGAGGGGAAAGGCTGGATTGCCGACGATTTTGACGACCCTCTTCCAGAGGAGATTCAAAAGTATTTTGAGGGGCGCGGCGACGACGAATGAGGATTCTGCTCGATACGCACATCTTCTACTGGCTGTTCTACGATCAGCGCAAACTTCCATCGGCGGCGCGCACGATTCTCGACGATGCCGACGCGGTATTTGTCTCGGCCGTGTCCCTCTGGGAGATCGCGATCAAAGTCAGAGTAGGCAAGCTGAAAGCCGACATTCCTGAACTGCTTTCCAGCCTCGGAGCTGCTAATCTGCTCGAACTCCCGGTCCTTGCGCGGCATACGCCGATCGTTTCAGTCCTGCCCCTCCACCACGCCGATCCCTTCGACCGCCTGCTGATCGCGCAAGCCATGAGTGAACCGTTGCATCTGATAACCACCGACCCGCTGCTCAAGCAGTACAGCGAGTTGGTAATACAGGTATGAACCGACCGTGATGCCGCCCCGGAACTCTTCGAATAGGAACATCTGTCGTTGCATTGGTGTCAATAAGTGTAGGGGAGGCTGATGACGACGAACCGGTTGCGCATAGTTGTATTGACAACCTGTGTTGTGGTCGGGCTTGTAGCGCTGGGCCTTTGCTTTCTTCGGCGCTACGCCGTTCAGGTGCCACCTCCGCTATCAGATGGGCCGACCAAAGAGAACCATGAAGACTCCGCCAGAAAGTTTCACATAAAGCTATCTGGTGAAGAAAAGCAGCACATCCTTGATGGAAACTTTACGGTTATAAGCTCGACTGATGCGCTGCCTCAATCTATCAAAAACGCGTTTGCCACTATCACTGGCGACAAGCCATTTGCGCTGGCGAACCCCGGAAGCAAATACCAAGTGACCGACGTTATCGATGAGCCAGGGTTACCGCATAGAAGGTTGATATTCGCTGGTGTCTGCAAAGACCGCTGGTTTATTCACTATGAGCATGGAGGTATCGGAGTCAGCGATGCTGTACTGGTGTTGAACGCCAATCCGGATGGTTCTGTGCGGTTCGTGTGGGGAGGATCAGGCTTTTATCGGGCAGCGAATATGAATGATCTTCGAGCTGCCATCACATCTGGAAAGTTTGCCGATGACGCCGCATTCTATTGGTAATTGTTCTTCGAGCAATCTGCCCTACAGCACCCGCCCCAGCCATTTCCCCGTGTGCGACAGCAGGTTCCCCGCCACATCCTCCGGCGTTCCCTCCGCCACAATCCGTCCGCCGCCCTCGCCGCCTTCCGGCCCCAGATCGATCACCCAATCCGCCGACTTGATCACGTCCAGATTATGCTCGATCACAATCAGCGACCCGCCCCCGTCAACCAGCTTGCGAAACGCCGTCAACAGCTTCGATACATCGTCGAAGTGCAGCCCCGTTGTCGGTTCATCCAGGATGTACAACACTCTGCTCGCCTGCGACGGCTTCGCGTTCGCATTCGCCGCTCTAACTTGCGATAAATGCGCCGCCAGCTTCACNNCTGCGCCTCGCCGCCCGACAGCGTTGTCGCACTCTGCCCCAGCCTCAGATACCCCAACCCAATCTCGTCCAACACCGCCAGTTTTTCAAGCAACCGGACCTGGCCGGCAAAGAACCGCAGCGCCTCCTTCACCGTCATCTGCAGCACTTCGTGGATGTTCTTGCCCTTGTATTGCACCTCGAGCACCTTGGCCTGGTACCGTGTCCCATTGCAGTCCTCGCAGGGCAGCTCCACATCCGCCAGAAACTGCATCTCCACCGTCACCGTCCCGTCGCCCTCGCACGTATTGCATCGGCCCCCCGGCACGTTGAACGAAAAATGCCCCGGTGTCAGCGAAAGCCTCTTCGCCTCAGGCTGCGCCGCAAACAACTCCCTCACCAGATCGAATCCCTTGATGTACGTAATCGGATTCGACCGCGGCGTGCGTCCAATCGGTGTCTGGTCCACCAGCACCACATCGTTCAGCCGCTCCACCCCGGTCAGCGATTTGTACACGCTCGACGGATCGGCTCCCTCCGTCTCGCCCAGCGCCCGCGCTACCGCCCGATACAGCACCTGGTGCACCAGCGTCGACTTGCCCGACCCCGAAACCCCTGTAATTGCCACCAGCATTCCCAGCGGAATCTCCACATCCAGCTTGTGCAGATTGTTCACCTCAGCCCCGCGCAACACCAGCCGCTCCCGCCCCGGCACGCGCCGCCGCGTCGGCACCGGAATCGAAATCTGTCCCGACAAATACCGTCCCGTCAGCGACGCCGGATTGGCTTCAATCTCCGCCAGCACCCCCTCGGCCAGCAGTTGGCCGCCAAACTCCCCAGCTCCCGGCCCCAGATCCAGCAGATGATCCGCAGCCCGCAGCACGTCCGCATCGTGTTCCACCACCAGGATCGTGTTGCCCAGGTCGCGCAAATCCTCCAGAATCCGAATCAGTCGCGCCGTGTCCCGCGTGTGCAATCCAATCGACGGCTCATCCAACACGTACAGCGCTCCCACCAGCCGCGACCCCAGCGAAGTCGCTAATTGAATCCGCTGCGCCTCACCGCCTGACAACGTCGAAGCCAGCCGGTCCAGCGTCAGGTATTCCAGCCCCACAGCATCCAGAAAACTCAACCGCTGCCGTACCTCGTGCAATATCGGCCCGGCAATCTCCTCCTGCATCGGAGACAGCTTCAGCGCGGCAAAAAACGCCTTCGCCTCCGCAATCGTCAATGCCGTCGCCTGGCAAATGTTCTTGCCCTCAATTCGCACTGACCGCGCTTCAGCGCGTAAGCGCTGCCCTCTGCAATCGGGGCACTCCGCATAGCCGCGATACTTGCTCAGCATCACACGCACATGCAGCTTGTACTTCTTGCGCTCCATCTGCGCAAAGAATCCATACACGCCCACGAAGCCGGGTACCCTCTGGTTGTTGCCGCGCAAGACTGTCTCCCGCGCCGCCTCCGGCAACTCGCGCCACGGCACATTCATCGGAACGCCCAGCTCTGCCGCATGTTTCTTCAAATCCGCAAACCAAGGCCTGTACTTCGGCCGCTCCCACGGATCGATGGCCCCTTCGCTCAAACTCAATCCCTTGTCCGGAATCACGAGGTTCAAATCGAAGTCCACTGTATTGCCGAATCCCTGGCACCGCGGGCAAGCCCCAAACGGATTGTTAAAGCTGAACAGCCGCGGCTCCGGCTCCTTGCCCGCCCTGTGGCAGCTTGTGCACTCAAACGCACCAGAAAATCTGTGACGTTTGCGCTCGCCAGTTTCATCGCGTGGAACTTCTTCGAAAATGACCTCGCCACCCTCGCGGTAAGCGATCTCCGCCGCATCCACAATTCGCGCCCGATTCTCAGCGTTGACCACAATCCGATCCAGCAGCACAAATACCGGCAGCGTAAAGTCCAGATCCAGCAGCGACTCCGGCGTAGAAATCTCAACAATTTTCCCCTGCTGATACAGCCGGTTGAATCCCTTCGTTCTCAGCTCCGTCAGCCGCGCTTTCAGCGTCTCCGTGTGGGGTGAATCACCGCCATTCACGACCGGCCCCGCTTTTAAGCTCGTCTTCGCGCCGGCCTTCCCAGCCATCTTCGCCGCACGCGCCGCGGGCATTGCCGTCTTCGCGGCGGCGTCAGACACCGGCGTTGCAGTCGTCACCGGAAACAGCGCCTGCAGCCGTGTTCCATCGCCCAGCGCCAGCACCGCCTCAGCAACCTCGTCCATCGAGTCGCGCTTCACCAGCCCGTCGCAAAAAACGCAGTGCACCGTCCCGCAGCGAGCATACAGCAGGCGCAGGTAGTCGTAGATCTCCGTAGCGGTAGCGACCGTAGACCGCGGATTCCGCGTAGTATTTTTTTGCTTGATGGCAATCGCCGGCGCCAGTCCGTCGATCAGGTCCACATCCGGCTTTTCAATCCGCTCCAGAAACTGCCGCGCATAGGCAGAGAGCGACTCCACATACCGCCGCTGCCCCTCCGCATAGATCGTGTCGAAGGCCAGCGAGCTCTTCCCCGACCCCGACACCCCGCTGACCACCGTCAGCTTTCCGTGAGGAATATCGCAGGAAATGTTCTTCAGGTTATGAGTCCGCGCGCCGCGGATAATGATGGCATCGTTCAAAGGAGAGCACCGGGAAGAAGTTGTCCATCCGCATCCCTGTACCCTCAGGAGGGCTCAGGACGCAAACAGCCATTCTTCATTATAGGCCGAGTCG
>PLPU01000371.1:0-4061 GCA_003159975.1 Acidobacteriaceae bacterium
GCGGCAGCGCAGAAGAAGGCCAGCAGCGCGGTCCAGCGGAAGACGTCGATGTAGGCCTTCAGAGCGGCTTGCTGCTCCATCAGCCCGTAGAGCAGGCCCATCGAGCCGGGGCGAGCCTGCGCCGGTCCAACGCGATGGACCAGAAACCCCGCCAGCGCTGCCGATTTCTGCTGCAAGACCATGGTGGACGAGGTTACGTTCGCGCCGATCTCTGTCTGGTGGAGCGCGGCGCGGCGGATGAGGGCCGTGGTGGCCATCGAAATTCCGATCGACCCGCCGATGTTGCGCAGCATGTTGAACAGGCCCGTGGCGTTGCCCATCTCTTCGCGTGGGATGGTTGACGTGGTCATCGTGGCCAGCGGGACAAAGACAAAGCTCAGCGCAAAGCCGGTAAGGGTGATGGGAATCAGCAGTGTGAAGGGGCCGATGCTCAGGTCGACGGTGCCGAAGACCAGCGCGCAAAGGCCGAAGGCGAGGAATCCGCCGGAGAGCAGCTTGCGGTTGTCGATGCGCGAGCCAAGAAAGCCGACCACCGGCGAACCGAGGAACGAGCCGATGCCGCGCGGGCCCACCACCAGCCCGGCGGTGAATGCGGTGTAGCCCAGAATCTCCTGATAGTAGAGGGGCAGAATGGCGATGGTGATGTAGATGGCCATCCCCAGCAGGGCAATCATGAAACAGCCGGTGCGGAAGTTGCGGTTCTTAAGGATGTGCAGATCGACCAGGCCTTTGGGATGGGTCCACGAGTGCCAGAGCCAGCCGATCAGCGCCACGATTAATGCGCCGACAGCCCAGCGCACCCACAGCGCGCCAAACCAGTCGTCCTCCTGGCCCTTGTCGAGCACGATCTGCAGGCAGCCGGTCCACACCACCAGGAGGCCGAAGCCGATGTTGTCGAAGGGCCGGACCTTGGCGTTCTTGATGTACGGCGGGTCGTGGACGAAGCGGCTGATCATGAAGACCGCAAGGATCCCGACCGGGATATTGATGTAAAAGGCGTAACGCCAGCTGAACGTGTCCGTCAGCCACCCGCCCAGCGTGGGCCCAAGCACCGGGGCCACCACAATGCCAAGCCCATAGGCAGCCATGGCCATGGAACGTTTGGAGACAGGAAAGCTTTCCAGCAGAATCGACTGCGACAGTGGCTGCAAAGCGCCTCCGCCGGCCCCTTGCAACACCCGCGCCAGTAGGATGACGGCCAGGGACGGAGCAGCTCCGCAAAAGAACGAAGCGATGGTGAAAACGATGACGCAGAACAGCAGGAAGCGTTTGCGCCCAAAACGGAAAGCGAACCAGTTGGAGGCCGGCAAAATGACGGCGTTGGCCACCAGGTAGCTGGTGAGCACCCAGGTTGCCTCGGAGTTCGATGCCGAAAGAGATCCCGCGATGTAAGGCAATGCCACCGAGGCGATGGCGGTGTCCAGCACCTCCATAAAGGTGGGCAGCATCACAGAGACGGTGACGAGCCACGGGTTGACGCCCTGTGAGAGCGGGTAGCGGGCTTGGGCGGCGGCGGTGGTCATGGCTGGCGAGACAGTTGAGGTTAAACGATCGAGCCTGCGACTGGCAGTGACGGGCGTCGCAGGCTCCCACCACCAGCTTCTGGGCCGAGCTGATCGGCCCGTGAAGGATGTGTGAATTAGGATGGTTTGTAAATCCGGTATTTTCGTTATTCTTTGGAGGTCTCCTTCATGCAGCGTGCTTTTCTGGTTGGCCTTGTCGCAGTTGCGGGCTTTTTGGCGCTTTCAACGGCGGTGCAGGCCGGCGGCCCCGATCCGGCCGACTATCCGCTGCGGGTGCATGTTCTGAAGAGCACTTCCCAGTCCCGCCACAGCCGGGAGAGCAAAAGCTTTTCCGACACGCCGGACTATATAGACGGGCAGGGTGTCGCGGATCTGTTTGAAGGCGGCGAGCCGCAGGGTTTCGAGTTCAGCTACAGCTGCATCGGCGGGCTGCAGGCCTCAGCCGGCTACGGGACCTACCCCGCGCGTTGGAAGAAGAAGCAGAAGACTCTGGAGGTTCTGCTCCCACAGCCCGGCAAGCCATGGAACCTGGAGCCCTGCGGCCTGCGTGCGGAGCTGCGGCCGGGGCTGGTCTTCTACTTCGAGAATGGGAAGTTGATGGAGGAAGGGGCTAAGNNAGCTCACAGCAGTAGCTCGGGACGGAGCGAATCGGGGTCGCCTGACCATGGTTAATGGAGATGCAATCAAATAAAGTTGACACTATCTCACTCAATGATGCATCTTAATAGAGTCAGAACTCTATCGAACAGGCAGGAAATCAACCATGGCAAAGATTATCGGCATTGACCTCGGCACCACCAATTCGTGCGTCGCGGTCCTGGAGGGCGGAGAGCCCAAAGTCATTCCCAATGAGGAGGGTGCGCGGACGACTCCCTCGATCGTCGCGTTCTCAAAGACGGGCGAGCGCCTGGTGGGGCAGGTAGCAAAGCGGCAGGCGATCACCAACCCCGAGAACACAATTTTCTCGATCAAGCGGTTTATGGGCCGCCGCTNNAAGGAGTACACGCCGCCGGAGATTTCGGCGATGATTCTGCAAAAGCTCAAGAAATCCGCCGAGGCCTACCTGGGCGAGACGGTCACCGAGGCTGTGATCACCGTGCCGGCCTACTTCAACGACGCGCAGCGCCAGGCCACCAAGGACGCAGGCAAGATTGCCGGGCTGGACGTGAAGCGCATTGTGAACGAGCCGACCGCGGCCGCGCTGGCGTACGGGCTCGACAAGAAGAAGGACGAGACCATCGCCGTGTACGACTTCGGCGGCGGCACCTTCGATATCTCCATTCTTGAAGTGGGCGAAGGCGTCATCGAAGTCAAGTCGACCAATGGCGACACGCACTTGGGCGGCGACAATCTCGATCAGCGCATTGTCGAGTGGCTGATTGCCGAGTTCAAGCAGGAGCAGGGTCTCGACCTCGGATCGAAGGGCAACGAGATGGCGCTGCAGCGCCTGAAGGACGCCGCGGAAAAAGCCAAGATCGAGCTCTCGACAACCATCGAGACCGAGATCAATCTTCCGTTCGTGACCGCGGACGCAACCGGGCCCAAGCACCTGGTGCGGAAGCTGACGCGCGCCAAGCTCGAACAGCTTGTGGAAGACCTGCTGGATCGCTCGCTCGAGCCCTGCAAGAAGGCTCTCGCGGATGCCGGCATCGGCGTGGACAAGATCGACGAAGTGGTCCTGGTGGGCGGCCAGACGCGCATGCCCAAGATCCAGGAGATGGTCAAGAAGATGTTCGGCCGTGAGCCGCATCGTGGCGTGAATCCCGACGAAGTGGTCGCGATTGGCGCGGCTGTGCAGGCGGGCGTGCTGGCCGGCGAAGTCAAGGATCTGCTGCTGCTGGACGTGACGCCCTTGACCCTGTCGATCGAGACGCTGGGCGGCGTGGCGACTGGGATGATTCCACGCAACACAACCATTCCGACCAAGAAGACGGAGACGTTTTCGACGGCTGCGGATTCGCAGACGGAAGTCGAAGTCCACGTGTTGCAGGGCGAGCGTCCGCTGGCGGCCCAGAACCGTACGCTGGGCAAGTTCAAACTGGCGGGCATTCCTCCGGCGCCGCGTGGCGTGCCGCAGATCGAGGTCACCTTCGACATCGACGCCAACGGCATTCTCAACGTGACGGCCAAGGACAACGCCACCGGCAAGGACACGCGCATCACCATTACTTCGAGCTCCGGCTTGAGCAAGGAAGAAGTGGAGCGCATGGCCAAGGACGCCGACGCACACGCCTCCGAAGACAAGGAGAAGCGCGAGGAAATCGAAGCGCGCAACTCGCTCGACGGGCTGGTCTACAACATCGAAAAGATGCTGAAGGAGTCCGGCGATAAGATCGAGGGTTCGGAGAAAGCCGACGTCGAGACGGAGGTTGCGCAAGCGAAGACGTTGCTCGAAGGCACGCCGAAGTCGAGCGAACTGAAGGCCGCGCACGAGAAGCTGACCCACGCAAGCCACAAGCTGGCCGAAGTGATGTACAAGGCCAGCGCAGCGGCTGCGGGCGGCCAGGCTGCTCCGGTAGCCGATCAACCCGCCGGCGA
>PLPU01000135.1:0-611 GCA_003159975.1 Acidobacteriaceae bacterium
ACGCCCACCTGCACCGGGTGCAGCGAACTCCAGCCGGCGTTTTTCCAGAATTGGCCCAGCCCCGAGCCGAAGTTCGAGTTCCAGGCCGTCGCGTTGATTCCCACCGCAAAGCCCAGAAGGATCAGCGCCGCCAGCGAAAGCGCCTTCGCCGAAGAGAAGACGTCCTGGATCAGCGATCCCAGCCGCACTCCAAAGATGTTCACGATCGCCAGGAAGAACACGATCGCAATGGCGGTAAGGTTGGCCGTGCTGACGCCAATTTCCATATTACCCAGCACCATCGGCCCCACCCGGATCGGCGGCACATGCGCGATATCCCACAGCCAGTGAGTGGTTGAGACCGACGGGAAGAATACGCCCAGAAACTTGCCGAACGCCACGCACACCGCCGCGATGGTTCCCGTCTGGATCACCAGGAACAGCGTCCATCCGTACAAAAATCCCCATAGCGGCCCCAGCGACTCGCGCAGGTAAATATACTGGCCGCCGGCCTTGGGCATCATGGCAGCCAGCTCACCATAACTGAGCGCGCCGATCATGGTCAGGATGGCCGTGACCACCCACGCGCCCAGGAAGAGCGCCGGCGAGTTGGTGCCGCGGGCGATATCCGC
>PLPU01000135.1:704-4039 GCA_003159975.1 Acidobacteriaceae bacterium
CACAACCTGTCAGAAACTCGCGGCGTCCCGGAGGGACCGCAGGAAAATAGCCCCGGATGGAGCGAAGCGCAATCCGGGGAAAGCCAGCCAAGCGATTTAGCGCCCCGTAGGGTCGCTGCGAAAAGCTGGGAATTGGTCAGGGCCTTCGCTTCTCTGTGGAAATTGGTTGACGGGCAGACGCTTCGCTGGAGAGACAACCGAGTGGCAGAGTCATAGATGTATCATGCAGTCGAATTGAAGTCATCGTTTGCATCGTATCGATATCACCGATCCACAGGTCACTTCTGAACAGATGGCACTTTTGGCAACGTCGCTTTCAGCCAACGACTCTTCCAGCTTGATCCATCTCCGAATTGCACTTGCGAAATCGCGAGTATGCCTCCGCGTGATCTGCAAATTACAATCGGTGACGCGTCCATACTTCGCGAATCACCCTCCGCGTATCCTGGCTTTAGTGGCGATTCCACGTCAAGCGTGAACATTTTCAAGATCTTGTATCCATTGCCGCTGCGGGCGAGACACACTTCACCCCAATTGAGGATCTCCTTCTTGCCCACATTTCGGAGAACCACCGCAAAACCGCCTGTTTGGATTGCCTTGAGCGGAGATCCAGGCTCTTGCAGGAATGACCGATTCAAATCGCGACTTTTCTCTCCCTGTGCAAGGCAGACCTGGGTCCTCGATGCAACTAAGGCAATGAGAAGTACAACAACCACTATGCACGTTAAGGATTCGCGATTGCGATTGCGAGCCATTTCATTGCTCCATTGTTTGCAGCGGGATTTCTGGTAACTGCGTGCTAGTCGTTGGGGTTCCGTCTGAGGGCGTGGCCCACCCCTCATTTCCCGACGCCAGTCGAGCAAGATTTGCGGGTGCCCCACCCTTCCGATTCTTTCTATCGCATGGGTGGGAAGGCACCAATGCCACCCCTGCCATCTCATCCCAGCTCCGCCACCCACCGCCGAAACTCCCCCGCCGGATCCGAATTCCGAAACAGAGCCTCCGAAACGGCGACGACATCCGCCCCAGCCTCCAACACAGCCGCCGCATTCGCCAGCGTAACCCCGCCAGCCGCCACCAGAATCGGCCCTGGCCCAGCCTCCGCACGCAGTCTCCGCACCCCCTCAGGCCCAATCGGCGCCTTCGCCGTCTGCTTGGTCCTCGTCGCCCCCACCGGACCAATCGAGAAATAATCCGCCGGCTCGTCCAGAACCCCGGGAACCAGCGCCTCGCTGCCCCCAAACGTCCCCACGATCCGGTCAGGCCCCAGAATTCGCCGCGCCTCGCTGGGAGACATATCGCCTCCGTCCACATGCACGCCGTCAAATTCAAGCTGATCAACAAGATCAGCCCGATCATCGAGAATCAACTTCACATTTCCAGCCGGCAGCGCAACGCGAAGAATCGCGCCATCCGCAAGAAGCTGCGCATCCGAACCGGTCTTGTTGCGGTACTCAAGCAGCGTCACTCCAGCTTCCATTAATGAGCGCCCCAAGCACTTGAGAAACTCCGCTCGCCCCTCAACCGGAATCACCGATGAATCCAGAATCGGGTAAATCTTAGGAAATGAATAAGCCATGAATTCAGCGTAGCCGAATCAGTTGTCAGTTGTCAGTGATCGAAAGTCAGTTGTCAGTTGTCAGTTTTCAGTTGTCAGTAAACTGCCCTTTCCTCTGAGCATCCCCAAGACATCAGGCCAATTTACACAACTACCCGGTATCCGCAACCGGTCGCTGAAAACTGACAACTTACAACTGACAACTGTTTCTCACATTTCATCCGCCGATGGCCCATAGGTCCCCGGCAGCTTCTGGTCGAGTGCCCGCAGATAAACCCCCAGTTGCGCCCGGTGGTGAATCAGGTGGCTGACCACCCAGACACGCCAGACCCGGTACTTGGTATCGTCGATCCAGATTTGGCCACTTGCGCCCATCTGCCACTTCTCATCCCATTTCGCCGGGTCGAGTCCGGACAGCGCTGTCTTCACCTCCGCTACTTCCCGGTCAAAACGCTCCAGCATAGCCTCTTTGGAAGCAGGGATATACGGTTCATACTTGTGGCCCGGTTCAAAAATCAGCTTATCCGTGGTCAGCGTGTGCATCGCCCATTCCCCGGTCGTCTCGACCAGATGCCCGGCTAACCGGCCAAGTGCCATCGATTTAGGGTTGGGTTTATAGGTCCAATCAACATCCGCCGGGATCGCGTCAAGAATCTTGCGTGTCGTGGCGGCCTCGCGGTCGTACTCGGCAATCAGTTCTTTTTGAAAGTCCATCAGGCAACCTCCAGTGTTGCGGGATAAGCATAGCGCAGATTCAGATGAAAAGGCGAATAAAAAGAGAATATTTATCCACAGCCCAACCGAAAGGCCATTTTCCTTCGATCCCTTGACATCCGCGCCTTACTTCTCCAGCGCGAACGCGATATAAGCACTGCCCTGCGGACCCTTGCGGTCCCGCCCGCCGCTGGCGGCAATCACCACATACTGCCGTCCATCAATCATGTAGGTCGACGGCGTCGCCACCCCGGCAAACGGCAGCTCCGCATCCCACAGCAGTTCCCCGCTCCCGCTGTCGAAGGCGCGAAACTTCCGGTCATAGATGGTAGCCCCAATGAAGACCAACCCGCCCGCCGTCACAATCGGTCCGCCATAGTTCTCGGAACCAGTATTCTTCATCCCATTGCGCGCCAGATCCGGATACTCGCCCAGCGGAATCTTCCAAACGTACTTCCCCGTCTTCAGGTCGATGGCGTTCAGNNAAGGTGTACTTCTCCTGCGCGTACTCACTCGAAAGCTCCTTCCCTCTGCCCTCGTCGCCTGCATCCAGGTAATGCAACAGCGCCTTCATCTGTGCCTCGTCGATCCCAGGAAACCCCGGCATCCGCGCAGTTCCATTCCGAGTCACCCCGACGATCTTCTCTACCGGCAGCCGCTTGGTCACATCCAGGAGCGACGGAAACGCCGGCGGCGACCCCATCCGATCCGTTCCGTGGCAAACCGCGCACTGGCTCTCGTAAACCTGCGCTCCCAGCCCAGCGCTCCGGTCCGCCGTAACCAGTCCGCCCGTCCACGCCATCTCCGTCGCGTTCACATACAGGATGCCCGCTTTCGGGTCCACCGCCGGACCGCCCCACTCCGCCCCGCCGTCAAATCCTGGGAAAACCACCGTCTGCCTGTCCAGGGCCAGCGGCACAAACTGCCCATCGCTGATGAATGTCCGGAACTCCTTCACCGCCCATGCATGCGCCTCGGGAGTGCGGGTCGTCAGCATGTCCTCCGTCAGACGCTGCCGTGCAAAAGACTCCGGCGCATCCGGCTTCGGCTGCGTCGGAGAAGC
>PLPU01000338.1:0-629 GCA_003159975.1 Acidobacteriaceae bacterium
CGGTTCACCAGCACAAAGTTCCCCTGACGGCGCGCGTTCACCAGGTCCTCGGTGATCACGCCCTCTTCGTTGAACTCGATGTTGGCCTGCGCGATGGTGTGCTTGTCCTCTTCCCATGCCGACAGGTAGAAGCTGAACGGAATATGGTCGATCTGTCGCTTGCCCGCCTTCTTCAGCGCAGCATTCAGCCTTCCCGCCTCTTCCTTCTCGATGTGATCGCCCACGCGCAGGCCGCTTTCGCCGGCGTTGGCAATCTCAACGTAGTCAAGAATGCGCGAGTCTTTCACCTTGCGATAAGGCGACTCGATGAAGCCATATTCATTGATGCGCGCAAAGCAGCTGAGCGAACTGATCAGGCCGATGTTCGGACCTTCAGGCGTCTCAATCGGGCAGATGCGGCCGTAGTGCGTCGGGTGCACGTCGCGCACTTCGAAGCCCGCGCGTTCACGCGACAAGCCGCCCGGCCCAAGTGCCGACAGGCGCCTCTTGTGCGTAATTTCCGACAGCGGATTGGTCTGATCCATGAACTGCGAAAGCTGGCTCGATCCGAAGAACTCGCGGATCGCGGCCATCACGGGCTTGGCGTTGATCAGGTCGTGCGGCATTGCCGTCGAAAGCTCCTGATACAC
>PLPU01000338.1:648-3218 GCA_003159975.1 Acidobacteriaceae bacterium
GTGCGGTGATCGAGATGCGTCGCATCCTGATTTTCGTAAAGCTTGATGTTGAACTTCAAACGGCCCACGCGCGAGAAATCGTACTTTCGCGCATCGAAGAACATGCCTTCAAAGAGCGCGGTCGCCGTATCCAGCGTCGGCGGATCGCCGGGACGCAGCTTGCGGTAGATTTCGATCAGCGCTTCTTCAGGCTTGCGCACCGAGTCGCGGCGCAGCGTGTTGGTGATGATGTTGCCCACGTCGTCGCGCTCAGGGAAGAACACTTCAAAGCTGGCCGCGCCGCTCGACAGCACCTTGTGCAAGCGATCGGCGGTCAACTCGACGTTGGCCTCGACAATCACTTCGCCGGTGTTCAGATCGATCACGTCTGCAGCCGTCAGCGCGCCGTCAAGCTCCGCCGCTTCCACTTCAATGCGGTCGATGGCAGCTGCGCGAATCGCCTTGAGAATACTGGGCGTGACCTTGCGGCCGGAGTGTGCAATCTCCTCACCTTTGTTCAACACGGCATGCGCAGGCTTGGCGCCGAGCAGATGCGTGCCGGTCTTGGCGTCCTGCTGGACAGCCCAATGCAGCTTGCCGTCGGCGATGTGAATNNGCGCGCAGGAAGATGGTGCCCAGGAACTTGCGCTTGCGGTCGATGCGCACATAGAGCGTGTTCTTCTGGTCGTACTCGAACTCCACCCACGATCCGCGGTAGGGAATGATCTTGCCCAGGAAGTAGGTGCGGTTGTTCGCCGTCTCAAAGAAGACGCCGGGCGAGCGGTGCAACTGCGAAACGATCACCCTCTCGGTGCCGTTCACAATAAAGGTGCCGTTGGGCGTCATCAGCGGAATGTCGCCGAAGAATACCTCCTGCTCCTTGATGTCCTTGATGGACTTGTTGCCCGTCTCGGGGTCCTTCTCATAAATGGTGAGGCGCACCGTCACCTTCAACGGCGCAGAGAAGGTCATGCCGCGCTCTTCGCACTCCTGCTGGTCGTACTTCAACTGCAGGCTGACCGGATCGCCGCACTTGTTGCAGAAGTCGGGCGTGTTCTTGTTGTACGTGCCGCACTTCTGGCAGAGAACGTCGCCGGGAAGGAACGGGTCGGTGATCACCATGGCGCCGCAATGCACGCAGGCGGTGCGCAGGTGATGAAGCCCCTTCAAGTGGCCGCACTTGCACTCCCAGTTGCCGATCGAGAAGTCAACGAAGTCCAGCTGCGAGATGCCGCGAAAGTCCGTGATCGGAAACACCGACACGAACACCGACTGCAAGCCAGAATCATCGCGTTCGTTGGGCAGCTTGTCCATCTGGAGGAAACGCTCATAGGAGCGCCGCTGCACTTCAATCAGGTTGGGGATCTGGGTTGCGGTGGGAATCTTTGAAAAATCGAGCCTGCTGCGAATCGCGCGCTTCTCGTTGGGCATGCTTCACTCCTGAGGCTTCGTCTCACCGGTTCCACCCCTACTCCCGAGGCCGGTTCCGGGCCAGCGCCCGAGTCTCGTGGGCACCGGCTGATTACGGTAAATAACTCAACAATTAAGACTGGCGCACTGCGCTCTTCCAGTCCCTACCCCTACGCTCAGCCAAGCTTTGAGCGCATTGGGTATTGCCTGGCCAGGCAACCCTGCTTGCGAGAGTCACGTCAAATTCGCGAAATGGGCATTGCCGCACATCCGGCAAGTGCGCTAGACTGCGCACAATCGAGGAAGCAAACTCAACGGTTGAACCCGTTCAGGATATCTATGCGCAAAGGGCAGGTTGCTTAACAAAAGAACTGCCTGATGCGGTCGGAAGACACGAAAGGCCCGCAAGGACGCAATGCCTCACGAGCGCGGCCTGTTGCCTGTGCTCCCATCCGGATTCTGATACCCTGCTCTCGCCGATCCCAAAGCTCGCTTCTGCCGCTCGCCCACCAGCTACTCGCCACTCGTCAACAGGAACCCTTGCTAACCCGTTGACCCTACGGCACTTAACCTCACCGCCGCGCCTTTATCCAGAATGCCTGGCCCGCCTCTGGATTACTGACGCCTGCGTGCCACTCCACTTAAGCTCAAGACGCACCGTTCGGCTCCCGCTCCGCTCCATGAATCTGGAAAGAGCCGAAAAGACGCGCAACGAATATCGTAGCGCGTCCCGGCCGCACTTGCAAGTACCAAAAGATTTCCCGACTCGAACTACTTGATTTCGATGGTCGCGATTCCTTCGAACTTCTTCCTGATCGCCTCAGCCTCGTCCTTGGTCGCGCTTTCCTTCAACGCCTTGGGGGCGCCGTCGACCAGATCCTTGGCTTCCTTCAGGCCGAGCGAGGTAACCTCACGTACAGCCTTGATGGTGTTGATCTTATTGGCGCCGAAGTCCTTGAGGATGACCTGAAATTCAGTCTTTTCCTCGACCACGGGAGCCGCCGCGCCCGCTGCCGCAACCGCGACCGGAGCCGCTGCCGCTGCCGAAACGCCAAGACGCTCTTCCAGCTTCTTCACCAGGGCCGCTGCTTCCAGCAGGCTCAGGCTTACAATTTGCTCTTCCAACTGCGCGAGATCCGCCATTTTCTTCTCCAATCAGATTCGTTTGAATTGAATTTCCC
>PLPU01000338.1:3259-15738 GCA_003159975.1 Acidobacteriaceae bacterium
TTTTACGCCGCGGCTTCCGCGGCAAACTTTTCTTTTTCCACGCCCTGGCCCAAAACCACCGCCAGGTCGCGTCCTGCCGCATTGAGGACGGTCACCAGGCGCTGCGCCGGAGCATTGATGAGGAACAGCAGCTTCGAGAAGAGCTCTTCCTTGCCCGGCAGGGTGGCCAGCGCCTTGACTTCGGCCACATCCAGCAACTTGCCGTCGACAATGCCCAGCTTGAACTGAAACTCCGCGTTCTCGCCGACCCACTTTGAAAAGGCCTTGGCCAGCACCACCGGATCGCCGGAAGTGAACGCCACCGAGCTCACGCCCTTGAGGCCCTTCAACGCCGACTCCACCTTGGTGCCTTCGCCGGCGATTGCCGCCAACTTGTTTTTGACTACGCGATACTTGCCGCCCGCCTCGCGAACCACCTTGCGCAGCGCAAAATCCTGCGCCACTGTCAGCTTGGCAAACGTGCCCACAATCGCGGTTGTCGAGGTCTCCAGCTCCTTGCTCAGCAACTGGACCTTCTCCGCCTTTTTCGCCTTCGAAATCGCCATGTCTTCTCCAACAGGGATCAGGGATCAGGGATCAGGGATTAGCATCTCTTCGCACGCCAAACCCAACCTCTAGTCCCAACCCCTCCTTGCCCGAAACGGGCGCTTGCTACGAATCCTGTTTGATCGTTCAGATCCGGGCAGAGAAGACCGGGCTTTTACTGATCCCTGACCCCTGATCCCTGATCCCTGCTTTTCTAGTGCTTGCCCGCCGCGTCGGCGACGGCCGAATCCAGCGGCACCCCGGGGCCCATTGTCGAGCTCAGCGTGACGCTCTTGATGTATTTGCCCTTGGCCGCCGAAGGCTTGCTGCGAACAATCGCGCCGATCACAGTCGTCGTGTTGTCGATCAGCTTCTGCGGATCAAAGCTCAGCTTGCCCACCGGCACGTGAACCAGGCTGGTCTTGTCGGCGCGAAACTCCACTTTGCCGGCCTTGATCTCCTTCACCGCCGAGGCCACGTCCAGGGTTACGGTCCCGGTCTTGGGATTCGGCATCAGGCCCTTGGGACCGAGCACCTTGCCCAGACGGCCCACCACCTTCATCATGTCCGGCGTTGCGATCAGCGCGTCGAAGGCGGTCCAGTTTTCCTTCTGGATCTTCTCCACCATCTCTTCGCCGCCCACAAAATCGGCGCCGGCCTCGGTGGCTTCCTTCTGGCGGTCGCCGCTGGCGATCACGGCTACGATCTTGGTCTTTCCCAGCCCATGCGGCAGAACGACCGTTCCACGCACCATCTGGTCGGCGTGGCGCGTGTCCACTCCCAGGCGCATGGTCAGGTCGACCGTCTCGTCGAACTTGGCATACTTAACCTGCTTGAGCAGCCCTACGGCCTCAGGCAGCGCATACGCAGGCTTGGTCACAGCCGCGCGCGCCTTCACAATGTTTTTGCTGTCTTTTCCCATTCTTCCCTCGTCTCCCACCGAATTTGCCAGCCCCGCTTTGCAGGGAACCCGCGGCTCGCCGCCGAGGCAACGTTTTTCTCTGCCTGGGCGAAACACTTGATCGGGTCCAAAAGCCGTGGTGCTTATGACTGTCCAGGAATTTCCCTTGGACGCATCTTTGAATCATAACCAAACGGCAGGCGAAATGCAACATTCACTGCGAGGCTCCCAGGGCAATCGCATTTGGATTCTTTGCACATAGATTGCAGGCCGGAAAGTGGATCTTTGCGACATCGGCCGACTTCTCGATGCGGGAATTCGCTCTTTTGAGGGGACTGTACAAGCAAATTGACACAATAAGAAGCCGAATTCAAACAGGGTCGGGCCTTTTCAGCGGCTCGGCTGTCAAGAAAATTCCAAATGCGATTGCCCTGGGTGCCATCCGGTTTTCCCGAGAGAATTTCACACAGCGCCAGTAGAATGGCGGGAATGGAGAAGCCTCTATGAATCGGAACGCGAGAATCGGTCTTGTGTGTCTTGGATTTGCCTTGTGCACGGCCCTTCTAGTGCAATTCCCGCCATTGCAAGCTCAGCCCGGCCCAACAGCGCGGCCCTTCGACCTGGTTATTATCCACGGACACATCATCGACGGAACCGGCTCACCCTGGTACTCCGGTGACGTGGGCATCCGCAATGGCCGCATCGCAGCCATCGGCAACCTTTCGGACGCGCCCCGCAAGCGCACCATCGACGCCGACGGCAAAGTCGTCGCGCCCGGCTTCATTGACATGCTCGGTCAGTCGGAGATGACCATCCTGGTCGATCCGCGGCTGCCCTCGAAGATCTACCAGGGCATTACCACCGAAATCACCGGCGAAGGCAACTCCGCCGCGCCCATCGACGACGCCACCATCGCCGCCGACCGCGCCACGTACGATCACTACCACATCACTCCCGATTGGCGAACCCTCCGCGAATACTTTGCTCGTATTGAGAAGCAGGGCATGGGCATCAATCTCGCCAGCTACGTGGGCGCAACATCCGTTCGCCGCATGGTTCTCGGCGACGCCGACGTACAACCGACCGCAGAGCAGTTGGACAAGATGAAGGGACTGGTGCGCGACGCCATGCGCGACGGCGCCGCCGGTCTCTCCACCGCGCTGCAATACACGCCCGCGCCCTTTGCCAAAACGCCGGAGCTGATCGCGCTCGCCGGTGAGGCGGGCAAGTTCGGCGGCATCTACGCCACGCACATGCGCAGCGAGGGCGACGCCGTGCTCGACTCCATCGATGAGTCCGCGCGCATTGGCCGCGAGGGCCACATTCCGGTCGAGATCTGGCACCTCAAAGCCGCTGGAAAAAATAACTGGGGCCGCATGCCGCAGATTGTCGCGCGCATCGACAAGTACCGCGCCGAAGGCATCGACATCAGCGCCAACACCTACGCCTACACCGCGTGGTTCAACACGTTTTCCGCATTCGTGCCGCCCTGGGCGCATGATGGCGGCGATGCCAAGCTCATTGAACGGCTTAAAGACCCGGCCTTGCGCGACCGCATCCGCAAAGACATGCTTTCGCCGGAAAAAGATTCCGCCGGTGAAGACTGGGACAACGAGTGGCAGGAGATTCCCGGCCCTGAGGCGATTCAAATCGCAGTGGTGCAGAATCCCGAGTTGCTTCCGCTGCAAGGGAAGCGGCTCTCTGAAGTGGCCGCGATGTGGAAGGAAGACCCCATTGACGCGCTCTGCGACATTCTCATCAAGGACAAGGCCTTCACCCAGGTCGCCGTCTTCGGCATGAGCGAACCCGATGTGCTGCTGGCGCTCAAACAGCCCTGGGTCTCCATCGACAACGATTCGAGCGGCACCTCGCCCGACGGCCTGCTCGGCCAGGAGCATCCGCATCCGCGAGCCTACGGCACTTTTCCGCGCATCCTGCGCAAGTACGTTCGTGAAGAAAAAGAGTTGACGCTGCCCGACGCAATCCGCAAGTTCTCCGCGCTGCCCGCCCAGCGCATGAGGCTCGCCGACCGCGGAGTACTCAAGCAGGGGATGTGGGCCGATGTGGTGGTCTTCGATCCCGCCAAAATCGCCGACAAATCGACATTCGAAAATCCGAACCAATTCTCAGTTGGGATGGAATACGTGCTCGTGAATGGTGTCCCGGTGATCGAAGACAGCAAGATGACCGGCGCGTTGCCCGGCAAAGTGCTGCGCGGGCCCGGGTATGTGCCATAGCGGCAATGTATCTCAGCCGGCCAATAGCCTACTCTTGATCTATGACCGATCGTGAACTGGTGCAGCGGATNNGGCATGCAGCGCCGTCTGCTGCTTGAGCACCTTGCCCGCCTGACCGCGCGCGGCGAGTTGGCCAAGCTGGATCGCGAGCACTGGAGCATTCCGAAGAAACTCTCCGCCGCCGGCACGCGCGACAATCTTTCCGCCGGCCGCCTCGATCTGCATCGCGACGGCTACGGTTTCGTCCGCCCCAACGCTCGCCAGGCGACAGGGCAGGAAGACATATTCATTCCCCCCAACGAGATTAACGGCGCAATGCAGGGCGACCAGGTGCTCGTCGAAGTTGAGCCGCCCAAAGCCGATGGACGCCGCATGGGCCGCATCGTCCGCGTCCTCGAACGCCGCAACCCGACCGTCGTCGGCATCTTTCACTATCAACGTTCCCAAAACGCGATGGGCCACACCGTCGCTCCGTTTGACGAGCGCATGACGCAACACATTTTGATCCCGCCGGGCCAAGAGATTCCTGAGTTTGCGGAAGGCGCAACGGCGCACCGCGTGCTCGGCAGCCAAGCCATCGCAGGCGAACTACACGACAATCTCGAAGGCCTCGTTGTCGATGTCGAAATCACCAGTTGGCCCACGCCGACGCGCCCACCGGTAGGCCGTGTGATTGAAGTGCTGGGCGATCCCGACGACTTCGGCGTCGACGTGGAAATGATGATCCGCAAGCACCAGTTGCCGCGCGTCTTTCCCGACAAGGTGCTTGCCGAAGCGCGCAGCGTAGCTCATCTCGACGAAGAAGAAGCCAACAGCCGCCGCGATTTTCGCAGTCTACCTATCGTCACCATCGACGGCGAAACAGCGCGTGATTTCGACGATGCCGTGCTGGTGACCGACCGCGCAGATGGTGGTTATGAGTTGCAAGTTCACATCGCCGACGTAGCCGAATACGTGCGTGCCGGAACCGATCTCGACCTCGAAGCGCGCCTGCGCGGCACCAGTGTCTACTTCCCCGATCGCGCCATTCCCATGCTGCCGCACGAACTCTCCACCGGCATCTGCAGCCTGCGCCCCGGCGAAGATCGCCTTGTGCTGAGCTGCATCATGCAGCTTGACTCCGATGGCCGCATCGAGAGCTACGAGATCGTCGAAGGCGTCATTCGTTCCGCCGCCCGCATGACATACACCGACGTGCACAAAATCCTCGAGGGCGATGCGGAAATCCGCGCGCTTTATGCCGCGTTGGTTCCCAACTTCGAGCGCATGCGCAAGCTCGCGGGCCTGATGAACAAGCGCCGCGAAGAGCGCGGCTCCATCGACTTCGACCTTCCTGAGCCGGTCATCGAGTTTGACGAGCAGGGCCAGATGCGCGGCGTCACCAAGTCCGAGCGCACCTGGGCCAATCGCCTCATCGAGGAGTTCATGCTGGCCGCCAACGAGTGCGTCGCCACGTGGCTTGAAGACCTCGGCGTGCCCTCGCTCTATCGTATTCACGAAAAGCCCGAGCCGCGCCGTGTTGTTCAATTTGAAGAGCTGGCCGCGGCCTTCGGCTATTCACTCGGACTCGGCGCGCTACCGGTGAAACGCGTTGTCACGCGCGGCGACCGACGCGAATCCCAGCGCGGCGGCCGCAACCCGCGCAGTTATGAAGTCCCGGAAGACATCCCCGTTACGCCGCGCATGTATCAGAAGCTTGCCGCGAAGATCGAAGGCAAACCCGAAGAGCGCATCCTGAGTTATTTGATGTTGCGTTCGCTGCGACAGGCGCGCTACTCAGAAATCAACGAGGGCCACTTCGCGCTGGCCGCACCCAGCTACACGCACTTCACCTCGCCCATCCGCCGCTATCCTGACCTCATCGTTCATCGCATCACAAAGGCTCTACTGGCTGTCCGCGTGCGCGGCAAAGGCGAAGTTGCGCATGGCCGCCACAGTTCGCCGTGGACCCATCCGAATGAAGGCCAACCTCATCCCAGCCAACAGCGGGTGCCCCAGGTCTCGCTTTTGAGACCTGGGAAACCACAAACTCCGATAATTGACCCTCCCATCCCCGAAGCCGAACTAGCGCAAATCGCCGAAGAGACCAGCCTGACTGAGCGCCGCGCCGCCGAAGCCGAACGCGAACTCATCGAGTGGAAGAAAGTGCGCTTCATGCAGGACCGCGTAGGCGAAGAGTTTGCCGCCCTGGTGCTCAACCCCGCCAAATACGGCCTCTTTGTCGAGCTGACAGACATGTTCGTCGAGGGACTGGTGCCTATCGACTCGCTGCGGGACGACCGATACACCTGGCGCGAGAGCACGCACGAGATCGTCGGCGAACGCAACGGCCGCCGATTCCGCGCCGGCGATCGCGTGCAGGTCATCCTCGACCGCATTCTGGCCCAGGAACGCAGGCTCCAGTTCTCGATTGTCGAGGAAGGTCTGCACCTCACCGGCAAGAAGGCCGCAAGGCCAACCTCCAAACCGAAAAAGACGAAGCGCGGCAACGCTGCGCCGCCGGCATTCAAGGGCAAAAAGCGATTTGGACGGAAGGGCAAACGCCGCTAGCTATTGCATGGTTACGCTTACTGCCGTGCCAACCGCTCCGCAACAGCGCCTATGAGCGGAAGCCTGAAACGCCTGCCGCTTAACGCGCCCACCGCACACAATACCCAAACCAGGATCCAGAGGCCCCAGATGAGCTGAGTCAACGTAAAGAAGAACGGGCCTGCGCCCATAAGGCTGGGCGCCAGCATGTAATCCAGCACCAGGATAATCAGGCCCAGCAGAATGTCCAGAATGATGGACTGCCATGCGTGGAAGCGAATGTAGGAACTCTTGTTGTAAGGCGGCAGGAACAGGAAGATCAGCGCGGGAAAAAGAGTAATGTAGGCAACCGCTCCGGCTGCATTGTCTGAGACGCTGGTTTTAAGGTTGTCAGCCACGGTAGCTCCTCTTGCGTATAGATTGAATTGCCTGACCGGATGCTCCTGTTTCAAACCACCACGGGAAAAACAAGGGTTCTTCCCGTCCCAGATGCGCACAAGAGCTACGCACTAAACGCTTAATGCCTGAATGTGATAAGAAAAGCCGCAATCTCCGGCCTTGTCAAGCGGGATTTCTACGCCTCGGCGCGCGGGTTTGTCGTTCGCGATCCAGGAGCACGGTGGAAGTGTTCTGGTTTCGGTCGACGGCAGAAGGAGAATTGCTTTAGCGGTCGGCCTGTTTCTCGGCCAGACCGCCAATCACCGGCAGTTTGATGCGCTTGCCGTTGAATGCGCCGATGAACACGATCAACCAGACGACAAACAGCGCAAGCCCCACCAACTGCAAGGCCGTCAAGGTCAGAAAGACGCTGGACGGAACCAGGTTCTGCACAACGCTGACCAGGATGTCGATCACCGCCCAGGCCACAAAAAAGAAGATCGATTGCCATGCATGAAAGCGGACAAACGAGCTCTTCTTGAAGGGATCGATGATCAGGAACACGATTGCGGGAATGATGGTGATATAGGCAATGCCCCCCGCTGCGTTGTCGGACAGGCCGGACGGATTCGGATCGGACATGGTAGCTCCTTCGCCCTGAGGCGAGCCTTTGGGCATAGGTTGCCTGCTTGAGCAGGACGCCCAATCA
Source organism: Acidobacteriaceae bacterium (assembly GCA_003159975.1). Classification (GTDB taxonomy): domain Bacteria; phylum Acidobacteriota; class Terriglobia; order Terriglobales; family Acidobacteriaceae; genus Telmatobacter. The sequence continues at coordinate 10,539 of PLPU01000338.1, forward strand.
GATTGTGCCCCTGTTGGAGGGAGCGGCGCCGGTCACAATTGCTCAAGCAGTTGCGGATCGTTGTTGCGGACATTGCCGACGCGGTCGCTCACCGGCCAGGCGACCATCTGCTCTGCCGGGTAGGGCCGCAGCAAGTCCATCGGCGGCCTCGCGGGATCGCCGGAGTCGAGCCAGCGTCCATAATCGCGCTGGGCGAGAATCACCGGCATCCGATTGTGAATGGGCTCCATCAACTCATTGGGATCGGTGGTCAGAATGGTAAACGTCTCAAGCGCCGCGCCTTCCTTCGGCTGCCAGCGCTCCCACAGGCCGGCCATCGCGTACGGCTCGCCACTTTTGAGCGCGATGGCAAACGGATGCTTCGTCTTTTTGTCGATACGATGCCACTCATAAAACGCGTCCGCTGGCACCATGCATCTGCGTTTCTTGAGCGCTTCGCGGTAAGCGGGTTTGCTCGCCGCCTCTTCAGCGCGCGCATTGATCGTCGAGTAGCCGAATCTGGCATCCTTCGCCCAAACAGGCACCAGCCCCCAGCGCATCAGCGCAAACTCGCGCTGGCCCGAGTCGCGATTCAAGCGAATGACTGGCTGCACGCTCTGCGGCGCCACATTGTAGCTCGGTGCAAACCACGGCATCTCCTCCAGTTCAACGCCAAACCAGTCGGCGAGAACCTGCTGCGTGGATTTTCTGGCAAATCGTCCGCACATACCACCAGATGATAATCCGGCGCATAGGCCAGGTTCCTAACACGGCCTCCGTAGTCCGAAACGCGCTCATCCCATACAATGGATTTTGGGAGCATGACGAATGGCACACATNNGGTCAGAAAATATACAAGAATGTCTCCAAGGCTGCATGGGGCGAATGGGTCGAGCGGCAGAAAATGCTCTTGAACGAATACCGCCTGCAGCCCTGGACACCGCAGGCGCAGCAGTTCCTCGTGGAGCAGATGGAAGAGTTCTTCTTCGGCACGGGCTCGGCGCTGCCCTCGGAGTACGTGCCGCCGTCGCATTGAGCAACACGGTCGTTGATTGCCCGCTTCGAATTAGCAGGATTGGCGCAACACAAACTGTTGCCGGATTCTCGTGGTGGGCCACCTCGCAAGCAGGGAGGCGGCAATGAGCTTCCAGAGTCTGCTGTGGTTCTTCCCGATTGCGGTTACTCTGCACAATGCGGAAGAAGCCATCTGGTTTCCAGAATGGACGAAGCGTACAAGTCGCTGGCCTGCCCCCGTCGAGCCGGGCGTCTTCCGTTTTGCTGCTGTGGTTTTCACGATAGTGGCCTTCGCCGTGACTTGGTTAAGCGCCCGTTCGGGCAAACAGACTGTCTGGACCTACCTGGCGTTCGGATACATGGTAGCCGTGATAGCCAATGCCCTGGTCCCGCATATCGCACTCACATTAGCAATGCGCAGATACATGCCGGGAGTTGTAACCGGCGCGTTTCTGAACCTGCCGGTGCTTTCACTGCTGGTGGTGTTGGCGCTCAGGGAGGGGTACGTTTCCGGCTTTAAGGCTGCCGCATATTCCATTGGCGTCGCCGCCGTGCTGCTGTTGTCCATTCCGGCGCTGTTTAAATTGGGGCGGGTCCTGAATCTCTGAACGACATCACCGTCCTCACCCTCAGTGTTGTGCCTGCGCAATAGCCGCTTCCGCAACACTGCTGGTAGAATAGAAGTTGCCGCATTGTGTGGCGATTCGCCGCCGTGGCGCCCCCAACCCCATTGCCTCCTAACCCGAAAAGGAGGCCTGAACAAAAAAGGAAAACTCCCTGTGACCCAGACGATACGCAATATCGCCATCATTGCCCATGTTGACCACGGAAAGACCACGCTGGTAGACGCCATGCTGCGCCAATCCGGCACCTTCCGCGCCAACGAACAGGTCGCCGACCGGGTGATGGACTCAAACGAACTGGAGCGGGAGCGCGGCATCACCATCCTCGCCAAAAACACGGCCATCAACTTCGAGGGTGGCAAAATCAATATTGTTGACACCCCCGGCCACGCCGATTTTGGCGGCGAAGTGGAGCGCGCTCTGAAGATGGTCGACGGCGTCATGCTGCTCGTCGACGCCGCCGAAGGTCCCCTGCCGCAGACTCGCTACGTGCTTGCCAAGGCGCTTGAGGCCAAGCTGCTTCCCATCGTCGTCATCAACAAAATCGACCGCCCCGACGCGCGACCGCAGGAAGTTCTTGACGAGATTTACGATCTCTTCATCGACCTCGACGCGGAAGAGTCGCAGCTTGACTTCCCTGTCCTCTATGCGGTGGCCAAAAACGGGACCGCAACCCTCGATCCGGCCGTCGAAGGCGTTGATCTGCAACCGCTCTTCGAGACCATCGTGAACACCATTCCGGCGGCCACCGGCGATGAAACCGGCACGCTGCAAATCCTGGTCACCAATCTCGACTATTCGGAATACTTCGGCCGCATCGCCATCTGCCGCGTCTTTCAGGGCACGCTGCACGCCGGTGACGACGTCACCATCTCCAAGCGCGACGGCTCGTTGATGAAGACCCGCATCACCAAGCTCTTCACCTTCAACGGCCTCAAGCGCACCGAGACCACCGAGACCACCATGGGCGATATCATCGCGGTGGCCGGCGTCGAGGGCATCACCATCGGCGAGACCATCACCAGCGTCGAGAATCCGTCGCCGCTGCCGCTGATCGTCATTGACGAGCCAACCATCGCTATCCAGTTCAGCGTGAATAATTCACCCTTTGCCGGACGCGAAGGCCAGTACGTCACCAGCCGCAACCTGCGCGAGCGTCTTGAAAAAGAACTGCTCACCAACGTCAGCATTCGCGTGGAAGACACCGGCTCGCCCGACACGTTCAAGGTCCTGGGCCGCGGTGAACTTCAGCTCGCAATCCTCATCGAAATGATGCGCCGCGAAGGCTTTGAGCTTTCGGCAGGCCGTCCGGAGATTGTCACCAAGACCGTCGAAGGCCAGCGTCTGGAGCCTGTCGAGCATCTCACCATCGACGTCCCCGAAAACTACACCGGCACAGTGATTGAGAAGCTGGGACCGCGCAAGGGCGAAATGACCAAGATGCACAATCACGGCTCAGGCCGCGTGCGCCTGGAGTTTCGCATACCCAGCCGCGGGCTAATCGGTCTGCGCAGCGAGATGCTCACCGAAACGCGCGGGACGATTGTAATGAACGCTCTCTTCGACGGCTACATTCCCTATCAAGGCGAGATTCCGCAACGGCCTACCGGCGCGCTGATCTCCGATCGCCAGGGCGTCACCACCACCTATTCGCTCAATGGATTGCAGGAGCGCGGCATCCTCTTTGTCGGCGCCGGCGTTGAAGTCTACGAGGGCATGATCGTCGGCGAACACTCGCGCGACAACGACCTCGATGTCAACGTGGTCCGCGAAAAGAAGATGACCAACATGCGCGCCTCCAGCGCCGATGAAGCCATCCGCCTGGTCCCCGTGAAGGCTCTCAATCTGGAACAGGCCATCGAGTTCATTGCGGAAGACGAGATGGTCGAAGTCACACCCAAGTCTCTGCGCCTGCGCAAGAAGATTTTGCAAGCCAACCAGAGACCCAAGCGTTGGCAAAAAGGCAGCGGGGAGTAACGCTGCGCGGTTTTGATAGGTACGGAATTAACGGGCATTCCGTCTCTGAAGTTTCCCAGACCTCAAAATCAGGTTCGGACTACGGGCTTGGCCTTGACCCTCTCAGATAGCCTCTATTCATCCCATTCTGCGCTTATTTCGGCGTCGATTGGGTCTGGCTCCAATCCGCTCGCCTCGCTCATCACAGGGGCGAGATGACTCTTGGCGACATATTCAACGATAGTCTTGGGCGGAAGATACTTAATCGTTGCGGTCACAAGTCCACCAGTCTCTTTGATGAGTGACCCGTGCGCGTCTGTCCCCATCCACTTTTTCCAGATTCGGTAATGGATAATGACGTTCTTCACGCCCTCCGCGTTTGGATTGTAAATGCTGCCTTTTACGGCATAAAAATCACCGTTCTCTACAAGGTCGTCCTCGACGATTTTCAGAGCTGAACCAGCAGGTTTGCGAGGTGTGGTCTGGGCGACGCTGTGTGCAATCGGAGCGCATACAGAAATGACGATCAGCGCAACTATGGCAATAAGGCTCACCGCGCGTTTTCTCACGATCTCGACTACCCCGTTTCCCAACAATGTACTCCGCAACGATCCTAAATCATGGACACGGGGCGCGGTCGATAGATGTAGCCCGATACAATTGCGGGACATGAAACCAGAGGCGATTTTTCCGACTTCAGAACTGCTAAGGATGGTCTACGAGGAGAACAAGGGTGATATAGCCGATGATGCCTTGCGGGAGTTATTCAGTCAATATCCCCGGAATGACAACCGCGCACATGTTCTCCTCAAAGTCGTGGCCCTCAATCGTCTTTACTCCGCTGGAATCTTTGCCGTATACGATGTCGCGGATCACATCTACTTGCAAGCTAAAGAGATCGATGCAGGCTTAGAAATTGGCAATCCCGAGATCGTAGACAAGATTCAACGGGTTACAATCCGCGCGACAGGGAAGCAACGAAAATTTTGGTCCTTTGCAACCAAGTATTGTAGCTGGCATAACCAAGCCGAATACCCAATGTGGGACACCCGCGTCTGCCGGTATCTCTGCTCTTTGGGAGTGGAGGAATTCGCTCATCCTGACGCTTGGACGCGGTACGCGGACTTCAAGAAGCTGATAAGCGACTTTCGCGCCCGGTACCATCTCGAATCATTCACGTTCAAACAAATCGACATGTTTATGTGGAAATATGGCGCGCCGCCTGTGTCTCAAAAAGAGTAGAACTTGAGTCGCACCATGCCAGCGTCAAAGGGAGATTACTCGTCTTCAATCGCATGTTCGCTGGGAAGCATTCCCTGGTGCAGGATTCTGCTGATAAAGATGCCATCGCGATCCACTCGATAAAGAATGACATGCCTCTCATGCTCGATGCGGCGGTATCCTGGCCGAATCCGATTGCAGGAGCGGCCGATTCGAGGAGCTTTGACAAGTCGAATGAAGCACGCTTCCAAACTATCCAGATAGCGATAAGCCTGCTCTTCGCCCCAGGTATCCACGGTGTAATCTGCAATATTGATCAGATCGATTCGAGCCAGCTTCGATAATTGATACGCCGGCAACTGTTAAGCCCGCCCCGTTGCCGAGGCACGCGCCCGAACACGATCGCG
>PLPU01000490.1:0-8609 GCA_003159975.1 Acidobacteriaceae bacterium
GCCGCACGTTGCGGCCGACAAGATCAATAGTCTGAGTTTGCCGTGCTCCTTCGTTCGCCTCATGCCGGATTCTGCCGTGTCGATTACCGAGCTGCAGTTGTGGATCTCTTGAACTGTTTGCATCGTGTCCTCCCGTGACTCTTTAATTGCTTTCCGTTCCTGGGGGAAGCTTCCGATAGGTCGCTATCGGCTGTTCCCCATCCGGTGGCGCCTCGCTGGTGCTGCCAGTCGGCCTCCGAACCACTCCGGAAACCCACTCTTCCTCAACCGTGATCTCGACCCGGCGAACCATCTCAGGTCCTTGATCAAGGCCCTTTTCAGTTGCCCTGGGTGGGGACTGTCTCTTCAGGAAAAACTTCATGGCTCGTGTCTCCGATCCAGCAGGGCTTCAAACTGAACGCACTACAGCACGGACCGCGGTAAAACGGTGCCAAAAGAAACCAAAAGTTATCAATGGTGATATCTATTTCGGAATGAGCAATTTAGCCGAACGCTATAATTGGAGAGCCTGCAGTTGCGAGCCCACATTTGTTCGTGGTGGGTCGCACCCTATCGGCAATAAAGCAGAAAATTGGGTGGTTTGCGCTGCCTGGAATGCAGCGTTTTTAGTGACCGAGCTTCGCCGACTCGGCTTTCGCAGCTTTAAGCACAGGAAGGTCTGGATCGGCGTCCTTCCACTCGGTGAGGAAGCTCTGGTACGCCGCGCGGCTGGCTGCGACATCCCCGGCCGCCGCCTCCGCCCGCGCGAGTCCCAAAAGCGCCATCGGGTAGTCCGCCCCGAAATCGCTCCCGGGGGTCGCCACCATATTCTTGTAGACCTCCGCCGCCTCCCCGGGCTGGCCCATCTTCCTATAGATCTCGGCACGGAGCATTCGCGTGGCGAACCCTGCCATCTCGTACGGCCGCGAAGGTTCAAGGTCCGCCAGCGCCTCGGCCAGCTTGCCCTCGTGCATCGCCACCAGAGCGCGCAGGCGCGGCATCACCAGAACCGCCTGATCCGTGGGTGCGTGCGGATCGTGTTCATGAGCGGCTATGTAGCGCTTCGCCGGTGCGAGATCGCCGTTCATCGCGAATTCGTATGCGACGTCGTCACCGTCCAGGTAGCTCTTGGAGATGCGCGCCAACGCCGCGCGGGCCTCCTCCGGATAGCCAAACCAGCGCGCCTCAAAAGCCATCTCCACCAGCACGCCATCCACAATCTCCCCTTTGTTCAGGCGCCGGTCCTCGTCGATCTCCGCCTCGAGGGCTTTTTTCGCCTCCGCATACTTCCCTTGCATGGAGCGCGCCTGGCCAAGATGGTAGTTACGCAGACTCAATTGGGTTTCCTCGGCATCCTTGGTATACCGGTCGAACTCCACCTGGTCATGCTCGTAAACCGAAATCAAGAAGATTGTGTCGTCCACGCGGGGCCCACCCAGGCGTCTCGAGGCATCGGCCAACACCGCCTTGGCCTCCCCGAACCGGCTCGCATTCTTGTAGGCACGCGCCAACACCGCGTACGATCCGCCGTTGGGGTCCAATTCCACTGCCCGCTGGCCCGCGGCAATCGCAGCCGGAAACAGCCCAAGTTGGTTGTCCAGGTTCGCCATATTCAGCCACGGCCGCGAGTCGCGCGGATACAGGGAAGCCCACGCCTGATACGCACTCAAGCCGGCCAGCGCGTCTCCCTGCCCCAGGGCATAGTGGCTCGCCTCGATTTGCAGACGGTAGAGTTCGCTCACGCGGTCGCGCAGATCGAACGCCTTCTTGAAGTAAATTGCGGCTTGCCGGCCCTCCTGAAGATTGTAGTAGGTGGCTCCCATCGACAGATAAGCCAGAGTGAACTGCGGATCGAGTTCGATCGCCTTCTGGTAAAGGGGCAAGAGTTTTTCGTTGGAGGCCCCGTGGGCGCCGAGGTATCGCGCCGTCGAATACGCCCTCAACGCCTCCAGCGAACCGGTCGCGGCCTGGCTCAACGGCACATCGTAGCGCTGGACCGACTTGCGGGATTCACCGAGCTTGCCGCGCATCCGGGCGGCCAGCGTATCCAGCGCGGCCAGCACCTTCGCCTTGTCCGCCGCCTCCGCCTTGACCGCGGCAACACGCTTGCCGGTCACACAGTTGGTGGCGTCCATGGTCAGCAGATACACGGGTCCCACGCTGGCGATGCCCCCGGTGAGCAGCACCTGCTGATTGCTGCGCTCGCACACCTCGCGCGCAATCGTCGGGATCATTGGCGTGTCGGGCTTCAACCCCATGAGACCAAGGGAATTTACCGCCTCCCGATCGCTCAGCACGCCCAGAAACGGCGACTGGCTGAGTTCGATCTCGATCGCCCGCTTCAGCGTCTGGTCGAACGTCGCATCTCCCGTGGTGTTGGTAAAGTCCGCGACCACCGTTCCCAGGTATTCCTCCGGCGGCACGCCGCGCGGCCAGAATCCCACAGCCGCAATCCCCGCTGCTGCCAGGACCACCGCCGCTGCCGCATAGCGCCACGCCCGCTGCGGCTTCGCGCCAATCGCCGGCCGGACCGACTCTTCGATGACGACGTGGGTACGCTTGCGCAGCGCATGCATGACATCTTGAGCGCCCACTTCAGGTATTGGATTTGCAATCGGAATCGTCCGCACAGGTGCGGTGAACTGATAGCCCCGTCCCGGAATCGTCGCGATGTAATCCGATTTGTCCGATAACGCCTTGCGCAGCGACATAATCTGTTGCGCGAGATTCTTCTCCTCTACAAAGGAACCCGGCCATACAGCCTTTAGCAGTTCCTCCTTTGTTACCACCTCGCCGGGATGCATTGCCAGGTAGGCCAGCAGTTCGAATGCCTTCGAGCCCAGTGGAATGCGGGCGCCCTTGCTCTCCAGAATGCGCGACTCAAGATTCAGTTGAAACTCACCGAAGTGGTACTCGCGCGTATTCCTCAGAGACATAAGGGCCTCAAGAACTATTCATCTCACGGCTGCACTGATGGGTTTGGTTCCTGTCCGATACCAATTCCGATCATTGATCGGAACAAAGTTGCGTCCCCAATCGAGAGTTTTCCAGACGGCCATCCCGCAATGTCTCAGTCAGGGAATCTGCGACTGCGAAAGCGTTTGAGTCCCTCCAGTGTATCGCCAGAATTCCATCCATAGTGAAAAACGGTCGGGTTCTTGCTTGATGGGCTTTGTAATGAACGAATCACCCCCACAGCGCCGAGGCCGAAGCTACACCCTGCGGCAACAAATGCCTTTCCCTTTGTTCACCGACATAAATCGCGGGGAATTCCCTTGCTGTAGCCGAAATTGTNNAAGAAAAGCCACCTTTCGATGCACTGAAAAGGACCACATTAATTCCGAAAGTGCTCTAGTCCGTCGCGATTGGATGCCGAACCGCCGAACAGGATTGGACACGATACGAATGCCGCTGGAAAATCGTTCGGTATAGTCAAATCTGTAGCAGCCAAAGCCCCCAAGAGCCTCAAAGATCAACACCTCTCAGGATGCGGCCTGCAAGCCATTCCATCAAAAGCACTTAAAATCGCGCAGTTTCAACAGGTCTCGACAATGGTTATGACCTGGTTCGGGACCAGGGGGTCGGAGGTTCAAATCCTCTCTCCCCGACCAATAGAGTCAACAGTTTGCGGATGAGGCACCTAGACCTTCTGGTATGAGCCCAGATGCTCTACCGGGGAAAGGTGCATCAACATTGCGCTTCTCGCCTTGCCATGGTGCTTTTGCTGCTTCAAATTTCACTACAGTCTCACGGACACGGTTTTTGAAACATATCACAACCGAAGTTACTCCGCAGCTCCCATCTGGGGTGAATACAACTCGCCACTTTGGCGTCCATGGCGCGGTGGAAGTGTGAGCGCTACGGGAACCCCATCTTGTGGGGTGTGGATCTCGCCGTCAGTCTTTCTGCATGGGCACAACGAGGCAACTGCATTGAACGAAGTTGCTAGAGTCAATCCGTGAGCAGGGATGCGGCGGACTCGATGCATCGGCGTTTTGCCGTGAACGTTGAGTGAGCACGGCGAGCTTTTAGGCCGGGAGGACGCGGCTCGGCCAAGACAATGGAGCCGAGGCAGCCACAGAGCGTTTCTGAAAGTGAAGCTGGCGGCTACTGCCGGGTAGACCGAGCCATTACCAGCGGCGCGCGACGATTGAGGTGCGACACTGCAGAGGCCGCAGCCTGATGGTCGAGCCCGGCTCGCGAAAAGTGGTCGAGCAATCTGCGAAGCGGGAACAAGCGGCCTGCGAGCTTTGGCGGAAGCCCCCGAAGAGATGTCAGGAACGGAGTGCATTCCCTCACTGCGACTTCGAAGGGTCGAATCCCGGCAATAACAATCCTCATGCGGTATGTGGCTGACCGGTGCGGCCTGAAGGGTGAGACTCCGCCCCGCCCGCGGAACGTTGGCCGGGAGGCATGCTAAGATCAGGTCACTTCGGCCATGGCATCTTCGGAGACAACCGATTCCGGCGAGATTACGCAGCGTCTGATCCGTTGGCGCGACGGCGATGAATCCGCGCTCGAGGATCTTACAAGACTGGTCTATGCCGAGCTTCGCCACCTGGCTGCCTGGATGCTTAAGAACGAGCGGCCCGGGCACACGCTGCAGCCCACCGCGCTGGTGCATGAGCTGTATTTGCGGCTGGGGCCGGCTCCGGGCATTGATTGGAAATGCCGCAGCCAGTTCTTCTCGATTGCCGCCAACGTCATGCGCCGGATCCTGGTAGATCATGCGCGCAGGCGATCAGCCGGGAAGCGAATGATTGAGGAGCAGGTTGTGTTGGGCGAAGAAACGATGTCGCTGGCTGGTCCGGACATTCTGGAAGTGGACTTGGCGCTGAACCGGCTCGCGAAGGATCATCCGCGACAGGCGCAGGTAGTGGAGTTGCGGTTCTTCGGCGGCCTGACAAACGAAGAGATTGTGGAAACAATGAGGACTGCGGGCGAGCAAGTTTCACTGCGTACGGTGGAGCGGGACTGGCGCTTTTCCCGAGCATGGTTGCAGGATGCAATTGGCAATCCGAGATGACGATATCGATCCCCGTGAGCTACGGGATCTCTTCGATGTGGCTTGCGAGCTCGAAGACGGCGCACGTCGCGACTTTCTTGAAGAACACTGTGTAGGCCGGCCGGCTCTACGGGAGCGGATTGACGGTCTGCTGCGCGCCGACGCGGAAGCTGTTGTGGACGCGAGATGGACGTTTCCCGCGCTTCTGTGCGAGGCTGGCAGGCTTGCCGCGGAGGACGAACTGCCCTTCGACCGTATAGGGCCGTATCGCGTTCTCTCCCGAATCGGAGCCGGCGGGATGGGAACGGTGTACCTGGCCGAGCGCGATTACGACGGCCATATCGGGTGCGCCGCAATCAAAGTTATTCCCCGCATTCTCGCAGACCCGGAGAACATCGACCGCTTCGTACGGGAGAGGCACATCCTGGCCCGTCTCAATCACCCGCACATCGCGCGGATGCTCGACGCCGGCCGAACCAAGGACGGTGTGCCGTGGCTCGCCATGGAGTATGTTGACGGAGTACCCATCGACAGATTCGCGAAGGAACGCGGCTTGCAGTTGAAAGCCCGCCTGGAGCTCTTTGAAACCATTTGCGACGCGGTGATGTATGCGCATCGCAACCTGGTCGTGCATCGCGACCTGAAGCCGGCCAACATTCTTGTGACCGCGGACGGGGTGGTGAAGCTGCTCGATTTCGGCATCGCCAAGCTGCTCAGCGAAACCTCAGCAGTGGGAGCGACCTCGTCGGCGATCATGACAGCGGCCTATGCAAGCCCCGAGCAGATCGCGGGCGGCGCGATCACCACATCGTCCGACGTGTACTCGCTGGGCGTGATTCTCTCTGAGCTGATTTCTGGAGAAAAGGGCACGGCTCACCGGAAACGGCTGAAGGGCGACATCGAGAACGTGGTCGTCATGGCCCTACGGCAGGAACCGGAGCGCCGCTATGCGTCGGCCGGCGATCTGGGCGCCGATGCGCGACGTGCACTGGAAGGATTTCCTGTGCACGCCAGGCCCGACAGCGTGGGATACAGAACGCGGCGCCTTATTGCGCGCCATCCCATCGAATTTGCGCTACTTGCAGCCATGTTCTTTGCCGTTTGCATCGCGGCCTTGCTGGCTTTCCAGCAGTACCGCGAGGCGCAGCGCCGCTTTGCGGAGGTGCGCGCAACCGCTAACTCCTTCCTGTTCGGAATCGACGACGCGCTTGCAGGGCTGCCCGGAACCACGCGCGCCCGCATGCTGGTGGCGCAGCGTGGCCAGCAATACCTCGACACGCTCGCGAGCGACCGCTCCTCCGATATGGCCCTCAAGCGCGAACTCGCCTCGGCCTACCGCAAATTTGGCGACATCCTCGGTCAACCTTTCGGCCCCAATCTCGGGGATGTTGACGGCGCCGTGCGAGATTATTCCAAGGCCGAAGCGCTTTTCGCCAGTATCGCTTCCGCTGGCCGCGCGGACGCCGGCGTCTACATCGAATGGGGCCAGGTTCTCACCGACCAATGCCAAATCGCGATCCGTCAATCCGCGCCGGAAAAGGCCATCGCATACGGAGAAAAAGCCGTCGAGGTCCTCGAGAAAGCGGTTGCCTTCAACCCCGGTTCGCGCGACGCACAGGTTGCCCTTCTTCGTGGACGCCTGGCTCTGGTTCTAGCCAGCGTCCCGTGGTCTCTCTTCAATGGTGGCCTGGCGGCATACCAGGAGGCTGCCTCGGATGCCGGGGAGGCTTTGAAGACCGCACGACTTCTCGCCGGCCGCTATCCAGGGGACGAGACAATCCAGATAGCACTCGCCGAAGCTTGCGAATACAGGGACTACACCTGGTACGATCTGCGGCGGGTCACTGGAACCGCGCGCGCAGGTTCTGACGAAGTGATGCTGAGCCGGGAAGAAGTGAGTATAACAAGAGGCCTCTTTGATCGATCCCCGGACCGCTACCACCGCCCGTACGCCGACGCTTACACCGATCTTGCCCTGACTCTCGCTTCCGCGGGGGACGCCGCGGGCGCTGAAACGGCAGCGCGCGAAAGCCTGAGGCGCTTTGAAGAATCCGCTGGCGCGGATCGCGACGACGTTGAGGCCTTTCGCGACGTCGCGGTCGCCCACTGGAGCCTTGCCCGTGCGATGGCAGCGGGCAATCATCGGCCTCAGGCGGCAGCCGAATACGAAAAGGTGGCGGCGGACTATGAACGGCTCGGAAAGACGAACCCCGCTGACCTGCATGACCAGGCGATCATCGAAGCCAACGACTGGCTTGCCGCCTGGTATCTCAAGCGCGGTGAGCGCGCGCGATCCCTCGGCTATTACCGGAGCAACATCCGCGCGCTGACGGGTCTGAACGGGGCGGACGCCGTCGTAGCCCTGGCGCTCGACCAAGAGCGGCTCGGCGATGCGCTCGCCCCCACCGATCCCGCCAGCGCGGCCGACTGCTATCGGGATGCAGCCACGATTTGGAAGAGGCTGAGCGATGCCGGGCCGCTCCTACCCATGGATGCAGACAAGCCGAAGGAAGTCGAGCGCAAATTGAGCGCATTCAAGTGAGCTCGACGGAGGTCTGCCCGTGCATTGGCGGGGCTATCCGGATGGTTCCGCACACCAATATCGCAAGGTGGAGGCCCCTTCTTTGTTCCGCTAGGGCACGATTAGGTTGATGGTTGCGGAGTGCTGATCCGTGCCGCTGATGGCCATGATGGTTACGGTATAGGTCTTCTCCGCTTGGGTAAAGAACCCGCCGCCGCAACTGCCGATTCCCATCGCAATGCCGGCCGAGAGCAGCACTATCGCCAGCCAGCGGCTCTTGCGTGCACGGCGCAGGCCTAGGAGCGGCAGAAGAACGCCAAGCAGCAGGAATGCTTTGGAATTGATTGGCCATTGGGGTTGTATCTGGGCGTGCGCCGCGGGAATCGTTATGGTCAGCGTCGATGAGACCGGAGTGCTGCCCAGCGCGATCGGATTCGGGCTGAAGGTGGCCGTGGCCCCGGCCGGTAGTCCGCTGGCAGAAAGCGTAATGACGCCGGTATAACCGTTGCTCGGCGGCGTTAAGGTGATCGTATAGGTCCCGCTGGCTCCCGGCAGAATCGTCAGCGTCGCGCCGGAGCCGCCGGAGCTGGCGAAGCTGAGGGTAAAGTCGGTGATGGTTTCCGCCACGGTGCTGGAGGTGCTGGCAAGGAAGCTGGCGTTGCCGGAATACACCGCGCTGATAGAGTGCGCGCCGTCGGCCAGGCTGCTGGTAGTGTACGTGGCCATGCCATTGCTCAGAGATACCGCGAACAGCGCGCTTGTGCCATCGAAGAAGGTCACGTTTCCGGTGGGCGTGCCGCCTGCACTCGATACCGTAGCTGTGAACGTAACCGGGTATCCAGCGGCCATCATGGCCGCCGAAGAGTTCAGCTGCGTTGTGGTGGGCGACGTCAGATTCGCGACCGGAATATCAGTAACGTGAATGGTCTCGACGACTGCCGCGACCACCGGCAGCCCAACCGCGGGTGTGTCCGTAACATGAATGGTCTCGACGACAGCGGCGACCACCGGCAGTCCAACTGCGGGTGTATCCGCAACATGAATGGTCTCGATGACAGCCGCGACCACCGGTAGTCCAACCGTGGGTGTGTCCGTCACGTGAAT
>PLPU01000517.1:0-4589 GCA_003159975.1 Acidobacteriaceae bacterium
CCAGGGCCGCCGGGCAAACGCCCGTAACCCCTTTGCTGTCTATTATCTGCAAAGAACTCCATTGCAATCATCAGCTTACAACGAAGCCCATGCCCTATCCCGTTGAAAAACAAGCCACTTATTTTCAGGGATGGGGGGGGGCAGGGGGAGTATCACAATGGTACACACCAGAGCGGACTCCCGCTATCGCCCTGGTTCTCCCGTCAACCCTCCCGGTGCGCCAAAGCACCGTCCCGGAGCCTCCCTGCATGGGTGTGCCACCCTAGTGTTTGTGACCCTGGGTGGTGGATCGTAGCGCGCGGATACGTTCAATGGCGCTGTCCACCACCGGGTGTTCCTTTCCTGTGCTCATTCCCTTGTCGATCAGGGATTCGACAAAATCGATGACTGGCAGCCCGCGAACCCCTGCTTCGCGAACGATTGCATCGGAGACTGTGACTGTGATCTGCATGGTTGACGGTTCCCCCGCCTCGTTCATCGGCAGACCGAAACCAAAGAAGAGTGCCCTGGGCGGGCAGAAGGCTGAATGCGGGCGGATGCGCGAATCGGCACGGACGGCTTCCGGTCCGGCCGCTTGCCCTTACCTGCCCGGAACGATAGGCTAGTTCTATGTACGAAGACTTCCACGTTTCCGACCGCTGGACCGGCGAAGACCTGCACTGCCGCTGGAAGGGCACCATCGTGGCCATTGCCACCCGCCACGCCGACGCCGTCGATATCCGCTTCGACGTGAACGGACGCCCCATGTGGATTGCGCTGCCCTGCACCGCATGGAAGGAACAGAAGCAGCGCAGCGGCAAGGTCATTACCGACCAACTGGCCGCGCAAATCGCCGGCCGTTACCTGAAGCAGCTGGTGGAAGAAGGCTACGACTCCCGCCGCGAGATCTACACCATGACGGTGCCTGAGGTGCTCGATCACCTGGACGCCGTGGTGGAAGAAGCCAGGAAACAAGGCGCCATACCCACGCTACCGGTAATCGCGTAGCACCGACTTTTCACTCATTCACTTCTTCACTGCGTCATTCATGGCGCAAAGCATCCATAGGCTGTACTCTCGCTGCGCGGCGCGCGGGAATCCAACTCGCGGCCAACGCGACGGCAAGCAGGATAAAAACGCCGCCTGTAATCGTGAGCGGATCGTACGGCTGAATGCCGTAGAACATGCTTTTCACCAAATGCGTGAGCCCAAGAGATGCGCCCACGCCCACTGCGATCCCGGCCGCCGCAAGCCATGTGCTCTCGCGCAGAATCATGGCGCGCACCTGCATTTGCTGCGCACCAAGGGCCATGCGAATGCCGATCTCGTTCCTGCGATTCGCCACTGAATAAGCCATGATGCCGTAGATGCCCACGCATGCCAATGCCAGCGCGAGAATGCCGAACCCGGAAGTGAAGGTAACGAAGATGCGCTCCTGAATCATGTCGGCCTGAATCTGCTGGTCCTCGGTCCTTACGTCGATCACTGGCAGGTCGGGGTCGATGTCGCGCACCACTCGCCTCAGAGAGGGCAAGATTGTCTCGGGCTTTAAATGCGTGCGGATTTCATACACCATGCCGCCCACGTCAGGCTGCTGTTCGTAGGGCAAAATGAACTGTGGCGGAGGCTCGTCGCGCAGACTCGCGTAGCGCGTGTCGCCGCACACTCCGACGATCTGAATCCAGTCATCCACCGCTTTACCTGCGAAGCCATCGGAATCGTGTTCATCGGTCTTGAATCGCTTGCCAACCGGGTTTTGGCCGGGATACCTGGTCCGCGCGAGGCTTTGGTTGATGACGGCCACTCTCGGCGAACTCTGAGTGTCCTGATCCCCAAAGCCGCGCCCTGCAACAATAGGAATTCCAAGCGTCTCGAAAAAGTGATTTCCTACAACGTTGAAATCTTCTTCCTGATGTTTCTTGGCATCGTATCTCTCGCCTTCCGGTAAGAAGTCCGTCCCGTCCATGTCGTCGGCAAGGTAAGCGACCGTCGCCGGCGAGACTGAGTCCACACCTGCCATGGCGGCCATGGCCTGCTCGAGCCTCTGGTGCAGCGCAATGTCCTTCCCCGCGGGATACCGGCTGGCCGGGGGATTGATCTCAGCCAGTAACAGATGCTCGGTGCGGAATCCAACGTTGATCGCGTTCAAACCAGCTAATGTGCGTAGAAACAACCCCGCACCGATCACCAACACCGTGGAAAGGGCAATCTGGAAGCCAACCAGCGCTTTGCCGCTCATTCCGCCGCGCCGCCGGGTGGTTGTCTGCGCACTCTCCTTCAGCCCATGGCTGACTTCAGCGCGCGCCGCGGCCAGCGCCGGCGCCATGCCGAAGAGCAGCCCGGTCAGCAGTGTGACTGCCGCAGTGAACGCAAAGACCCTCCAATCGAAGGCGACATGAAAATCGGTCCGCTCCCAGGCATTCTCAGTCAACTTGGGGATGGTGCCGCTTCCCAGATACCCTGCCAGGATTCCGCCGGCCCCACCCAACGCCGCAAGCATCAGGCTCTCGACCAGCATTTGCCGGAGAATGCGCATGCGGCCTGCGCCGAGGGCCAGCCGCACGCTCATCTCGCGCTGCCGCTGGGCGCCCCGCGCCAGCATCAAATTGGCGACGTTGGCGCACGCCAGCAGGAGTACAAATCCTACCAGGGTCATGAGCACTGCCATCGGTTTGGCGAACGTCTGCTGCTGCTCGAAGAGGCCGCGGCTGCCGTCGCGCAGGTCCAGCTGCGGGATGTCTTCGTTCTTCCGCACGGGCATGGTCCCGCGCACAATCGCTGCCAATTGGCCGTTCAGCGCAGCCTGCGCCGTGGCATCCGGGACGCCTGGCCGCCTGCGAGCCATTACATTCACCCACCAGAAATTGGGGTCTTCCAGAGCGTCGGAATAGGCCTTGCCGCCGTTGGCCATATTCGCGGCCTTCGTGGTGACGGGATGCACCAGGGGCTGCATGGCCAGCGGCACAAAAATGTCGGGCGACTGCTGCACGTTTTTCGCGCCGGTAAACCCCTTCGGATTCACCCCGATGATGGTCAGCGGCGTGTCGTTCACCTTGATGACCTCGCCCAATACTGCGGGCGAGCGATTGAACATCCGCTCCCAGAAGCTGTCGCTAATCAGTGCCACTGCACCCTGCTCCGGCGTAGCGTCGTCGCTGGGTTGAATTGGCCGTCCCAACTGCGGCCGCACGCTTAGAGCAGAGTAGTAGTTGCCGGACACCATCTCCGTCTGCACCCGCTCCGCCTGGTTGCGAACAGTCGCGTTCATCCCCGTCAGCTTGAAGGCGAACAGGTCGTCCAGGGAATGGTTCTGATCCCGCAGCAGGCGATACGCCGGATAGGAGAACGACGTGCTCGTCACGCGCCCGCCCGGCAACGGTGCGTAATCCCCCCACACGTGATGCACTGCTGGATGGTCGTGACTGGCTGTCCATGAAAGCAGCCGCAGATCGTCCGCATGGGGCACATTGAGCCGCTCATACAGCAACTGCTTGGCAAGCGAAAAGATGGTCGTATTGGCTCCGATAGCCAGCGCCAGCGAAAGCGTGGCCACCAAGGTAAAGCTGGGGCTCCTGCGCAGCATGCGCGCGCCGTAACGCACGTCGGCTCCCAGCGCGTCCCACCAGCGCAGACCGAGCGAGGCGCGCATCTCTTCCTTGTGAACCAGCGCCGGACCCAACGCGATGCGGGCGCGGCGAGCTGCCTCAGCCGGAGCATGACCGGCACGAATCAGATCGGCGGTAAGGTTTTCGAGATGTTGCGCGAGCTCAATTTCCATCTCCGACTCAAGCCGACTGCGACGCACCACGGCACGCAGCAAAGAACGCACCTGCGAACCAATTCGAGCAAACAACGAACGTAGCGTCATAATCTCCCTCACTCGCGATTTCTAATTCCTGTTCCCTGTTCCCTGCTTTGTTTATTCCGCCGTTGCCCTGAGAATGGTCCCGATGATTCCGGCCATACGGTTCCATTTTTTTGTCTCTTCGCCCAGCCTTTCGCGGCCGGCGCGGGTCAGCTTGTAGTACTTTGCCTTGCGGTTGTTCTCGCTCTCGCCCCACTCGCTCGAGATCACTCCCTGGTGCTCAAGCCGATAAAGCGCAGGGTAAAGCGACCCCTGCTGAATCACCAATTCTTCGCCGGAGATTTGCTGAATGCGCAACAGCACGCCGTAGCCATGCAACGGTCCCAGCGAAACCGCCTTCAATATCAGCAAATCCAGCGTCCCTTGCAGCAGATCCATTTGGCCACTTTGCTTTTCATTCCCCATTTGCCGCTTCCTCGCTCTTTCCTAGCCGCTCTAGGAAAGAAAATACCCGCGCTCTCCTAGATTGTCAAGGAGAGATCGCGCCGGCTTCTCGGAACACAATCTGCGGGCGACTTCGTATGATCCGACGGAGTGCTATGCGTCACGCGTGTATGGGGGGCAACGGCGAAGACAACCTGCTGCAGTGGGTGGCAAAGCTGCAGCCATGCGGCACACGTGTATGCTGCTGCCCTGCCAATTCCCGCCCAGGAACCCGGCGATGGATCTGCAGGTGGTTCCGCGAGACGTGGGGCCGAAGGGGAGCATGAAGTTCACTGCCGGATGCGGCGAGAGCGGCACAAGG
>PLPU01000559.1:0-3945 GCA_003159975.1 Acidobacteriaceae bacterium
GCCAAACGAAATCCCGCGGGTCCGCGCACGATACACAACCTCCTAAAGACAAGTTTAGCGGATTGAGAGAAACAATCGGCAAACGGCTGGCGGTGGAAGTCGTTGATGATAAATCAGATACCTCGGAAAGAAGAGAAATAGGGCTTGACATTTGGTGGGGTGGGGTCCGCGTCAGGGCTGCGAAAACCCACTCATCGCGATAAAGCCGCCGACCCAGAGGGTAACCCGACGGGGCACAGTCCCCGATACCGTGATGAGTGGGGCACCCGGCGCTACGCCGAGTCATTGGAAGAGGTTCGACAAGCGGACATCCCGATATCGATCATCCCCGCCTCCGCTTGCCGACCATTCGCATTGCTCCTAAAACCCACTTCTGCGCTGATCGCTCGCCTGTACGGGCGGAAAGGCAGAACCAATCTTGGGGGGCGGTCATCATTGACAAAGGCAAGGATTTAGATAACAGTTATCTCCAAGAAATCCTGCAATTTCGGACCGCCAGATTCAGCTAGCAGGACGCGGTGCTTTCGTGTTTGCAAAGCTCGCGCCGAGATCCGGGCGGGGTCGGCCTAGCCACGTTCCATACAGGGGGCTCATTAAGGTGGATCTGCAAAGAACCGATTATCTCGGCCCATTGCTCACCGACCCGTCGCGAATTCGCCGCGCCGCCGTCGGCAGGCACAAGCCGTACGAAGAAAAATCCGTACCTGCGGAGGCCGTTCCCGAGTATGAAACGCTTGGCTGGCAGTTTGATCGACGCCTTATACGGGTAACAAAGGTCAAACGAGAAAAGCCAATCGACGAACGCCTTGAGAATAGATTCTGGATGCTCCTTGTGAAAATGGGCTATCCCGAAATCAGCGACGGCCGCAGCTTCACAATCTTGATCGAGCGAAAAGGGGCCGAACCACTGCGCAAGCAGATCGACGTCTTCGCTAAGGATGAGGAAACAGTCATCGTCGCCGAGTGCAAAGCGTCAGCGAAACCAACCCGACGCAGCCTCCAGAAGGACATTGAAGAATTCGCCAACCTCAAAGGGCCAATTTCAGCCGCTATCCACAGGCATTATGGGACAGATTTCAAACCCAAGATCATTTGGCTCTTCGTTACCGAAAACGTCATCTGGTCAGAACCAGATAAGCAGCGCGCGCTTGGCGAAAACATCCGGGCTATCACGGAGCGAGAACTGAGGTACTACTCGGATGTTGCTAGTCACCTGGGACGTGCGACGCGATATCAGTTTCTCGCCGAGTTCCTCAAGGACCAACAAATCCCGGAGCTTGCCGGGAAGACGGTTCCCGCAATCAAGGGCAAGCTCGGCGGGAAGTCTTTTTACTGCTTCGTAACTACGCCGCGTGTCCTCTTCAAAATATCTTTTGTCAACCATCGCTCCCTCAACGACCCAGACGGCGCACCCAGCTATCAGCGATTGGTGAGCAAATCCCGGATTCGCGATATAGGGGAATTCATCAAGAAGGGTGGGTACTTTCCAAACAACATCCTGATTAACTTCACTCGCGCAGTGAGATTCGAGAAGAACCTCCACGACGCAGATTCCGGCGTAACATTTGGGCGCCTATACCTCCCAGACACATATAGATCGGCCTGGGTTATCGATGGTCAACACCGACTTTACGGATTCTCGCCCATCGATGACAAACACCTCGACCAAAACATAATTGTCCTCGCATTTGAGATGCTTCCAAGCACCGAGGAAGCCAACCTATTTGTCACCATTAACACCGAGCAGAAGTCTGTTCCGAAACATCTGCTCGACGATCTAATGGGCGATCTAAAATGGGATTCCGCGATCCCTAGTGAGCGGATTGCCGCGATAAGCGCCCGCTTAATTGGCCTTTTGAATTCCGACGTTGACGAACCGTTCTATAACCGCATCACGCGAACTGGGATGTCGTCAACGAACAAGACCTGCCTTACGATCCCAGCGTTGAAGGAAGCGCTTCGGCGGTCGGGCCTCGTCGGGTCCGCAATCCTAAAGAACTCAAATTATCAACTAGGCGCTCTCTGCGGGCGTTCAGACGGCGAGACCCTTGACCGCGCGAGATCAGCACTCAATTCCTACTTCGGGTTGGTGAGGAACGCAAACCTAGTGGAGTGGGAGAGCGGCCGTGAAGGATGTCTCTGCACCAACATCGCCGTGTATGCCTACATTCTTCTATTTGGGTCGCTCGTAAAGTACTGGGAGGCGAACACCGCGGCCGACGCGCGCGAAATGGCCGTCGCAGACATCATGGTTGACATAGAAGAGTACATGAGGCCTGTTCTCGAATTTCTGGAAGCGCACAAGTCCCCGCAGATAGAGGCTGCGTTTAAAGTCCCGTTTGGCTCCGGGGGACCAATTGAGTACTACTACCGCCTGTGCAAAATAATCAAGGAGACCTGTCCAGATTTTGTGCCGGAGGGTATGGAGAAGTGGGAGGAGGAGCAATCGGAAGATAGGATTCTGGACACCGACGCAAAGCTCAAAGAGATTGTCTCTGAAATGCGCAACTACATTTTCGATGTCTTCCGCGCCATCTATGGAGAGGAGAAAAGCCTCTATTGGGAAAAAGGCGTTACAGACAATGGGATTAAAGCCGAGGCATACAAAACGGCTCTCGATACGAAGGCCGAAGAGCGTCTCCCCCTTGAGACATACCTCGAAATCGTTCAGATGAAAAGGATCGTGGAGAACAAGAGTAATTGGCCCCTATTTAAGGCGGTCTTCAACATCCCTGAGCTTGGACAGAAGGGCCTCGCGAAAAACGTAAAATGGATGGAGCGGATTAACGAGCTGAGGCGCATCCCTGGTCACCCTGCGAGGGAGAGAAGGTACAAGGTTGAGGATTTCGAGTATATAGACTTCATCTACGACGAACTGATGAAGCGCATTAAGGAGGCGCAGGCAAATCCCGTCCTAGAGAGCCAAGGCTCGGAGGAAGATGATGGCTGACCCATTCCTAAAATGGCCCGGTGGCAAGAGATGGCTCGCACGGCGGATTGACAGCCTGCTACCGTCAGCTTACGAAAGGCATCTAGAACCATTCCTCGGCGGCGGTGCCGTATTCTTCCATCTGGCTCCTCGACGAGGCGTTCTATCGGACTCAAACGAGGAGCTTATAAACGCGTATCGGTGCTTGAGGACGCACGCCGAAGAGATCGACGGGCGTCTTACCTCACTCCAGAAACGACATAATGAAGCGCTTTACTACCGCACCCGGGCGATGGACCCAGCCGGTGACATCGCACGTGCGGTGCGCTTCATCTATCTCAATCGGACTTGTTTCAACGGCATATATCGCGTGAACCTAAAAGGGAAGTTCAACGTTCCAATGGGTTCGAAGAATCTTATCGAATACCCTAAAGGCTACTTGAAAGGAGTCGCATCCATCCTCCGCCGTGCATCAATCAGGGAGGCGGATTTTGAAGAAACGATCGACATGGCGGCTGCCGGCGATTTTCTTTACGTTGACCCTCCTTACACCGTGATGCATAACAGTAACAATTTTGTGAAATACAACTCCAGTTTATTCTCTTGGGAAGGCCAGATTAGGCTTGCAGATGCCATCAAACGCGCAGCTGGGCGCGGCGCGGCAATCATGCTCTCGAATGCGGATCACCAGAGCGTGAGAGAACTGTACAAAGACTTTGGGTATCATCAAAGCGTCAATCGTGCCAGCATCCTTTCGGCTGATCCGCAGCACCGGCGGCCAACCACGGAACTAATCATCACAAATTACCCGCAATCGCAGGCGGTAGCGGCTGGCCCGCCTTTTTGCCGATCGACGAACCGGGCAAACAGCCCCTCCGCTGTCTGATCACTGGAGGGACTGGAGAGCAGGGTACCCGAGTTCCGAGTCGGTCCCGAAAGCGCCGTTCTCGTCAGTCATTGGTGGATGGTCGTCGGCCGCTCGGAAGGTGCCTGGTAATTGTGCCGGTGGAATGGCA
>PLPU01000414.1:0-3122 GCA_003159975.1 Acidobacteriaceae bacterium
CCGATTATGGCCAGCCCTACTCTGACGGAGGCGATAACGGCGCCGTGCTGGTTTTTGAGAATGACCAATCCGGCGATTTGCCGTTGACCTTCACCTATTCGTCGAACAACGACCCCGTGATTTCCTATCCCAACGCGGTTGTCGGCGCACCCTTCCCGACCATTGGACAGCCTGCCCAGGGAGCCGCGGTTGCGCCCGGCTGGAACCTTGTCTATACAGGCATTGGCAATTCCGATGGGAATGTCTGGGTTGAAGAGCTGCAGCGGCAAGGTCCGCAAAGCTGGACCGTGGTCAACTCATATGACACGGGCGTGGGATCAAACGGGAATGAGGGCGGCCCGATTCCTGGCTTGCTCGTTACCGGCGACATGAATGGCGATGGCTATCTGGACTTCGCCGTCAACAGCTTGGCGTACAACTCCGGTTGTGAAGACTGCCAACCGAGTAACGCCCTGCAGCCCTGGTACTACAGCAATGACGCGCAGGCCAGCACCAACGGCTCCTCTATGAGTCCCATGCCTTCGCCCGGCACCTACTCGCTGAGCATGACCTACCCAGGCAATCAGCTCTACCAGCCCAATCCGCTCGCTCCCAATTCCCCAGTAAGCACACCGATCACCATCACCCCGGCCAATACGACCGGGTCCGTGACCGCGAGCCCCTCGTCACCTGTCTCATATGGGACGCCTGTCACATTCACGGCAACCGTTGTCGGCGCTTCGGGCGCTGCTGGGCCAACGGGCTATGCCTACTTTTACGATAGCGACAGCAATCTCCAATCAGTGCCCCTGGTGCCGGGTGCGGGAGTTTCAACGGCGACGACGCAGCCCTTCCAGCTTGCCGCCGGATCTCACAGCATCTCTGTCTCCTATAGCGGAGACAACAATTACTACGCGCAGTACCCCCTCCCCGGCGCGTCTACAACCCTGCAGGTGAACAGCAACGTCATCGGGCTGGTTCTAACCAGTTCCACCGCTGCAACCACGGCAGGCACGGTGGTCACGTTCCAGGCTCAGGCCAGCGGCGCCACTCTGCCCACCGGCGAAACCATTACCCTCACCGGGCTGCCCGATGCCGCAAATGTAACTCCCACCGTGAATGCTTCAGGGGTGGCCAGTTTCAGTTACGGTTTGTTCCCGCCGCAAACAACTCCCTACACCATTACGGCGTCCTATGCCGGCGACGGTAACTATGCGGCCGCCACGTCCAACTCGGTTTCGCTTCAAGTGAATCCGACGCCAGTCAGTGTGATCCTGACCCCGAGCGCCAACCCGGTCACCTACCCCACAGCGATCAATCTAACCGCCACCACCACTACCAATGGCGTCGGCGTCCTCACCGGTCCCATTAGCTTCCAGAACAATGGGAGCACTATCGGCACCGGGACCCTTCAGACGGTTGGCGGCTCCAGCGGCCTGACCACTGTAGGCACCTACGACACGTTCACCGGCCAGACCGTCATCGCTATCGCCACAGGCGACTTCAACAAGGACGGCTATCAGGATCTCGCGGTTCTTGAGTCCGGTTCCGGCTCCGCATCCTTGCTCATCTCGCTTGGCAACGGAAATGGCACCTTCCAAGCGCCAACGACCTATAGTTCCACTACGTTTGGCTTCGACCCAGCCTCCGTTGCCATTGCCGCTGCTGATTTCAACAACGACGGATACACCGATCTGGTCGTCGCAGCGTCTGATGGGACTGTCGTCGTCTTGCTGGCCAAGGGCGACGCCGCGGGCGATCTAACCTTCAGCCAGGCGTTCAACGTCTCCGGCGCGCTCGCTGTGGCCACGGGCGACTTCAATAAAGACGGCAATCAGGACTTCGTTGTCATTGGCCCGAGCAACGTCACAGCCTTCTATGGCAGCTCGAACGGCAATTTCCCGTCCGAGGGTTCATGGAGCAATTCGTTTGATTCTGTGACCTTCACCGGCGTCACCGTGGCCGACTTTAATCAGGACGGCTTCGCCGACTTCGCCGTCAGCGACAACTCCAACCTCGATGCAGCGGTCTTCATTTACGAGCCCGATGGCCAAAGCTTTGCGGGTCCCTACACCTATCCCGTCGGAGCATCGGCCACCGGCATTGCGTCCGGCGACATCAACGGCGACGGCTATCCTGACCTCGCCGTATTGAGCCAAGTAGATTCCACAGTCCTTGTGCTCCTCAACAGCGGTTCCGGCGGTCGTTTCAACTCCGCAGGAGCCTCCTACGGCGTCGCCTATCAGCCAACCGCGATCGCGATGGCCGATTTCAACCACGACAGTTTCGCCGACATCGCTGTTACCGGTACCGGCACTGGCCAGGGCGGCGGTACGACTATATTGCTCGGGTCTGGTTCTCTCACCATGCCCATGGGCGCCGAGGCATCTCTGCCCTCGGCATTTGGCCACGCGATTGCCACTGGCGACTTCAATAGCGACGGCAATCCCGATCTCGCTGTTGGGCTCAACGGAGTCACAACATTCCTTGACAGCGCGGCACAAGCCGTCGTGACCGGTATTACTTTGCCTGGAGGCACGTCGCCCCTGACTGCCGTTTACCAGGGCTCGGATGACGGCTTATTAGCCGGAACCACTTCCTCGACCGTTTTCGAGGTCGTGAACCTGGCCCAGCCAGTCATCTCGTGGCCCAACCCCGCCGTCATCTCCTATGGCACCGCGCTCACCACTGCTCAGCTGAATGCGACCGCGTCAGTGCCAGGAACATTCACCTACACGCCTGCACTCGGAACAATCCTGACCGCGGGCACCCAGGAGCTGTCGGTGAGCTTCGTGCCGACTGACACGGTCGACTACGTGGGCACTACGGCTTCAGTGTCGATCACGGTCAATCAGATCCAGCCCACCATTTCGTGGTCCAATCCTGCCGCCATCGTGTACGGAACGGCGCTCAGCAACACGCAGCTGAATGCTACTCATTCGGTGCCGGGAACCCTCACCTACACACCTGCTCTCGGAACAATCCTCACTGCGGGAACACACCAGCTGTTTGTGAGTTTCCTGCCCAACGACAGCATCGACTACCTGGAGGCTACGGCTTCGGTGTCGATTACGGTCAATCAGGCCGCATCCGCCGTCGCCTGGTCGAACCCCGCCGCCATCCCGTATGGCACAGCGCTCGGC
>PLPU01000414.1:3135-6613 GCA_003159975.1 Acidobacteriaceae bacterium
GCGGGCGCACACCAGCTGAGCGTCAGCTTCGTGCCGAGCGACAGCGTCGACTACCTTGGTGCTACGGGTTCCGTGTCGATCACGGTCAATCAGGCCGCATCCACCGTCACCTGGGCGAGCCCCGCGGTCATCACGTATGGCACAGCGCTCGGCNNGCGCGCAGTTGAATGCAACCGCCTCTGTGCCCGGAACCCTCACCTACACGCCTCCCCTCGGAACAATCCTTACCGCCGGTTCGCACACCCTGGCCGTCAGCTTCACTCCCACCGACGCAGCGGATTATTCTTCAACCACTGCCAGCGTTTCAATCACGGTCAACCAGGCCGCATCCACCGTCACTTGGGCGAACCCCGCAGCCATCACGTATGGCGCCCCGCTTGGCAGCGCTCAGTTGAACGCGACCGCTTCCGTGCCGGGCACCTTCACCTACGCGCCGGCAGCCGGAACCACGCTCACTGCGGGCACACACTCGCTGTCTGTGAGCTTCGTACCCACCGACAATACCGACTACGCGAACGCAACGGCCACAGCGTCGATCACCGTCAACCAGGCCGCCCCGGTCATTACCTGGAATTCGCCCGCTGCGATCACCTACGGGACGGCGCTTGGTGCGTCTCAGCTCGATGCCACGGCTTCGACTGGCGGCACTCTGACCTACACTCCTGCCGCAGGTACCGTCCTCGGCGCCGGCCCGCAAACGCTAAACGTGAGCTTCACTCCGTCCGACACTGTCGACTACTCCACGGCGAGCGCTTCGGTCTCGCTCCAGGTGAATCAGGCTACGCCGGTCATCACCTGGTCCAACCCTGCCCCCATCGGCTACGGCACCCAGCTCAGCGCAGTCCAGTTGGATGCGACAGCTACCCCGGCAGGCGGCGTCTTTACCTACACACCGGACGCAGGCACCACCTTGCCCGAAGGTACGCAAACACTGAGTGTCAGCTATACCCCAACGGATACCGTCGACTACGCGATAGCAACGAAGTCGGTGACCATCCAGGTCAACCCCTCGACGATCTCGCTGGGTCTCACCAGTTCCGCCGATTCAATTAGCTCCGGGACGGTAGTGACGTTCCAGGTGCACGCCGACGGCGCTGGGGTGACTGCCGGTCAAACCATCACTCTCACCGGCCTGCCCACTGCTGCAACCGTCACTCTGGCGCTGAACGACAGCGGCTTCGCCAGTTATAGTTACGGGCTGTTCCCGCCTGGAACATACAGTATTCAGGCATCTTACGGGCTGTCCCCGCCTGGAACATACAGTATTCGGGCATCTTCTGCCAGCTACAGTTCCATCGCGGCCACCACGTCCAACACGGTTTCGCTGGAGGTAGGTCCCACGCCGGTTCATGTGTCACTGGCCCCCAGCGCCAATCCGGTCCCCTACCCCGCGGCGATCAATCTCACCGCCAACGTCACCAGCGGAGGCCTTGGGGTTCCGACCGGCAGCGTCAACTTCCAGAACAGCGGCAACCAGATCGGCACCGGTTCGCTTGCAACCGTCAATGGTTCCAGCGGACTCAACGTTGTCGGTACGTTTGATACCGTCACCGGCCAGACTGTCACCGCTGTCGCCACGGGCGACTTCAACAAGGACGGCAAGCAGGATCTTGCGGTTCTTGAATCCGGTTCCGGCTCCGCAAGCTTGCTCATATCCCTTGGCAACGGAGACGGCACCTTCCAGGCGCCGACGGTCTATAGTTCCACGAGCTATGGTTTCGATCCGACCACAGTCGCCATCGCAGCCGCCGATTTCAACGGCGACGGCTACACCGATCTGGTGGTCATTGCATCGGACGGCGAGATTGCGGTCATACTGGCAGCGGGCGACGCTGCCGGCGATCTCGCCCTCACCCAGGCCCAGTTGATTCCGACATCCATCGCACCGTTGGCAGTCGCCACCGGCGACTTCAATAAGGATGGCAATCAGGATTTCGTTGTCATTGGCGCCAATACTGTGACAGTTTTCTATGGCACCGGCAGCACGCCAAGCAACTTCCCGGCTCAAGGCTCGTGGACCACAACAATCAATTCCAGCAACTTCACCGGTATCACAGTGGCCGACTTCAACCACGATGGCTACGCCGACTTCGCCATCAGCGATAACGCCGGTCCCGATGCGGCGGTCTTCCTTTACAACTCCGAGAGCAGCGGGTTTACCGGTCCGCAAACCTATCCCGTGGGATCATCTGCAATCGCGATTGCGTCCGGCGACATCAATGGCGATGGCTATCCCGACCTGGCTGTAGTGAGCAATGTCGATTCCACGGTCTCCGTGCTCATCAACAACGGCCCCGGCGGCAGCGGCACACTCTCTTCCACCGGGACCTCCTACGGCGTTGCCTCGCAGCCTGCCGCGATTGCCATCAATGATTTCAACCAGGATGGTTATGCCGACATTGCAGTCGCCGGCACTGGCACAGGTGAAGGTGGAGGCACAACTATTCTGCTCGGATCTTCCAGCGGCGCCATGACCGGCGAGACATCTCTGGCCACAGCGAATGGCCTGGCGATCGCCAGCGCCGATTTCAATAACGACGGCAACCCCGACCTCGCCGTCGGAAACGCCGGGATCGCCGTTTTCCTCGACAGCGCGGCCCAGGCCGGCCTGACAAATGTCACTCTGCCTGCGGGCATCGCTCCACTGACTGCCGTTTATCAGCCCTCGGATTCCGGTCTGTTCGCCGGATCCACTTCGCCGATCGTCAACGAAGTCGTCACTCAGTCCCAGCCCATTATCTCCTGGTCGAACCCCGCCGCCATTACCTACGGCACTGCGCTCGGCGGCACGCAGCTGAACGCAACCGCCTCGGTGCCTGGAACTTTCACATACTCGCCTGCTCTCGGAACAATCCTTACAGCAGGCACACAGCAGCTATCGGTAAGTTTCGTGCCCAATGACACGGTCGACTACGTGGGCACTACGGCTTCGGTGTCGATTACCGTCAATCAGGCCCAATCCACCGTCACCTGGTCGAACCCCGCCGCCATCCCGTATGACACGGCACTCGGCAGCGCGCAGTTGGATGCGACCGCATCGGTGCCGGGAACCTTTACTTACACCCCTGCGCTCGGAACAATCCTCACCGCTGGCCCACACCAGCTTTCTGTGAATTTCGTGCCGAGCGACAGTGTCGATTACCTTGGCGCCACGGGTTCTGTCTCGATCACCGTTAATCAGGCCGCATCCACCGTCACCTGGTCGAACCCCGCCGCTATCACATACGGCACAGCGCTCGGCAGCGCTCAATTGAATGCGACCGCTTCGGCGCCGGGATCATTCACCTACACACCCGCTCTCGGAACACTCCTCACAGCCGGTTCGCACACTCTGGCTGTCAGTTTCACACCCACCGATCCCGTGGATTACTCTTCAGCCACGGCCAGCGTTTCGATCCTCGTCAACCAGGCCACCCCGGTCATTACCTGGACCCCGCCTGGTGCGATTACCTATGGGACGGCTCTTGGCGCATCTCAG
>PLPU01000414.1:6627-21221 GCA_003159975.1 Acidobacteriaceae bacterium
GTCATCACCTGGTTGAACCCAGCCCCCGTCATCTACGGGACTCAACTCAGTGCGACGCAGTTGAATGCGACAGCGACCCCGGCCGGCGGCGCCTTTGCCTACGCGCCTCCGCTGGGCACCACGTTGCCTCTGGGTACGCAAACCCTGCGCGTCAGCTATACCCCTGCGGATACGACCGACTACACAACAGCGTCGGCTTCGGTGACCATCCAGGTGACTCCCGGCCTGGCGCTCTCCTCGATTCAGCCATCGAGCGGGAGTTACGGAAGCTCCGCGACAATCATTACGCTCACTGGTACTGGATTCACCGCGAACGCCATCGTCCAGCTCAACGGGACCACAATCCCCAGTTCGTATTCCAGCCCAACCCAAATCACGGCGCAAGTTCCCGCCAGCTTCTTCCAGCAGACGCAACCCGGCGCGATCACCGTAACCAACCCATCAGCCGCATTGACCACGGCCCCCATCGACTTTACGGTCACCCTGCCGAATCTTCAAATAGCGTTCAGCGGGCCGAGTTCTGAACCGCCGGGACAACAACCAGGCATCAACCTGCAATTCCTGGCAGGGTATCCGCTGCCGCTTCAGGCAACGCTGACACTGACTGTCCAGCCGGCAACCCCCGGCGGCCCTGTCGATCCCGCCGTACAGTTCTCCACCGGCGGCACCACGCTCACCTTCGTGGTCCCCGCAAACTCCACCACCATTCCTGCAATCCAGCTCCAGACAGGCACTTTGTCAGGCACGATCACGGTGACCCTCACGCTTGAGTCAGGCGGTCAGGACTTCACGCCGGCTGGATTGCAGCCAGTCGTGATCGATGTCCCGCAAAGCCCTCCAGTCATCACCAGCGTGAGCCTCACACGCAACGGCGACACTCTCACAGTGACCGTCCAGGGTTACTCCAGCTCGCAGAGCATGACAAACGCTGTTTTCAATTTCACCCCGGTTCCAGGTGAAACCGTCAGCACTCCGCAGGTAACAATCGACGTAAGCACGGAGTTTTCGGGTTGGTACTCACAGGCTGCTTCGATTCAATACGGAAGCGCCTTCTCGTATACACAAGTCTTCCAGGTGGTCCCCGACGCGTCCAGCATTGGAACCGTGAGCGTGACGCTAACCAATTCCCAGGGCTCATCGAACACTGTGACTGCAAATTAGGATGGCAAACCCCATGGCGAACACGATTCACTCATTAACCGGCGCACGGCTGCTCGCGCTGCTGGTAGCTTCGCTGTTGCTGCTGGAGCCGGCTGTACCTCTCTATGCCGAGGCGCTGCCTGAGGGTGCGCCCCCGGCCAGCCTGCAGATCGTGATTCTGGAAGGCGAAGGCGCGCTCAACAATATCCAGGAGCGCACGGCTCGCGAACCCATTATCCAGGTGCAGGACGAGAATCACAAGCCGGTAGCCGGAGCTGCCGTCCTCTTCGCAATCCATGGTGCCACCGGAGGGGCCGGAGGCGCCTTTGCCGGTGGAGCTAGCTCGCTCTCGGTAGTCACCGATGCCAGTGGCATGGCGCGGGCTGTCGGGCTCGTGCCCAACCAGATTTCTGGATCATGGCAGATCCAGGTCACCGCTTCCGTGGGCAAGGTGTCAACAACTACGGTGATCAACCAGAAGAACGTGACCCCCCCTACGCAAAATGCGAATCAGCCAAATCAAACGCCACCGGGGAAGCCGCCTTTTCACTGGCTATTGACGAAGCCGGCGATCATAGCGGCATCTGTAGCGGCGGCAGGCGTCGCCGTTGCTGTCGTAGTTGTGACCAGCAAGAGCAACACGGCGACCGTCACGACCGGGACCGGGACGGTCGGCCCGCCCTCCTCCGCCGTGCGCGCTGGAATCCGCTTTCGCTTCTGACGGCGAGTCATCGCTGCTGACAGAGCTTGCTGAGAAACCTCGCCTTGACCTGGATGTGCGAAAGGGCACGAATTCACAGGTTGCTGAGACACTCTATGGTGATGTGGATGTGCGAAAGGGCACGACTTCAGTCGTGCCATAAGCAACTCAAAGTGAGAGAGGGGGCTTTAGCCCCGCGCCATCTTACGGGGTGCAACCCTGATCCAAGCCCTTTTCAGCATGCCCGTCTTCAACCCTGAGCCGCAGCTTCCAGGCTGGGCGCCTGCCAGGACTGCACGAAATTCATCGCCTTCTCGAAGGGCAGCGGCTTTGAAAAGAAGTAACCCTGGATGTACTCGCAGCCCATCGCCTGCAAACGCCTCGCGTCCTCCGCCGATTCCACGCCTTCCGCAATCACTTTCATGCCAAGGTTCTGCGCAAGCCCGATGATGGATTTGACCAGCACCAGGCTGCCCGGATGCGTCGACAAAGAGCGAATGAAACTCTGGTCGATCTTCAGCGTATCGATCGGGAAATAATGCAGGTAACTCAGAGAGGAGTAACCGGAACCAAAGTCGTCGATCGAAATATTGATGCCGATCTCGCGGCATCTTTCCAGCTCCGCCCGGGCAGCTTCGGGGGACGCCATCAGCAGAGTTTCCGTAATCTCGAGATGGATTTGAAGCGGATTGACCTTCTTCTCTTCGATGGTCGCTTTCAGGTTACTGAAGAGAGCCGCCTCCGCAAAATCCTTCACCGAGAAGTTCACGCCGACGAACAGCGGGGCATCCACAATCAGATCGGGTGAGGCCGCGGCCTGCAGCTTGATCGCTGCATCGCACGCCAAATTGAGTGCCAGACGCGACATCTCATTGATCAGCCCGCTCTCTTCCGCAACCGGGATAAAGATACCCGGCGATATCATGCCGTTGACCGGATGCGCCCAGCGCATCAGGGCCTCGAACCCAGCGATTTTCATTTTTTGGATGTCGATGATTGGCTGGTAAAACAGCAGCAACTCATTTTGTTCCAGCGCGCGTTTCAGCTCGCTGTTCAGCCGGATCGCCGTGACCGCCGTCTCGTGGCTCGTGTCGCTGTTTTCGGCCGCTTCAACGGCGGGAGCCGAGGGTAGCACGCGGATCGTGTCGGTGCGGGCAATCATGTCCCGATAGCGTGCGGTGATGACCCGCATCACCATCTTCAGCACCGGGTCGGCGCTCTCCACTCTGTGCGCGAAATCCTCGCGCGTAATTTCCAGCACGGTACAGTCATCGAGAGCCCGCACCGTCGCCGTTCGCGGCTTGTCGTCGATCATTGCCATTTCACCGAGCAGCGAACCGGCGCCGCGCGTCCCGATCTGGATCAGCTGACCGCCGCGCTGAACAAGGATTTCGACATTACCGCTTTCGATAATGTACGCGCACTCCCCGCGCTCGCCCTCGCGGATGAGCGCCTCGCCCTGGCCGAAGAGCTTTTTGGTTACATTAGGCATATCGTCCTTACCTGTCGCATCATATTACGTCATTTTGCGCAGATGTGTCAGAAGAGATTCCCTGGGTTCAATGCCCTGGCGCCGCGGCAGGCACCTCGTCCAGAAATCGCCACGTGCTCTTGAAATCCGGTGTGAGTTTCTGGTTGGTCAGAATGGCCCGCAGCATCGCTACCGGCATCATGTTTTCCCTGAGAATCGCGTCATGATACTGCCGGTCCGTCATCGTCTTTGAGTCCACCAACTCATGATGCAGAGCGCGAAACTGCAGCGCGCCCAGCATATAGGCGCATTGATACAACGGGTCGTAGCTCCCGTTGACTGAGCGCCTGACCTCGGCGACCGCATTGTCGCGCTCGTGGCCCACTTCGTTTACCAGCAGGTCGACCGCCTGTTCCGGGGTCATGAGTCCCAGATGGAAGCTCAGCGAGAAGAGGATGCGCGCGCAGCGGTGCATGCGCCAGAACAGAGCTCCGACGCGCTGCTCCGGCGTGTGGTCGAAGCCATGATCCCAGAAAACCATCTCCCAATAGAAGGCGTTGCCCTCAATCCAGAAGCCGGTTTCAAACTGTTGCCGGTAGGGCCTGTAGCGCTCCGACATGAACTCCTGCAGCCAGTGGCCCGGAATCAGCTCGTGAAAGACCGTGGCGTGCGAAAAGCCGGGGTTGTTGCCGCGCATGC
Source organism: Acidobacteriaceae bacterium (assembly GCA_003159975.1). Lineage (GTDB taxonomy): Bacteria > Acidobacteriota > Terriglobia > Terriglobales > Acidobacteriaceae > Telmatobacter. Next base: position 10,638 of record PLPU01000414.1, read on the forward strand.
TCATCATGCGCTCCTCAAACGTCATAGTGTCGGTTGGATAGCTGACGCTGATGACGTCGCCGCCGGTGAAGAACGGATTTACAAGCTGGCGCTCGGGCGACATCATCTCCATTCCATATGTCTCTTTGGCGAGCTCGGGTATGGTGACCAGATTGTTCTTCTCGGCGAACTCGATGCCCTCGATGGCCAGATCATGAATCAGCTGAGGCTGCTGGCCAGGCTCCACATACGAATCCTTCACTTTTTCCAGCGCCTTGCGCCAATCGTCTCCATAGCCCATATCGCGGCTGGCGCGAATCATCTCCTGCTTGCACCACGCCATCTGGTCCCTGGCCATGGCGATCAATTCTTCCGGCGTGTAGGGGATCATCTCATCGTCTAACTGCGCCATCAGCGCGGCGCGGCCTACCGGCACGCCGATGACGGTGCTCTTGTCGTCCGGTGCAATGCCGGCCACTTTCTCGCGCAGAAACGCCGTGTAGTCCTTGATTCCCTGATCCACTTTTTTGTAAGGCTCGGCCGCCCACCACGTAACCGTGGGATCGTATCCGTCATAGAATGCAAACCACTGCTGAAGCTGTCTCCGCAGGCGGTCTGCATCTTCAGCGGCGTGCCACGCGGCAATGCGGTCTGGCCGGGAGACAGTTGGAGCCGTGTCCTTTTCCTTGCCCTGGTCTGTCTTTGCTTTGGGTGGGGCAAGTGTGGCTTCAAGTTTCTTGCGCTTTCCCGCGATGGCCGTGGCCATTGCGTTCAACTGGCTCGCGATCTGCTCGCCGTTGGCTGGTTCGACTCTCCGCCTTGCGTCTTCAAGCGAGAAGATACCCGCCGCAAAAGGCAGCAGCGGTTCCACCTCTTTCCATTGCGCCTCATCGACCGCGCTGCGATGTTCCACGCGGTCCAGGTGGTTTTTCAGCAGCAGATAATCAGCCTTGCCCTCCTGGTCCAGCGCCTCGAATTTCACCTCGGCAAGCTGTTGCCGCCATGTCGCCTGAAAATCGCTCATGCGCTGCCGTGTTGTAGGCGATAGCCGGTCTGTGTAGACTCGGCGCAGCGAATCCTGATCGGCGGAATAGCGCTCGATCAGCGCCCGCATCGAGTTCGCGGGAAAGTCGGTTGGCGTGGTTTGTGCAATTGCTTGCGCGCCTGCAACCGCAAACATCCAAGCGCTAAGACAGGTCAGTGCGGGCAGCTTCAAAATGGTTTTTGACGTAACACGGGACATGGAAATCTCCGAGGCCCAATGCAGGCATTGAGCGGAATGCTTTCTTTTCCTGGCGTTCCTTGATATACAAGATATACAAAAATGTACGCAATTGGTGAATCGTCCTCTGGTATTTGCGTATTTTGCTAATATACCCGGCCAGGACCCGAATGCAGAGCCATAATGGGGAAGGGAATGGGATTGAACAACGGTGCCGGCTCCAGGTTCTCGATTACGATCAACGGCAAGCTAATTCCCGTAAACGAGAACACCAGCATCGCTGCCGCGATGGTGATGGCCGGCGAGCCCAGCCGGTTTTCTGTTCGCGGTACGGCCCGCGCTCCGTTCTGCGGCATGGGCATCTGCATGGAGTGCCGCGCTACTGTGAATGGCCGTCTGCACCAGCGAACCTGCCAATTGGCCTGTGCTCCGGGCATGGAAGTGGTGACCGGATGAGCGCCAACTTCGATGTGGTGGTGGTGGGAGCCGGCCCGGGCGGAATGGCAGCCGCGGCAGTTGCTTCGGAAGCAGGCCGCCGGGTTTGTCTTCTCGATGACAATCCCGCTTCCGGCGGGCAAATCTGGCGCGGCCTGAGCCTGCAAACAGCAGCCCAGCATCCCCACGGAAAGAGCTACTTCGCATGGATGTCGCGGTTGCGCCAGTCCAACTGCGAGGTGGGTCAGGGCTGGCAGGCCATTGATGGCTCGCTGCGGGGCGAGACTGCTGGAGTCTTGCGATTGGAGCGCGACGGCGAAGGTCGGGAAATCAGATATAACTGGCTGATTCTTGCCACCGGCGCGCGCGAGCGGTTCCTCCCGTTTCCCGGCTGGACTCTGCCGGGCGTCTTTGGCGTGGGCGGATTGCAGGCCCTGGTGAAATCGGGTCTCATTTGCAATCCCGATTCCAGCCCCAAACGTGTGGTCATCTCCGGCAGCGGCCCGTTGCTGCTGGCCGTTGCCGCTGGACTGCAAAATGCCGGAGCCCGTGTTGAGACCATTCTTGAGCAGGCTCCGCTTACCCGGCTGGCCGGCTTTGGCGTCACTCTGCTCGGGTCGCCCGACAAACTGGCGGAGGGCGCACGCTACAGACTTGCAACCAGGAACTCGGCCTATCGAACAGGTTCGTGGGTGGTGCGCGCCGAAGGCCGAGGCCGCGTCGAACAAGTGACGGCGACCGATGGGCGCAAGCAGTGGAAGATTCCCTGCGACTGGCTCGCCACCGGATTTCATCTTGTGCCCAACCTTGAATTGCCGAGGCTGCTCGGCTGCCGCATCCATGCTGGTTACGTCGCGGTCGACGCCCTGCAGCAAAGCTCGGTTGAGCGCATAGCCTGCGTGGGCGAGCTGACCGGCATTGGCGGACTGGAAAAAGCAATCGTCGAAGGCCAGATCGCAGGTCTGGCGGCAGCCGGACAGGAGCATGAAGCACGCGCACTCATTCCGCGGCGACAGCGCCTGAACCGTTTCGCTCAGCGGCTGGATCGTGCTTTCGCGTTGCGCCCGGAACTTAGCGATCTGGCCGAGCCTGATACCACGGTCTGCCGTTGCGAGGACGTAGAGTACGCCGCACTCGAAAGCTGTTCTTCCTGGCGCGAGGCCAAGATCCATACCCGCTGTGGCATGGGCGCATGCCAGGGCCGCGTTTGCGGCGCGGCGGCCGAGTTTCTTTTCGGTTGGCAGCCTTCCAGCGCTCGGCCGCCGGTATTTCCCGCCGCCGTCTCCACGATTGCGGGTGAACCCATTGACCCTATGGCCGGCACTGAATCCGAAGCTGATGTGAAACTGCGCTGACCCGCAGCGTTGTTAAAATCGGCGTTGATTCATTGATAAGCGGATGCGTACAAAAGGGACTGGCGAACGACCGAGGTGCGCCGGTCTGCCGGAAAATGAAAGCGAATGACACATTCGAAAGTGAAACCGGCAATCGTCCAACGCAGGCCGTTGCGCCGCTGCCAAAAATGTCGCTTCCACCAGCGCCACGCGCATCCCGGCCTGTGCGCAGGCATACACGCAGGCCGTGCCCACGATGCCCCCTCCGGCAAAGACCACGTCGAAGGATTGCGCAGCGGAACTCATTCGGGTATTCCGAAGCGAAAGGGATCCGCTGGGTCAAAAATCAGCGTAGATTCTGCGGTTACATATGCCGAGCCGGTGATGATGGGCACGATCTGGCCGTTTTCCTCAAGAATCCTGCCTTCGAAAACGGTGCCGAGAATTCCTTCCTGCCGCCAGGTCTGGCCGGGCGCAAGCAGGCCGTCGGCCGCCAGGCAGGCCATCTTGGCGCTGGTTCCCGTGCCGCAGGGCGAGCGGTCGTATGCCTTGCCGGGGCAAAGAACAAAATTGCGACTGTCGTTAGCTGGATCATGCGCGGCGGTGAACAGTTCCACATGATCGATCTCCGCGCCGTCGGCTCCGCTGATCCCCGCAGCCTCCAGAGCACGTCGAATCTCCCAGGTAAAGGTGGTCGGCGACTCGACATGTTCGACAGATAGAGGATGGTCGATGGGAAACGAGTGTTCGCGCACCAGAAAAAACCAGTTGCCGCCCCAGGCCACATCGCCAGTCACCGGGCCGCAGCCGGGAACCGAAACGATGACGTTGGCGCGATGGAGGTACGCCGGCACATTTTGAATCGTCACCTGCCCGTCGGCAAGCAGCTCGACCTTAACGGTGCCAACTGGGGTCTCAATCAGGTGTTCGCCAGGCTGGATGCGCCCCAGAAACGCGAGTGTCTTGGCGACACCGATCATCCCGTGGCCGCACATGCCCAGATATCCCGCGTTATTAAAGAAAATGACCCCCGCCGCGCAGGCCGGAGCCACCGGCTCCAAAAGGAATGCCCCGACCAGGACATCGGAGCCGCGCGGTTCGCATAGAATGGCGCGCCGGTACAGGTCGTGCTCGCTGCGCAGGAGCTGGACACGCTCGGCCAGCGGGCCGGAGCCAAGGTCAGGTCCACCAGAGAGGACGCACCGGGTCGGCTCGCCCGCGGTGTGCGAGTCGATCACTTTCACACGCGAAGGCAATTGTTCGTTCACGAGAAAAGTCTACGCGAATGACCCCTACCCACCCCGCATATCCTCCGGCAACTTTACCGAAGTCCAAAACAACGGCAGCATCAATCGCTTTGGCGTATTCTTGACACCAAGGCGGCGATTCTGCAACGCTGCCTTAAACCGCACCATCCCTCGCGAGGTTCCCTGTCATGCGTTTGTCTCTGGCTGTTGTATGCCTTTTCGCCCTCTCCGCGCACGCCGTTGATGCGCCTGCTTCGCTCCGCGGATACACGCCCGCCGACTCAGCAACGGAAGTTCAATGGGAGAGGAAGTTTCGCGAGATTCCCGATCCTGCGCACATCCGCGAAAACATGCGACGCCTTTCTGCGCGGCCTCATCATGTTGGATCGCCGTACGACAAGGACAACGCGGAGTGGCTGCTGGCGCAGTTGAAGTCGTTTGGCCTCGACGCGAAGATCGAGCAATTCTCCGCGCTCTTTCCCACGCCCAAGCTGCGCACCCTTGAGCTTCTCGGGCCCACGAAGTTTGTCGCCAAGCTGCAGGAACCTGTGCTCAGCGTCGATCCGACTTCAAGCCAGACCAGCGAGCAGCTTCCGACTTACAATGCCTACTCGCGCGATGGCGATGTCACGGCTCCCCTGGTGTATGTGAACTATGGCCGCCCTGAAGACTACGAAGTTCTCGACCGCATGGGCATCTCGGTGAAGGGCGCGATTGTGATTGCGCGCTACGGGATGAGCTGGCGCGGCATCAAGCCCAAGGTCGCGGCCGAGCACGGCGCCGTCGGTTGCATCATCTATTCCGATCCGCGCGACGACGGTTTCTTTCACGGCGATCCATACCCTGATGGTCCGACGCGCCCGGCAGAAGGCGCACAGCGGGGCAGCGTGATGGATATGCCGGTCTATCCGGGCGATCCGCAGACGCCCGGCGTTGGCGCGGTTGAAGGAGTGAAGCTGATTCCGCTCGACCAGGTCAAGACCATTACGAAGATTCCAGTGCTGCCCATCTCATGGGCCGATGCAACTCCGTTCCTGCAGGCGCTTGGCGGCGCAACCGTTCCGGAAGCATGGCGCGGCGGACTGCCGTTTACCTATCACGTCGGCCCCAGCAAGGTTCAGGCGCATCTTCAACTCGCGTTCAACTGGGATCGCAAGCCGCTCTACGACGTGATCGCTCACATCCCCGGCGCAAAGTTTCCAGATCAATGGGTCATTCGCGGCAACCATCATGATGCGTGGGTGAATGGAGCCGAGGATCCGCTCTCCGGCACCAGCCCTGAACTCGAAGAAGCGCGCTCCCTGGGAGAGCTGCTCAAGCAGGGCTGGAAACCCGATCGGACCATCATCTACTGCTTCTGGGATGGCGAGGAGCCGGCGCTGCTGGGTTCGACCGAATGGGGAGAAACGCATGCGGAAGAACTGAAAAAGCATGCGGTCGCGTACTTCAACTCCGATGGAAATGGCCGCGGATATTTTCGCGCCGAGGGCTCCCACTCGCTCGAAAATTTCGTCAACGACGTAGCCAAGGATATTACCGATCCTGAGACCAACATGTCTGTCTGGAAGCGTGTGCGGCTTGTCGATATTTCGCATGCCGCGGCTGCCCCACGCGCCGAAATTCGCAGCCGTTCAGACCTGCGCATTCCAGCGCTCGGCTCCGGCTCAGATTACACGGTATTCATCGATCATCTTGGAATCGCGAGCGTGAATCTTGGCTATGGCGGAGAAGACGCGGGCGGCGAGTACCATTCCGTCTACGACGACTTCTACTGGTACACCCACTTTTCAGACACCGACTTCAGCTATGGGCGCGCGCTTGCGCAGACCGCCGGAACCATGGTCATGCGTATGGCCGATGCCGATGTGCTGCCCTTCCAGTTCTCCGACCAGGCCGACACCATTCACACTTACGTGACCGAGTTGAAGACTCTGGCGACCGAGACGCGCGATCGCGCCAAAGAGCGCGACAAGGAGATTGAAGAGGGCGTCTACAAGGCGCTCTACGATCCGAAGAAACAAATGGTGCCTCCGCCGTTCGAACCTGTTCCTCCGTATCTGAACTTTGCGCCGCTCGACCAGGCATCGGACGATCTGACCAATGCCGCAACGGAGTTCGACAAGGCCTTTGCGGCCGCGGGAGGCGTTGCGCCGCCCGAGTTGAATCTCGATATCATCCAGACCGAGCGCACGCTGACGAACTCCGACGGCCTGCCCAACCGGCCCTGGTTCGAGAACCTCATCTATGCTCCCGGCTTCTACACGGGCTACGGCGTGAAGACGATTCCGGGAGTCCGCGAGGCAATCGAGCAGAAGGACTGGAAGGAAGCGGATGCGCAGATCGTGCGAGTCTCGGCTGCGATCGAGCGTGAAGCCGACTTGCTCAAGCAAGCCAGGGCGAAGCTGGCAGCGAAACCTGCAACCGAGTAATCGATTCGCGCATGGGCGATGAGGCTGCACGCATCGCCCATGCGCAGATCATTCCTGCCGGAAGCAGAGCTATGCCTTCGCCGGCAGGTAGATCAGCTCAATCCCTTTTCCGTTGCGCGGATCCTTGTTGCGCGAATACTGGCGCGTCGCGTCGCTGTCCCAATGCTCGAATACGCCCAGGCTGGTCACCGGCTTGCCGCCCTGCACATAGTGCGTTCCCGACGGCGGATGCTCTGCCAGAGCCAATTCCTGCAAATAGTCATCGGCGTTTTCGCGGATCATGATGCGCGGATGGCCGTGCTCGTCCTCATTGTTCTTGGTTTGCGAGTGCAGTATGTCCAGGCCCACCGAATCCAGCGCCACCCCATCCAATGAGGCCAGCAGGCTCGACGGCCACTCCGCATTCTCGTACGGAGCCACGCGGTTGTTGAACGGCGCGTTGGGAAAATGCAGCGGGTACGACTGGTGGCGTCGCGCGCAATACAATCCATCGAGCACAAACAGAATGGTCTTCGCGCCCAGGTTCGGGCACGCAGCCAGGTCCACAATCGGCGAGTACGCGTGCGGCGTGCCCTGCCGGTTGGTGTTGATGGCTCCGTGCAACTCCGGCGTCCCCTTGATGGACCCAAAGTGATTCTTCCCCGTCATCGTCACACCGGTCTGACCTTCGTCGCCGCCTTCCTCTGCGGCATAGGGATACGAATGCGCCTTGAGCAGCGCCACGTTAACCAGATACGTTGCATCCTTGATCTGCTGCGGGATCAGCTTCGCGTCATAGTATTCTTGCTGATTCACCGAGTAGCTGACGCCTTCCACCCATTGCGCCTGCTCCAGCCCGCGGTGGCTGTTGTACGCTGGGTTGACAGGCTGCGCCGCCTCTGGCGCATCCCACTGCACAAAGCGCACCTCGGGAAATTCGCTCCAGATTTTTATCAGCAGCGCCGGATAGATGTTGCGGCGCGCGTCGTACACCACAATGTCGGCCGTCCGCACCCGTGCGTGCCGCACAAGTTGCTTCACCATGGCCAGCGCCACCTGCGGCGACACGTTCACAATGTTGCCCGGCCCATCGGCGCTGCTGTTGTTCAGATTCACCTTCACCGCAACCACTTCGCCCGGCTTGTAGCCACGGTCCACTCCGTGCGCACGCTGGTTGTAGTAGGAAAAGATTTTTGCCCAGGCCGCTTCGTCGGCCGTTGTGCCGGTCAGATGCAGCAGTGTTTTGGAAAGCATGGCGTCCACGCGCTGCTGATCGGTGCTGGTGTCCGTCCACCAATGACCGGTGGAGGATTGAACGTGCCCGCCCCACTGCGCAGCCTCGGGATCGTGCGCCCACACCACGCGGCCGGGAAAGATGCCGCGTGCATCTCCGGCCGGGGCGTTCCGCGATTTCGGCTTGTAGTCATAGCGGGTTGCGATTTCAGCCGCGCTCAGACGCATTGCCGCGCCGGGCATGCCGAGCAGAGCCGCCGAAACGGCAGCTCCCTTCAATACTCTGCGCCGTGAACATTTTGGACCCATGGTGCGATCTCCCTCTCCGCTCCGATGGCGGCCTTGAAAGCGTTTTCAACATCAGCCATGAGCCGCTCGATACACACGGCCCAGTATCTCCTGATTGAACAGGGCCGGAGAGAATGAAGATGTGAAGTGGATCACATTTGTGAGTGATGGTTCAACCACCCGCGATCCACCGGCCTACTTTGACGCCGGGTATGCACTCAATCCTGCGGCAACCACCTTCAGCGGAATCTCCAGCGTGCCCATGTGGCCTGAGCCGGGGTCGTAGATTCCGGATCGCAGGTAAAGACTCCCCTGGGGCAAGTCGATGAGCTGGTGAAGCTGAATTCCGCTTCGGAGAAACTTCGCGTAGGCTTCCGGCCCCACGGCAATTGGCTGCGTGGTGCTCACCGCATTAAGCGGCTTGCCATTTTTGTCGTACGCAGCCGTCACAATAACCAACTGGCCCTGATGAAAGCCCTTGGGCGTGAGGTTCAAAGAAACGGCCCGCGGATCGGCGGCATAATCGATTGCGAACCGGGTCACAGGACCTTTCAGATCGGCATTCTGGCCGGCAATCGGTGCGGGAGGCGGCTGCGGGCCGGCCGGTACCGCGCGCACGTCGAATGCAATCTGCGTCGCCGCCGGAACGCCGCGGCGCATTGCAGTCACGAATACTGAATTCGCGTCCATCGGTCCTGGCTTCTCCGGCGCCCGGTCCCGGTCGGCGAGATAGCTGCGCCGATAGAAGAGCTGATACTTTTTGCCGGCGACCTTGATGTCGATCTTGCGCGGCGCTCCATTGTAATTCTGATTGGTGGGTGAATAGGCGAGCGTGTAGAAGGTTGAGCCGTCGTTGAGCGCGTGGTCGATCGCGTCCATCAGGCCATTGGAGTTGTAGACGGCCCGGCCCCCGGTCTCCTTGGCCAGCTCATCCATCGTCGTGTGTTCCGAATAGGACTCGGCATCGACAGCCAATGTCTGGCTGGCGAGGCCCTTCCCGCTGCCTTTGGCTACTGGGGCGGAGCCGGCGCTGTTTGACGAAGAAAACATGGACCCGACCCTTGCGCCGCCGGCATCCACCGGATACAAAGCTACCCGGGCCGCAGCCAGCAGATCGGCCGTAGCATGCAGGTCATTTGCGTAACCGCGCGAGTTGTCCCGGTTCATATGGTCGGGGTCGTTTTCTCCGGGCAGCAAGTCGGTGGGAAAATGCCCCGCGAACCACACCAGGTTCTTGCGGCCTGGAATGCCGCTCAGATACCGCGCCAGTTGCTGCAGCGCTTCCAGAGCTTGATCGGCGCTCACACTCGATCGAGCAGAAGCATCCGTCATGATGAAATCCGTGTAACTCTGAATCGAGTTTTCGCTGGCCCCGGCTTCGCGCATCTGCTCCAACACCTGATTCTCCTGGTTCATATCACTTTGAGATTTCAGCGCGGACAGTTGAGGATTGCCCTGCTTGCCTTCCAGAGCCGCGATCAACGGAGCCGTGTCCGTGTTGAAATCTCCCAGCATGCGAAGCTGGGTCCCGAGCGTGAAGATCGCGATTCGCCTGCCCTTGGGCAGCGCCTTGAGATAACCAATCATTTTGCTGCGCATATAAGACTGGTCGGCTATCTCTGTATCGAGCGAATCCAGCAGCAGCACGGTCACCGCGTCGTTGACATGGCCGGCAGGGATGTTGGTGTATGTGCCTTCCGGCAGCGCACGAGCCGCGGTGATTTCGCCGGCCTTCGTCGCGTCCGCAAAATGAGGCTCGAAGAAATCCACCGTCTGCGCCTTACCGTCTTCAAGCACCGTGAAGTCCGATCGCTTCAAATCGCGAACTGGCTTGCCGCCTTCATTCACCACCACATCCACAACCACCGTATGCGTCGTGACCTTCAGGATGGGCGCGGGCGCAGATGCCTCCGCGGCGGTTGCCGCGGGCGCCGGCTGCTGCTGCGGCTGAGCCTGAAGAAGCTTGGCTGGCGAGAGAAGAACCGCGCCGCTCAGGACAAGAATGGATGGTAGCGCGGAGATGTTGGTGAGCATGAGCAAACTCCAGGATCGGTGCTGACCTTCACCTGCAACAATACGCCATCGCATGCCGCGCGCAGCGGCGGTCCCGCGGGCCGGTTCGCCCCGGAGACCTGTTCGGCAACTCAGAATTCGCTCCCAAAAATTTACATTTCGACCGCACGCACATTTCTCTATACTGAGCCCAGTCAGGGCGGAGAAGACACAGTGCGAAGGTTTCCGGGCAACCCGGGAAAAGCTGAAAATCGCATGGTCCCCGCCAGGAGGTTCCCCATGCCGCTTGTCAACCGACAGAACTGGCCAGCCCGGCGCACCCGGGTCCGGCAAGGGCCGCTGCCCAACGCCACAATTCACTGGATGAGTGCACTGGCTGCGCTGCTGGCGTTGGCCGCCTTTGCGAGCAACGCCCAGCCCGCCGG
>PLPU01000414.1:21306-24784 GCA_003159975.1 Acidobacteriaceae bacterium
ACCGACAAGGACACGCTTTCACTTGCCGTGATCCGCAAGGCTCAGGACATTGAAAAGCTGGCCCATGCCGTCAAGGAAAACATGAAAATTGCGGTCAAATACTAGAGCGCCCTTATCCGTTGCCCCTCAGGCGGAGGACTTCCGGCTCGTGTTGTGCGTCAGGAAATCCCCTGTGGAAATCCGGGTTTCTATTCCTCCGCGCAGCCCGGAAGAGCTGACCGTTCTGTGGATTAAAGCTCGATAAATCGTTTGATTAATCTTGCTTTCCACCCCACATTCAGTCTCCCGGCATGGCTGTATAAGTCTTTTGTTTTCAATGCATATTCGATCGCGTCAGGATGGCCTTTGAAAACACTTGACAGCGCACATTCCATTCATGTAAACACATGGCGCTACTGAATCGCTTTACCAGCCGTCACGAAACCTCCGGCCACATGTCGGCGGGCGTTCCGATTGCTAATAAAACGGTCCAGCAGGTGTTAAGAATCAATGCAATTCGATGGTGGACCTGGCGTGGGCCAGGCCGGAAGACCCGGTCGAATGACAACAACAAATTCACGGAGGCTACATGCGAGAAAATCGTAAATTCATCAAAGCATTTTCGCCCGTCCTCGAGAACCAGGGAAACAGAAATGGCCGTTCGTGGCTGTTTTCGATTTCCTGCGCAGTGCTGCTCGTCTTTGCGCTGGTGCTTGGATCGACCCCCAAGCTCCATGCACAGCTCACCGGCACTATCTCGGGAACCGTCTACGACTCCAGCGGGAGCGTGATTCCCAATGCAACTGTCACGCTGACCAATGAGGCAACTGCCGAGAGGCGCGACACCGTCAGTAACAGCGATGGCGTCTTCGTTTTCCCGGCGCTGAACATCGGCAACTATACCCTGGGGATCAAGGCCAAGGGGTTCAAGAGCTTTACCCAGACCGGCATCCCGCTGACCGCCGCCGAGGAGCGCAAGCTTACCGGCATCAATCTTGTCGTCGGCGCGGTTTCTGAGACCGTTACCGTTCAGGAAAGCTCGCAGATCATCGCCGTGGATAACGGCTCCAGGGCCGCTGTCCTCGATTCGGAAGACATTGATAACCTGGCCCTCGGCAGCCGCGATCTTTCACAGTTGCTCAAGGTTTTGCCCGGCGTCACCACGGCGCCCAACGGCACCAACAATGGCCCGTCCTACAACTTCCAGAACGTCGGCGCAGCCGGCGCCACGGTCGGCAACGGCCTCAACGCCAACGGCGCCCCCAACCGCGGCGGCACATCCATCACGGTGGACGGCGTTGACGTCAACGATCCCGGTTGCGATTGCAACTCGATCGCCACAGTCGATCCGGATATGACCCAGGAAGTCAGCGTTCAGACTTCCAACTTCGGCGCTGACGCGGAATACGGCCCGGTGCTCATCAACAACCTCAGCAAAGCGGGCGGCGCGCAGTATCATGGCGAAGGCTACTTCTATGCCCGTAACAACGTCCTCGCAGCCAACGACTGGCAGAGCGATTACTATGGGACCAAGAAGGGACCCGCCTCCTATTACTATCCTGGCGGCAACGGTGGTGGACCCATCCCCTTCACAGCCAAGAAAGTCATGGTCTGGGGCGGCTACGAGCGCATCCTGCAGAACCTCGGCAATAGCAACAGGCTGACGTCCTACATTCCAACGCCTGACATGCAGGGCGGCAACTTCTCCGATACCGCTGCCAACGCAGCCTTCTGCATCCAGGCATATGGATCCACCGTCCACGGGAACAGTTGCAACGATCTGACTGGAACTGTCCTTCCGGACGGCACCACCGTTACAAACAGCATGATTCCCAGCCAGTGGCTCGATCCCGGCGCCAAGGCCCTTGCCAGCATCTGGCCCGCGGCTAACCAGGTTCCGACCCAGGGGAATAACTACCAAAACTACAACCAGGTCATTCCGGGTACACACGACGGCTGGATCTATCGTCTGCGTACCGACTTCCACTTCAACGATGCCAACAACGCCTACATCTCCTATCAGCAGGGTTATGACACCGCTCCCTCGCAAGGCAACGGCGCTCACATCTACTGGACGCCCGGCAACGCCATTCCGTACCCAGGCGGAGGCCTGTTCTCCACCGAGTATACGAAGGCCATCGCGGGCCACTTTGTTCACACCTTCTCGAACACTCTGACCAACGAAGCCATCGCCAGTTGGGGATACGGAAACTTCCCCGTCGGCCCTGCAAATCCCAGCGCGGCGTTCCGCACCACGCTTGGATATCCCGCCACCTACGGCACGGTCTTCAACACCGGCTCCAAGCTGGTTCCCTCCTACAATTCACCGGGATCCACGTCCAGCTTCCCGGATTTCTCCGAGCAGGACATCTTCGAGCCAAACGGAAGCTACATCGTCCGCAAGGAGATGCCGGCATTCGCTGACAACGTCACCAAGGTCTGGAAGACCCACACCGTCAAGGTGGGCTTCTTTACTGAGAACATCCTGAACATTCAGGGCGCCTTTGAGTCGCCCAACGGCAACATCGGCGGCACCGGTTCGCCGGGCCAGACAACCAAGAACCTCATCACGGGCAACTACATCGGCTCGCCCAACAACCCCACAGCCAACTTCCTGATGGGCATCGAACAAGGCTACAACGAGAACAACGCATCGCCGGTCAGCGATATGAATTACCAGACGTTCGCTGTCTACTTCGATGACTCGTGGAAGGCCAGCCGCCGCATTACGGTCGAATTCGGTATCCGCATGGATCACGATGGGCACTGGTACGACCACCAGCAGAACGGTGAAGCAGTCTGGATTCCAGGACTGGCAGCCTCCGACCTCGCGGCCGGCAAGCTGGATCCGGGCGTCTACTGGCACGGCATCAACGCAGGCATTCCGAATAGCGGGCAGCCGGACAAGTTCGCCTATCCCGATCCGCGTGCTGGTATCTCGTGGGATTTGTTCGGAACCGGCAAGACCCTCCTCCGTGGTGGCTGGGGCATGTATCGCTACAGCGACCAGTACAACGACTACACGGGCGCTTTGAGCACTGCACAAAGCATCCTGAGTTACAGCACTCCCGGAAACACCAACATCATGCTCAACCAGATATCGAGCGGAGCACCGCAGATCGTCGTGCCGAAGCTCTCCGGCCAGACCGCCTGCTGCGTCGGCGGTGTCAATGCTCTCAACCCGCGTGACAACAAGGTTCCGTTGACCACCGAGTGGAACATGACCATCTCGCAGCAGTTGAAGTGGAACACGCTCCTCGAAGTTGCTTATGTCGGCAGTGACAGCCAGAACGCGGTCATGGGCGGCGAAGGCATTTCGGGTAGCGGCTTCGGCGATTACACCAACCAGAACAAGATCCCGCTGGGCGCCTTCTTCAAGCCCGACCCGGTCACTCTAATGGTTGCCACCAACCCCGAGAACGTGGGCACCACCTGCGCGGGCCCGGTCTGCAACAAGACCGCGGACTATCGCCCGTTTGGCAACATCTATGGTGACAAC
>PLPU01000215.1:0-2482 GCA_003159975.1 Acidobacteriaceae bacterium
AGAGAAAAGTGCTCTGTCCGGATGGGCGACAATCCAACCGGAGACTTGCCCATAATCCGGCAGCGATTCCGGACGTTCGAAGGCGTGAGGTGAGTGTTCGCTGAAGCTATCGCGACATGTTGAAATCCACAATTGCTTAATCGACTCCAAAATCGAAAACGTTGGCCCGGGTCTGGGTGGACACGAATTGATAATGGATAGCCGCCGCCGATTCCTCCTCGGTGAACGCGTATTCGCCAGGGCTCAATTGGACGCTTGGTGTCACTCTGAACGCATGCGCGCGGATTGCCTCGGATGTAAAACTGACCGCCCACTTGTCGGGCCCGGGCTTCTCATAATTGGAAGTACCAACCCAGTGGAACTCTGCTACGGTTGCTTCTCTGTGGTCTAGCTTTACCTCAACCTTGCGCAAACTGAACTCCTCCCTCGGATTTTCGGAGCCGACCGCAAAGCCCACGGTGCCCGATTGCGGGAAGTAGATGTAAAACTCTGGTCTGTTTCCACTTGCACGAAGAGCGGCGCGGGTGCCAGGCAAATCCGCTATCATCCTGTTCCCAGACATGCCCATCGACATCGCGTTTCCAATCGTATGGGAGGGCCTCAACTGCATATTTGGCTGTTTTAGCAACACCATGGTCCTGCTTCCATCATGATTGGTTGTCATCATGTATATTCCGGGTTCGTGCTCGGACATTGGATCGTTGGGGTCCTGCGCGGGCTGGCGAACCGGGGAAACGGAGCTCGATGCGGTGCTCGATGCCGGAGCGCCTTTGAGCAAGACGGCAGAGACGACTTTGTCGCTCGCGCCCTGTGCCTTTAATGCAATTATCCCGTCCACAGAGGTGTCAAATATTCCCGGCGACGCGTTGATCGTCGAGATTATCAGGTCGTCCGACAGGCCTGCTCTCACTAGCTTGATCACTGAGTCATTGTTGAGGGCCTGCTGAGCCGCAAGCACAGTGCACAATGCGAGCGCTGTGACCGTGATACAGATGTTGCGCATAGGGCGTTTCCTCCCCCCCCGCTCGTTCAGTACTACCTCGTGGTGTCCCCAATTCTAAGAGCCTTGAGGAAGCCTTCATCGCTGGCGATGGCCTCGGCCAAATTCGTGACTGCTAGGTTCTTAGGTACGCGCCAGTACCCACTGCCCGACTCCTCGCCCCAACCCGGGAAGACCTTTTCGTAAAGTATGTGTCCGCCGTCATCTTCAAACCTGAGGTCAGTGCTGACCTCCACCGCAACCGACCAGTGACCAAGGCCCCCATGCTTCATTACCTTCGTTTTGACCGTCAAGAGATCGACAGTAAGTTTGCAGCAGTGGGGCTCTGTGTCAGCCACGTGACGGAGCCCTTTCTTGGAAAGCGCCTCGATCAGCCCATTGCGAATGTCCCCGGAAATCTCATCATATTTATCGCTCGCCCTTTCAGGGCCAAGCCAGATTTTCTTGTCTGAGTGCACATATTCGAGAGTGTAACCCGTCCTGTTACTTTGGATTCCTGTGTTTGAACCATCCGTTTTCCGCGGCGATAGCCCCTTCGCCAGCACTGCGGACACCACCTTCTCGCTGGCGCCTGCGTTCTTGAGAGCAGCGATCCCGTTGGCGGAGATGTCGTACGCTCCAGGCTTTGCACTGATGGTGGAGACAATCAAGTCCTCCGAGATCCCGGCCTTGACAAGCCGGACGACCGCGTCGTTGTCTAGCGTTTGCTGCCCGGCTAGAAAGGCGCAGATTGCCAGGGACAGGATGGCTAAAAGGCTCTTGCGCATGCAGCTTCTCCTTACATTTGAGGCCCGCAACGACCGCGATTTTCTCTCTCGCTCAACCCTTTCAAATGTTAAGGCTCTTTCCAGGAATTGCAAGATCAATCTGGCGTTCACGTTGGTGGCCGAGACGATTGCGTTTGGAAACTGAGTCCCCTGTTCGGTCAGTATTGCCATCGCCGAGTTCACCTTGCACGGCCGCCGTAGCCCATGTAAATCCTTGCCAGTTCGCGCCAAATAGCCGAGGCTCGAATTACGGCCCTTGGAGGCTGCTTCCAGGGGTTCCGGTCGTATTACCGCCAAGCCGGCGGCTGCTCTCTCGCCGCAGCCCAAACTCACAACAACCCGCAATCAACCGATTTACCCGCTCCCGGCGGCGAATTCGCCGGTATTGACTCCCAATCCCACCAACTGGTACACCGTCTCTCCTCCACGGGTGCATACTGAAGCATAGGCCGCTTTTCGCCAGGCCAACCCTCCCCTTGGGTTCCCTGGCTTCCATCGTGGCCGCTACACTTGCAAGGTCCTTACCTCATGATCGCACGGGCACGCGAACGGATGAAAGCAATGAAATAAGACGCAGCCGGACTCGACCGCTGCTCGAATTCGATGCACGCGCCTTCCGCCGATTTCCGGCCGTGGCGCACGTCGAACAGATCGAAACAAGAACTGAGCTCACTGAGAGGGTAATATGACGGTTTCTGCGCGTTATCCAGGCATC
>PLPU01000215.1:2527-6315 GCA_003159975.1 Acidobacteriaceae bacterium
GTCTTTGGCCACAACACCATCGCCATTGAAACCGAAGGCGAACACGCGGCCCAGGGTGGCGCCATCGCCCACTCCGTCTGCGGCAAGCGCGTCGTCAACTTCACATCGGGCCAGGGCGTCGTCTACGGCGTCGAGCAGTATTACCACGCCCCCGGCAAAGGCTCCACCATGGTGCTCGAGGTCGGCGCCCGCGCCCTCACCAAGCACGCCCTCAACGTCCACTGCGGCCACGACGACATCTACGCCGCACTCGACACCGGCTGGATCATGCTCATGGGCAAGGACGCGCAGCAGGCCGCCGACCAGGCCCTCATCCTGCGCCGCGTCACCGAGCTCTCGCTTACCCCCGGCATGAACATCATGGACGGGTTCCTCACCACCCACCTCGAGCGCACCTTCTATAAGCACGAGTCGGAGCTGATCCGCGAATATCTCGGCTCGCCCGAAGACATCATCGACTGCCCCACTGAAGCGCAGCGCGTTCTCTTTGGACCCACCCGCCGCCGCGTTCCCAAGATGATGGACCTCACCAACCCCATACTCCTCGGCCCCGTTCAGAACCAGGAACACTACATGAACGGCATCGTCGCGCGGCGCAACAACTTCGCCGAGCCGATTCTTGATTTTCTCGAAGCCGCCTACAAGGACTTCGGCGACCTCACCGGCCGCCATTACGGCCTCATTTCCAAGTACAAAACAGACGACACCGACACCGTCTTCGTCTCTCTGGGCTCGGCCGCTGAAAATATCGAAGCCGCCGTCGACTACCTCCGCGAAACCCGCGGCGTTACCGTCGGTTCCATCCATGTCAACGTCATCCGTCCCTTCCCTGAAGCAGCCATCGTCGCCGCCCTCAAGGGCAAGAAGAACGTCATCATATTGGAGCGCACCGACGAAGCCCTCTCCGGCGACAACCCGCTCGGCCGCGACATTCGCACCGCCCTCTCCAAGGCCATTCAGACTGAAGGCCGCGCCGCTCAGGAAGGCCTGCCGCCCATCACCCTCGACGAGCTGCCCAAGATCTACTCCGGCACCTACGGCCTCGGCTCGCGCGATTTCCGCCCCGAACACATCATTGGAGCGTATGAGTTCGCCACCGCCGGCCGCGCCCGCAAAGACGGCAAAACCGCGGCCGACGGCGTCAGCTTTATCGTCCTCGGCATCGACCACCCCTACGCCGTATGCGGCGATGAAACCCCCTCGCTGCTCCCCGAAGGCGCAGTCGCCGTTCGCTTCCACTCCATCGGCGGATGGGGCGCCATCACCACCGGCAAAAACCTCGGCGCCATCATCGGCGACTTGAACGACCTCCTCTATGACCGCGACGGCCTCAAGGACGACTACGGCAACCCCAAGGAAGTCATCCATGTCAGCGCCAACCCCAAGTACGGCTCTGAGAAGAAGGGTTCGCCTACCAGCTACTTCATGGTCGCCGCCAAAGACCGCATTCGCGTCAACTGCGATCTGCGCCACGTCACCGTCGTTCTCTGTTGCGATCCGAAGGCCTTCACCCACTGCAACCCGCTCGACGGCATGGCCCCCGGCGGCGCACTGATCTGGGAATCCGACGAAGAAGGCGAGCAGGCCTGGGAGCGGCTCCCCCTCTGGGCCCGCAAGCAGATCATCGATAACAACATCCGCGTCTTCACGCTGCCCGGCTTCGAAATCGCGAAGAAAGCCACCGACCGCGGCGACCTCCAACTCCGCATGCAGGGCAACGCCTTCCTCGGCGCGTTCTTCGCCGTATCGAGCCTGCTCAACGAGTTCGGCATCACCCAGGAGCAGTACCGCGAAGTCGTCTACAAGCAGTACGTCAAGAAGTTCGGCAAACTCGGCGACGCCGTCGTCAAGTCCAACATGGAAGTCATGACCGAGGGCTTCGAGCAGGTCAAGGAAATCAAAATCGGCGTCCTCACCGCTGCCGACCGCTCCACCCTCCGCGGCCAGGCGCTGCTGCCCATCCTTGAACTAGCCACCGCCGGCGGTTGCAGCACCGGTTGCCGCAGCACACCGCTCCCTGCGGGCCAGGCAAAGCGCGCGCCCATTGACTCGATCGCCGCCTTCGACGCCGAGTTCCGCTCCAGCTTCGGCTATAACCAGCCCTCCACGCCGCTCTCGGCCATGGGCGTGATCGCCGCCGCCACTGGAGACACCGCCTCAAAATACGTCGCCCGCCGCGAAACCCCGCTCTACATTCCTGAAAACTGCACCCAGTGCATGGAGTGCATCTCCGTCTGCCCTGACACCGCCCTGCCCAACACCTCGCAGGATCTCAGCACGCTCCTCACGACGGCAGTCTCGTATTACATCGCCGACCCCGTCGAGCGCACCAAGATGCTCAAGGCGCTTCCCGAAATCGAGAAGCAAGCCCGCCAGCGCATGAATGCCGAAATCAAAACCGGAACTCCGCTGCCCACCATCCTCCGCGAAGTCACCGACACGCTGGCCTCTGACGAGTCCGCCGGCTTCTCGCAGCAATCCAAGCAGCAATTCTTCGACATCATCGCCAAAGTCCCGATGGCCTATCAAAAGGTGAACGCCATTTTCTCCTCGCCAGAGCGTAAAGCGCCCGGCTCCGGCGGCATCTTCAGCATCTTCGTCAGCGATCTCTGCAAAGGCTGCGCAGCCTGCGTCACTGCCTGCGGCGATCACAACGCGCTCCGCATGGTGCAGGAGACTGAAGAAGTCAACGCCGAGCACGAAACAGGCACCGGCTTCCTCGACCTGCTGCCCGACACTTCGCAAAAGTACCTCGGCCTCTTCAACGCCGCCAACCCCGCCGACTCCAAGACCGCGACCCTCCGCAACATGCTCATGGTCCGCACCAACTACGACGCCCTCGTAGCCGGTGACGGCGCCTGCGCCGGTTGCGGTGAAAAGTCCGTCCTCCGTTCCATCGCCGCGGTGACCGAGGCCTACATGCGCCCCGTCTACCACGCCAAGAGCGACCGCTTCGTCGCCAAGGCCGGCGAGTTGGAGAAGAAGGGCGTCGCCCGCCTCGCCGAACTCAACGAGCGCAACCCCGTTGAATACGCTCTCCTCCGCCAGGCCATCGCCCATCTCGTCATGGGCCTCGGTGGTGAAGATGTCGCCGACACCAAGGCCCGCATCGCGGCCTACGAAAAGGACAATGGCCACCTCACCGACGCGCAGTTGGTCGAGGCCATCGCCGCCGTCCTGCTCACCGAGGCCTTCAACCACAAGAGCCTCCAGCCCGTCGACGGTCGCCTGGCCAACGGCATGTCCGTCATGGCCATGGCCGCGCACACCGGCTGCAACACCGTCTACGGCTCCACATCGCCCAACAACCCCCACCCCTATCCGTGGATGAACTCGCTCTTCCAGGACGGCATCACCGTCGGCTGGCTCATGGGTGAGAGCTTCATCGTCGACCACGCGCGCCGCTCCGTCATTCCCGAGCGCCTCGCCGACATCCTCCTCACCAAAGATGAAGACGTGATCAACGAGGAATCCTATTACCACCTCAGCCACTTCACGGATGCGCTGATGACCGACCAGGAAATCGTCGAACTCCCCAAGGTCTGGGTCGTCGGCGGCGACGGCGGCATGGGCGACATCGGCTACCAGAACATGTCCAAGGTCGTCCTGCAAAACCGGCCCAACATCAAGGCCCTCATGCTAGACACCCAGGTCTACTCCAACACCGGCGGCCAGAACAGCGACTCGACCCCCATGCTCGGCGGCGGCGACATGAACACCTTCGGCGCAGCCACGCAGGGCAAGAACACTGAGAAGAAAACCGTCGCTGAAACCTTCCTCGCCGGCCA
>PLPU01000512.1:0-9612 GCA_003159975.1 Acidobacteriaceae bacterium
AACTGTGGAGCCTTCCAAATCAATAACTTGCAGCGGCAATAATATACTTGACAGAGTACGCTATTTGTTCTACATTTAGATCATGGAATACGCAGTCAAGACCTTACAGCAAGCGATTCAACACTTTGCAGACTTCGAGAACTGCCGTAAGTTCATGGAGTTCATGCGTTGGCCCGATGGCGTAATCAAGTGCCCGCATTGCGGCGCAACCAAGCTCACTTGGCTGGCAAAGGAGAAAGTGTACCTCTGCTACGGGGATCACAAGCGGAAGAAGTTCTCTCTTAAAGTTGGGACGATGATGGAAGACTCCCCCATTGGTTTGGATAAGTGGCTTCCGGCCTTTTGGCTGCTCTGCAATTGCAAGAATGGCATCTCTAGCTATGAGCTAGCCAAAGACTTAGGTGTGACCCAAAAGACAGCATGGTTCATGCTGCATCGCATTCGGACTTCGTTCAAGGAC
The DNA here is from genome assembly GCA_003159975.1 of Acidobacteriaceae bacterium. Taxonomy (GTDB): domain Bacteria; phylum Acidobacteriota; class Terriglobia; order Terriglobales; family Acidobacteriaceae; genus Telmatobacter. The sequence continues at coordinate 461 of PLPU01000512.1, forward strand.
GTAGAGCAAATCAAGATTAACGGCGACGGCGGCCCCATTGAGATTGATGAGACTTTCATCGGCGGCAAGTATCAGAACATGCACCGTTCGCGCCGGAGGGGTCTAGGCAACGGTATGAAGGCCGACAGAGGCAAGGCTATGGTCATGGGCATGTTGGAGCGGGACGTTCGCAAGGTTCGCGCCAAAGTGATTCCTGATGTATCGCGGGAAACTCTGCAAAACGAGATTCTGAATCAGATCGAAAAGAAGTCCACCGTGTACACTGACAGAGCAACCGGATACGACCGGCTCAAGGCTCAGGACTTCGTTCACGAGACTGTGAGCCACGTTGAAGAGTATGTTCGCGAGCAGGTTCACACTCAGGGAATCGAGAACTTCTGGTCATTGCTCAAGAGGGGTCTCAAGGGAACCTACGTTGCCGTGGAACCGTTCCACCTTGACCGCTACGTGGATGAGCAGGTTTTCAGGTATAACAACCGCGCCACACGGGACAACCCGCTGAATGACGCTGATCGGTTTATGCTGGCTGTATCGCAGATAGTGGGCAAGCGCCTTACCTATGCAGAACTGACCGGCAAGGTGGGAGAGGCGGATTTCTAATCAGCCCGTTTGGATGATGCGCCAGAGACGCGGAAAGCGGAAGACTTAGAGGTGAGTTTCGCTTCCTTCTCCGCATCTAATCGCGCCTTGATAGTTGAATGCGGCACACCAAGAACGCGCCGCGTGAAGTCTACGAATGTAGGAGTAGAGTCGAAAACCTTAAGAATCGCGTTCGGTTTCGCGTTGCTAGAGTCGCCACTCATGCCGCTATAAACCTCCGCTTAGGCGGAGTGTATCACATCCGCCGGAAGGGCGGATGTGCATTCAGTTCAAGAACAGTCGAAGCGGATCAACAATCTTCAGCAGTACATCGCTGAGGATTCCCTCCAAGAGATCATAAATTCCTACAAGCGTCGCGTCGCCGAGCGCCTCCCGTTCATCGAACGCTATCGCCAAGGTAGCGCTTCGTTGCATGTCCACTATGGGATCATCTTCCCCAATATAGGGTGCCGGCACTTCTGCGCCGTGATCCAGGGTGGTGAGGGATGCGGTAGTGACACCGCTTTGGTAGGTGACATTATGGAAGACCTGGGCTCTACTTCTGGTGAGAGCCAAACGTCTGTGTTTGTCGATGTTCGACAGCGCGTTGAGCAATTGAAGAGCGGTGTTGGCGCTCCCAATGGGATAGTAAGGCTGAACTCTCTCGATGATTGTGTGCGCATCGTTGGGAATCCCCGGAAGGTTCTGGAATGCACCGTAAGGGAGAGGCGCCATTTGTCCCTGCTTCAAGGGATTCGCCCAAATCGGGAACATGCAATTCTCCTCCCATTTGAGGGGGAGGGCGATTCCGGCCCTGTTTACATTGACGAGATCGAAAGCCAGGTGATCCAAGGAGGACCGCAATTGATAGATAAATTCTCCTGCCAAAACGGAGATATCAGGGTCAGGCTCAGGCAGATCAACTGTTTCTTTGCCCTGCGATTTGACAATGAAACTGTCACCATAGCGGGCAACATCATGGGCAATGGCATCCTTGATAGCTTCAAGGTGCTGCGCTGCCCTCTTGATTTTGAGCGCGATTGAATCCATCCTGCCATGCTATCAGCGGAGCATATAATCTCCGTCATGTGGCCTTGGCAAGCATTTGACTGGGGAGTGTTCTGGGCGATCATAGCCGCAGGCGCGATTTACTTGATAGTCGCAAACATATGCAATCTGCTTATCTCCCGATTGCAGCAATGGGGAGATAAAGCGCCATGACACCTAAAGAGATGGATGAAGTTAAAAGCTCCCTTAAGCGATTACATGAGGGAACCAAGGAAATTTGGCTGGAGAAGGTATTGCTGTGGAATCTTATTCTGGATTCGGGGTGGATGAATGAGCGTGATTTGGCTCTTGCGATTGCGCAGGGGAAGGCTCACCCAGAGAACATTCGCCAGACTGAGGAGCATTTTGCGACCGACGAGCACAGACTCGCAGAGATAGGGATCGCGGATTGGCTCGCAGAGTTTGGCAAAGATTATCCACGTACCGATTGAGTCTGCCCCCAAATGATTGCTGCTCTGTCACGGTACCTCCATTCTACACTCGGTCATGTATATTATTACCCTTGCAGCCACAGTTTCACAGTTTCACAGATTCACAGTTTCACAGTTTGCTCTTTTTTCCTCGTTCTTCATTTTCAGCTCTCTTGACCTTGCCCGCGCAAAACGGGCCTTCTTCGGCCCAAAATGGCCCCACATCGCCCCCTCCGGCTCGGCGACGTTTTTCGCCGCATCTTCGCTCATGCCGTATAATCCATCCATGGACTTCCAGCTCGTCACCAGCTACACGCCCAAGGGCGATCAGCCGCGTGCCATCGACCAGCTTATGGAGGGACTTGCGGCCGGCGAGAGGCACCAGGTGCTGCTGGGAGTGACGGGGTCGGGCAAGACGTTCACAATGGCCAAGGTGATTGAGCAGTCAAACCGTCCGGCGCTAATCCTGGCGCACAACAAGACGCTGGCCGCGCAGCTTTACCACGAGTTCAAACAGTTCTTCCCTTCGAATGCGGTCGAATACTTCGTCAGCTACTACGACTACTACCAGCCGGAAGCTTACATTCCCGCCGGCGATCTCTACATCGAAAAGGAAGCGACGATCAACGAAGAGCTGGACAAGCTGCGCCTCTCGGCGACGCGCAGCCTGTTCGAGCGCCGCGACGCCATCATCGTCAGCTCGGTGAGCTGCATCTACGGACTCGGTTCGCCCGAGGCCTACTACGGCATGTTGCTGCTGCTCGAGAAGGGCCAGCACATCAGCCGCAAGGACATTACGCGGCGTCTCGTGGAGATTCTCTACGAACGCAACGACACGGACTTCCGCCGAGGAACGTTTCGAGTGCGCGGCGACGTGATCGAAGTCTTCCCCACATACGACGAGAACGCCTACCGCATCGAACTCTTCGGCGACGAGATTGATTCGCTCGCGCAGATCGATCCGCTCTTCGGCACGGTGAAGCAGAAGTATTCGCGGCTTCCCATTTACCCCAAGAGCCACTATGTCGTGCAGCCCGAGCGCAAGGCTGAAGCCATCGACTCGATCGTGAAGGAGCTGAATGAGTGGGTCGCGCACCTTGAGTCCGAAGGCCGCGCAGTTGAGGCGCAGCGCGTCCATCAGCGCACGCGCTTTGACCTGGAGATGATCAAGTCCATGGGCTACTGCCACGGCATCGAGAACTACTCGCGCCACTTCAGCGGGCGCTTGCCTGGCGAACCGCCTCCCACGCTGCTCGATTACTTTCCTCGCGACTTCCTGCTCTTCGTCGATGAGAGCCACGCCACCATTCCTCAGGTGCACGGCATGTGGCACGGCGATCGCAGCCGCAAACAAACCCTTGTCGACTACGGATTCCGTTTGCCCTCGGCGATGGATAACCGGCCGCTCAAGTTCGAAGAGTTCGAAACCCGGATCCATCAGACGGTCTACGTCTCCGCCACGCCGGGACCGTACGAACTCACCCGCTCCAGCGGTGTTGTCGTCGAACAGGTGATCCGGCCAACTGGGCTTGTCGATCCAGAAGTCGAGATTCGTCCAGTGAAAGGCCAGATCGACGATCTGCTCGCCGAGATTCGCGACCGGGCAAAGCGCGGCGAAAGAGTTTTAGTGACCACGCTGACCAAGCGCATGGCCGAGGACCTGGCCGGCTACTACACCGAGGTGGGCGTGAAGTGCCGGTATATGCACTCAGAGATTGAGACGCTGGAGCGCGTAAAGCTGCTGGCGGGGCTGCGCAGAGGCGAGTACGACGTGCTGATCGGGATCAACCTGCTGCGCGAGGGGCTCGATTTGCCGGAGGTATCGCTGGTGGCGATTCTGGATGCCGACAAGGAAGGGTTTCTAAGGTCGGCTGGGTCGCTGATTCAGACCATGGGACGGGCGGCGCGGCATTTGGAGGGGCGCGCGATTTTGTATGCGGACCGAATTACCGACTCGATGCGGCGGGCGATGGACGAGACGGATCGGAGACGAACGATTCAGCGCGCGTACAACGAAGAGCACGGGATCACGCCGCAGTCGGTGATTCACGCGATGGACATGGGCCTGGCGCAGATCCTCAAGGCCGAATATGGCGACATTGAGCCCGAAGAAGCGGCTGGGCTGCCGGATGTACACTCACAGGCCGACCTTGATGCGCATTTAGTCCGGCTAGAGGCGGAGATGCGTGAGGCGGCGAAGAAGTTCGAGTTCGAGAAGGCGGCAAAGCTGAGGGATGCGATCAAGGAGCTGAAGGAGAAGGAATTTCTGTTTGGATGAGGGCCAAGGAGGGCGAAGGCGGGAGCGGCGGGGGAAAAAGGCCGGCGCGGGCAACCTAAATTGCGAATTGCATCATCCTAGTTGCAGAGCCAGTGAATCATGCGCCGGCCGTTGCAACGGGTGCGGGAGATGCGGGGACGCAATGGCAATCATTTTGTTGGTCGACAACGATCCACTTCAGGCGTTTCAACGCAAATCCATTCTTGAGCGGCAGTTCCAAGAGGTCGAGCGAGTGGGCGATGCAGCCGACGCACTTTGCCTGGTGGAGCAGCCATATTTCGCCGGGAAGCTGGGCCTGGTGATCTCGGGGCTGAGCATGCCTGGGATCGGCGGTCCGGAGTTTGTGGCCGAGTTGCACGCGCGGCTGCCCGATGTTCCAGTGCTGGTGCTGGGGAGCGCGAGCGAAGCGGTGGGCGACTACGCCGGCGGATGGGTCCACTTTTTGGCTAAGCCCTTCGCGATGGACGAAATGCTGGCAGCGGCCACCAGCCTGCTTGCACAAAGCAGCGCATCCGCTGCTTGAACCACCTGCGGTGCGGCAGACACTCGCTCTTCGCTCCCACAGGGATATNNTTCCCATGTCTCAATATCGAGACATGGGGCATCCGACCGAGGTGTTGCATTTCCACACCCGGCGCTGCCGAACGAGAATGCTTTCCCCTTCCCAACAAGACACCGTCCCATTCTCAACCGATGGTGTGAGGCAGATCACAAGCTGAGCGCCTATGATGGATTGAGAATAACGGAGTTGGGAGGCCGTCCGGCTCCCGGCCCACGGGCATGAATCGTTCTGGAGTCTGAATGGCAGCGTTCGGTAGTTTCGCACTTCTCATAGCATTGGCGCTGGCCGCCTACAATCTGCTGGCCGGTGCGGTCGCCCTGCGGTTGATTGCGACCGGGCAACCGGCAGCAATTTCGCCGGAGCGGTTGGCGGATACGGCGCGCCGCGCGGGGATCGCCGGATTTGTGGCCGTGACCATGGCCGCATTCGCGCTGGTCTGGTCAGTCTTTACCAACGATTTTTCGATCACCTACATTGCCGAGCACTCGAATCGCGCACTGCCTGGAGCGTACAAGTTTTCAGCGCTTTGGAGCGGGCAGGAGGGTTCACTGCTGCTGTGGGCGTGGCTGCTGGGAACGTATGGCTTTGTGCTGCGGCTGACGCACAAGACCGACGTGAAGCTGTATGCGTATGCCGGCACGATTCTGGCCGGCATCCAGGTTTTTTTCCTGGCCGTGCTTTGCTTTGCGGCACCGCCGTTCTCGGTGCTGCGGGGCGCCATTCCCGACGATGGAAACGGGCTGAATCCGCTATTGCAGTATCCGGAGATGGTGATCCACCCGCCGATGCTTTACCTGGGGTATGTGGGCTTCTCGATTCCCTTCTGCTTTGCGCTGGGCGCGCTGATGATGCGCTACCCCGGAGAGAAGTGGATCAAGATTACGCGCGTATGGACCATGGTGACCTGGCTGTTTCTGACGGCCGGGATTTTTCTGGGCATGCACTGGGCGTACGCGGTGCTGGGATGGGGCGGCTACTGGGGCTGGGACCCGGTAGAGAACGCGAGCTTCATGCCATGGCTGACGGGAACGGCCTTTCTGCACTCTGTGATGATGCAGGAAAGGAAAGGCATGATGAAGAGCTGGAACGTGTGGCTAATCTTCTCCACGTTTCTGCTGACGCTGCTGGGCACGCTGCTGACGCGCGCGGGGCTGGTGAGTTCGGTGCATGCGTTTGCGCAGTCGTCGATCGGAACATGGTTTGTGGTGTTCATGGGGATTGTGCTGGCGGTTTGCACGTTCACTTATATCCTGCAGCGCAGCCATTTGAAGAGCGAGCATCACCTGGAATCGCTGGTGAGCCGCGAGTCGAGCTTCCTGTTCAACAACCTGGTGTTGCTGACAGCATGCTTCGTGATTCTGTGGGGAACGCTGTTCCCGATCCTGAGCGAGTATGTGGTGGGCAACAAGGTGACGGTCGGCGCTCCGTGGTACAACCGCGTGGCGGTGCCGATAGGGATCTTCCTGCTGTTCTTAACCGGCGTGGGACCGCTGCTACCTTGGCGCGCAACGTCATTTAGGAGCATTCGACGCAATTTTGTGCTGCCGACGATCGCACTGTGGGCGACGGTGATTGTTTGCCTGGCAGTGGGCGTGCGGCCGTGGCAGGATGGTGAATTCGATACCGGCAACTTTTATGCGCTGGTGGCCTTTGCTGTTTCGGCTGGAGTGATGACGGCGATTCTGAGCGAGTTTTTGCGCGGGGCCGGGGTGATTTCGCGGCAAACGGGCAAGAATCTGCTAGTGGCCACATGGCTGCTGACCAGGAGAAACACGCGCCGGTACGGCGGCTACCTGGTGCACATCGGCGTGGTGATTGTGGTGATTGGGCTGGGTGGATCGGCATTCAATCGCAACGTGGAGCGCGAGTTGGCGCTGCACGACAAGATGAGCATCGGGCCCTACACGCTGGAGGAGATCGGATTCACGCAGGATTCGAATCTGAACTACAACTCGGATTTTGCGCTGCTGGACGTGTCGAGCAACGGTAGACCGGTGAACACGCTAACGCAGGATGGATGGCTGCTCGGAGTGATCCCGAAGTTTCATATGGCTCCGCTTCAAATGGCGCCGGAGAAGCGGGTTTATCTGGCGAGCGAGCAGCCGCAGACCATGGTGGCCATTCACTCGACGATCGAATGGGATTTGTATGTAGTGTATGAGGGCACGAATCCCGACACCGGGCAGCCGATTATCAAGGCGTTTCTGAATCCGCTGGTGGGGTGGATCTGGGCGGGGCTGGTGGTGCTCGTAATCGGTACGCTGTTTGCGCTGGTGCCGAGCCTAAGCCCGGCGACGGCTTCACTGAGGGTGCCGGCGGCGCGCACGATTCCTACCGAGCCGGCGCTGAAGGGCGGCGACTAATGACTGAGCGGTCGCGGTTGGCTCTCCCGGTAAAGGGCTGGGTCAAGGGCATGCAGGTTGCGGTTCTGGCTGTCGCGGTGTGCTTCTCGCTCGGCGCGACGGATGCGAGCGCGCGGTACAACGACCTGAACCACCGGCTGATGTGCACGTGCGGCTGCGCGGAGATTCTGGGGGAATGCAACCATGTTGGCTGCCCGAACTCCGCAGGCGAGCTGGCCGAGCTGCGCGCGGACATTGCAGCCGGACAAAGCGACAAGGAGATTCTGGACGCGTTTGTGGCCAAGTATGGCGCAGTTGTTTTGGCCGCGCCGACGACGCAGGGATTTGACCTGGTGGCGTGGATTGCTCCCTTCGCGGTGTTTGCCGCGGCGCTGCTGGGTACGATTCTGCTGGTACGGCGCTGGTCAGTGGGCAGGACGGCCGTTGCCGCCGTCGATGCTGCCAGTCTGGATCCGGCCGAGCGGGAACGCCTGGAGAGGATTCGCCGGGAGACCGGCGACGGAGGGTTTTGAGCGATGACAACTGCACAAGGCACCATTGCAGGCTTCCTGTTAATGGCTGCGCTACTGATTTATACCTTCTGGCCGGAAAACGTCTTTGCCAGCCAGCGCGAGAAGACGCGGCTGGACTATTTGCTGGAGCGTAAGGAGCAGCTCTACGAGAACCTGCGCGACCTGAACTTCGAGTATCGGGCCGGCAAATATCCGGAAGAGGATTTTGTTACACAGCGGACGCAACTGGAAAACGAAGCGGCGCTGTTGATGGCCGAGATCGATCATTTGCAGCAGGCGTGAAGCTGACCCTCGCTGCTTCCCCCCAACCATTGCCCCGTTTCAAAGAAGAAGGACTCTTTTACGACCATGAGATCGACTCGAATTACACTCTCCAATCTTGCTTTGAGCCTGCTGTTCACAGGCGCTTTGGCACAGGCCGCTACTGTTACCGGCACCGTGATCAACAAGACCACCGGCAAGCCCGCCGCGGGCGATCTTGTTGAACTGGTCGACGTGCAGGCGGGTATGAAGGCCGCCGCGCATGCAACCACCGACACCAAGGGGCATTATTCTCTCAATGAGCCGGGCAGCGGACCTTACCTGATTCGCGCCATACACCAGGGTGCGGGCTACTTTATTGCAGCGCCGCAGGGCGCAGGGCCGGGCGACATCACGGTTTATGATTCGGCGGCCAAGGTCGATGGCGTTTCCATCGAGGACGACGTTCTGCAAATTGAATCGGAAAACGGCCAACTGGATGTGGCCGAGCAGTTCGTGGTGCACAATACCAGTTCTCCGCGGGTGACGCAATTCAGCAACAACACATTCGAGTTTGTGCTGCCGACAGGCGCGGTGCTTGATGGCGCGGAAGCGACGCGGCCGAGCGGGCTGCCCACCAACGCCATTCCGGTGGCACTCAGCCAGAAGGGGCACTTCAGCTTCAACGTTCCTATTCAGCCGGACGAAGGCGAGAATATGACCGTCTTCGTGGTGCACTATCACCTTCCGTATACCGGCAAGTACACGTTTAACGCCAAAGTGACGATGCCGGTGAACAGCTTTGTGGTGATGCTGCCGAAGAGCATTGATTTCAAAGCGGGGGCGGGTCTCAACTTCCAGCCGGTGCAGCCACCGGATCAGAGCCCGTCGGTGCAGACATTGCTGTTGAAGAATGCAATGCCGGGCAAGACGCTGGAGTTCACCGTGTCGGGCAATGGATCGATGCCGCGAGAGCAGCAGGGCGCGGCAAGCGGTGGTTCAGGAATGGGCGGGCAGGACAGCGGACAGAGCCCGACAGCCACTCCGGGCAATCAGCCAGGCGGCGGCATTGGACAGCCAATTAATACGCCTGACCCGCTGAGCAAGTACAAATGGTGGATTCTGGGCGGGCTGGCGCTG
>PLPU01000193.1:0-21117 GCA_003159975.1 Acidobacteriaceae bacterium
ACGGTGCGGCCGTATTCGACGCGCGAAGACAGGCAGGGCGCGGCGGGACGGTCCCACAGCGAATAACCGGCGGTCTTGGCGAGGGCGCGGATTTCGAGCTTGGTGAGGGCGGCGTCGGCGAGCGGCGCAAGAACCGCATGCTGCTCCGCGGCGCGCTGGCCGGGGCGATAATCGCGCGTGTCGTCGGCATTCATTCCGTAGGCGATATGCGGATGGCCCAACTGCGCGCCGAGCGATTCCATGGTGGCAAAGAGCTCGTCCTTGCAATGGAAGCAGCGGTTGGCGTCGTTGCGGGCATACTCAGGACGATCTAACTCTTCCGTGTTGACGATGCGGAGCGGCATGCCGAGCGAATGTGCGAAAGCGACGGCCTGCTCCAGATCGCGGCGGGCGAGGCTGGGTGAATCGGCCAGCACGGCGAGCATTTTTTCGCCGAGGATGCGATGCGCGGTGGCGGCCAGGAATGCGGAGTCGACGCCGCCGGAGTAGGCCACCATGAGGCTTTCCAGTTCGCAAAGCTGCGCTTCGAGAGCGCGCAGTTTGTGCGCAGTGTCGGGTTCTCCGGGCTGCATAATTGGCACAACCGGTGGTTCGGTCGAATTGGTGTGCGCATGGTACGCCATGGGCAGATTATAGCCTTCAGCTGATAAGAAACAGAATGGAAGATTGAAATGCCCGAGGGCCGATGGTTGGCCTTTGTGGTCTCCCACCCATCAAGCAGCCACCCCAGCGACGAAGACCTGTCGCCGGGGCCCCGGGCCGCTCGATGGATGGGGCACCCAAAATCTCATCTCCCCGCGGGTAGGCGAAGGCGGCGGGGGTCTAAACTGCTTGCGAGCAGCGAGCGTGCTCAATGCTGAATGGCGGTCTCGGCGTGGGTGGGCTTTTGCGTAATCTGGGCCGGCGTGGGCAACTGCGAACGGTCCCAACCGCCGCCCAGAGCTTGAATCAGTTGCACCGACGCGGTCATCTGCTCCACCTGGAGATTGGCGAGACCCTGCTGGTTGGAGAGTAACGTCGTTTCCGCGGTCATGACATCGATATAGGGATCGATGCCCAGATCGTAGCGGCTCTGTTCGAGTTTGAGAAATAGTTGTGATGAGTCGACAGCTTTCTGCTGTTGAGCGATTTGCTGCGACAGGATGCGCACGGACGCGAGCGAGTCTTCAACCTGCTGAAAGGCCACGAGCACGGTCTGGCGATACGCTGCGAGGTCGGCGTTGTAGGTGGCGATGTACTGATTGACCGTGGCGCGGCGCAGGCCTCCGTCATAGATGGTCTCAGAGAGCGCCGGGCCGACGGACCAGAAACGGCTGGCAGCATCAAAGAGGTTCTTGAGGGCTGAACTTTCCACGCCGCCGTTGCCGGAGAGAGTGAGAGACGGATAGTATGCCGCATAGGCTACGCCGATTTGCGCATTTGCCGCGGCCATGGAGCGCTCCGCGCCAGCGATGTCAGGACGGCGCTCAAGCAGTTGCGTCGGCAGGCCGATGGGGATTGGCGGCGGCGCGGTAAGGATGGGCTTGACCGGAATGGAGAAGGCCGATGCGGGCTTGCCTACGAGCATGGCGATGGCATGTTCATACTGGGCGCGCGCGATTCCAAGATTGATTGCGGCGGACCGCGCACTGTCCAGCGTGGTTTGCGCTTCGACCAGCGAAATCCGATCGTCGACTCCGGTGTCGTAGCGGGCCTGCTCCGAGTCTACAGATTTCTTGTCTGCGTCTACCGTGGCGTCGAGGATCTGTTGCAGCGCATCCTGGCCGCGAATTTCAAAGAAGTACTCGGCGAGGCTGGCTTGTTCAGAGAGGCGTTCGTTCTCAAGATCGGCAGCGCTCAATTGGGCGTTGTATTGATTGGCGCGGACGGTGTTGCGCACCTTATCCCACAGATCCGGCTCCCAAGAAATACTGGCCGGAAGGGCAAATATCTGCGACTGCTTTCCGGCGGATGAGACAGTACTTCCAGTTCCAGTCCCAGTTCCAGTTCCGCTGCTTGAGCTCGTACCGGATCCGATCGTAGATGAGCTTTGCGACCGTGTGTAGGAGGGACCGATGCCGATGGTGGGGAAATATTGCGAGCGCGCTTCGCGCACCAGGGCGCGGGCCTCCATGAAGTTCTCAAAAGACTCGCGGATGTTCTGGTTGTCGATATTCAGTTGCTCTTCGAGGGCATTGAGTTCCGGATCGTTATAGATTTCCCACCACTTGCCGCGCAGCGCCGCGTCCTGCGGCTGCGCGACGGTCCATCCATCGGTTTCCTTGAATTGCGTGGGCGACTCTTTGAAGGCCGGAGGCGCGGTCATGGAGGGGGGGACGTACTTTGGGCCTACGTTGCATCCAGCCAGCATGACCGAGAGGGCAACGGCAAAGAGCGCGCACGACGAGGCTCGAATTGCCTGCCGGGATTGCACGATCGAATTCTTCATAACGAACACTCCATAAGCAATCATTGCTAAGAGGCCTCCGCGGTTCCGGGTTGCAGGTGGGCCGCGGGTTTGCCCTGGAAACGAAGGCGCATGCGATCGAAGAACAAATAAACGACGGGCGTGGTGTAGAGGGTCAGCATCTGGCTGACGATGAGTCCACCCACGATGGTGATGCCCAGCGGACGCCTGAGCTCGGAGCCGGTTCCGGTGCCGAAAGCCAGCGGCAGCGCGCCGAACAACGCGGCCATGGTGGTCATCAGGATGGGACGGAAACGGAGCATGCAGGCTTCAAAGATTGAGTCGGATGTGCTCTTGCCGTGCACGCGCTCCGCGACCAGCGCAAAGTCAATCATCATGATCGCATTCTTTTTGACGATGCCGATGAGCAGAATGATACCGATGATCGAGATCACGTTGAGGTCGATCTTGAACAGCATCAGCGCCAGCATGGCACCGGCACTGGCCGAAAAGACCGTGGAGATGATGGTGAGGGGATGGACCAGGCTCTCATACAAAATGCCGAGCACGATGTAGACGGCAAGCAGAGCGGTTGCGACAAGAGCGGGTTCGGAGGCAAGCGAAGTCTGATAGGCCGCGGCCGTTCCGGCGAAGAAGCCGCGCACTGTTTCAGGCATGCCCATCTGTTGCTGCATCTGGTCGACCTCGCGCACAGCATCGCTCATGGACATGCCGGTGGCGAGATTGAAGGATACAGTGACGGATGGGAAAGAGCTGGTGTGATTGATGACCAGCGGCGTAGTTGTGGCCTGCGCTGTCGAAACTGTGGAAAGCGGAACCAGGCCCTTGCCGGAGGTGTGGAGGTAGATGTCGTTCAGCCCCGCGGGGCTTTGCCAGTAGGGCGGCGCAACCTCCAATACCACGTAGTACTGGTTCAACTGGGTATAGATGATGGAGACTTCGGACTGCCCGAAGGCGGAGTAAATGGAGCTATTCAAAGAGGACGGCGTAATGCCGAGACGCGCGGCAGTAGGGCGGTCATAGGTGAGCATCTCCTGCAGGCCGGCATTTTGCGCATCGGTGTTTACATCCTGAAAGCCGGAAAGGCCTTTCATTCCCGCAAGCAGCTTGGGGCCCCATGTCGCGAGATCCTGCACATTATCCGATTGGATGGTGTACTGATAGAGTGCGGCGCTTCCTCGACCTCCGATGCGCAGATCCTGCGCAGCCTGGAGGAATGCCTGCGCCACCGGAAGCCGGTTCATTTTGGGGCGCAGGCGATTGATAATGTCGGGCGCTGACGTCCGGCGCACGGCGCACTCTGGCGACTCCTGGCATTGATTCCCCAGCTGAGTTGCCAGCGGCTTGAGGGCGATAAAGATGAATCCCCCGTTGGATGAGCCGCCGCCACCCGTATAGGCATTGACGTGGGCTACAGCAGGATCGGCCTTGATGACGCGCACAAGTTGCCTCACCGAGTTGTCCATCACCGCAAACGATGCATCCTGCGGGCCTTGCACCATGCCCATCAGAGCGCCTGTGTCCTGCTGGGGAAAGAATCCCTTGGGAATGACATACATGAGGTAGAAATTCAATCCGATGGTCAGCAGCAGGACGGTCAGCATGAGCCCAGGGTTCCTGAGCACCCAGGTCAGCGAACGGTTGTATCCGGTGAGCAGCCACTGGAATCCCTTCTCACTGGTGCGAAACGCGCGGCCGTGTTTGATCTTGCTCTCGTCCTTGAGAAGAAAGGCGCACATCATGGGTGTGGTGGTCAGGGAGATGACCATCGAAACAAGGATTGCAGTTGCAAGCGTGACGGCGAACTCGCGAAAGAGCCTGCCCACGATGCCGGCCATCAGCAGGATGGGAATGAAAACAGCGATCAGCGACATGCTGATGGAGAAGATTGTAAAGCCGATCTCCCTGGAGCCGAGGAACGCGGCCTGAAACGGATTCATTCCAGACTCGCGATGGCGGGAGATATTCTCCATGACCACGATGGCGTCGTCGACCACGAACCCCGTGGCGATGGTCAAGGCCATCAGTGAGAGGTTGTCGATGCTAAAGCCGAGCAGGTACATGACGGCGAATGTGCCGACCAGCGAGACGGGAACGGCGACGAACGGAATGAGCGTCGCGCGCCAGTTGCGCAGAAACACGAAGACTACCAGGATCACCAGTGCGACGGAGCCCATGAGGGTCTTCTCGACGTCGCTGACCGATGCGCGGATGGTGGTGGTGCGATCGAGGACAACGGTGATTTTGATGCCTTGCGGAATCGACGCTTGAACCGATGGCAACTCCGCTTTAATGCGATCGACGGTCTCAATGATATTGGCGCCGGGCTGGCGGAAGACGATGACAGTGATCGACGGAACGCCGTCGAGGTATCCGCCGGCGCGAATGTTCTGCGCGCCATTGGACACGTCGGCGACGTCGGCGAGATGGACCGCGGCGCCCTTGTTGTAACCAATGATGATCGGCTTGTACTGGTCGGCCTGGTGCATCTGGTCATTGACGACGATGTCGGCGGTGGTATTGCCGAGCGTGATTTGACCTGCCGCCTCGTGCACATTCTGAGTGCTCAGCACGGATTGAATATTCTGGAGCGTGAGACCGTGGCTGTTGAGGAGCGTGGGATTCACTTCGACGCGCACCGAAGGGCCGGCGCCACCGCCGACCCCGACCTGTCCGACGCCCTGAATCTGCGAGAGCTTTTGCGCAATGACGGACGAGGCTTCGTCGTAGAGGGTGGGCTTGTCATACTTGTCGGATGTGAGCCCGATGATCATGATCGGGGAGTCCGCGGGGTTGACCTTGCGGTAGGTTGGATTGGCGGGCAGATTGGCGGGCAGGTAAGTACGGGCCGCGTTGATTGCGGCTTCAACGTCGCGCGCCGCGCCGTCAATGTTGCGGCTCAAGTCGAATTGGAGGGTGATTGAGGTGCTGCCGAGTGAACTTGACGAAGTCATCTCGGTGACGCCGGCGATGTGGCCGAACTCGCGCTCCAGCGGAGTGGCGATGGACGACGCCATGATCTCCGGGCTGCCGCCGGGAAGGCTGGCGCCGACAGAGATGGTGGGGAAATCGATCTGCGGCAGCGGGGAAACCGGGAGCACATTGAACGCGATGGCTCCGGTGAGCAGAACACCCGCCGTCAGCAGGGTGGTGGCGACTGGCCGCCGGATGAAGGGAGCGGAGATGTTCATGAAGCCTCCGCCGGCTGAGGCTCGTCACCCATTCCTGTCGGCCTTGGCGAACGGACAATGCGATGGCCGATGCGATCGAAGAAGATGTAAATGACGGGCGTGGTGTAAAGCGTAAGGATTTGCGAGAGCAGCAGGCCGCCGACCATGGCAATGCCCAGCGGGCGGCGCAACTCAGAACCCATGCCCGTACCCACCGCCAGCGGAATGCCCGCGAGCAGCGCGGCCATGGTGGTCATCATGATGGGGCGGAAGCGAAGCAGGCAGGCCTCATAGATGGCGTCAGTGGAATTCATGCCGCGCTCCCGCTCGCCCTCGAGGGCAAAGTCGACCATCATGATGCCGTTCTTTTTCACAATGCCGATGAGCAGGATGATGCCGATGATGGCGACGACGCTGAGGTCCTGCTTGAAGAGGCTGAGGGCCAGCAATGCGCCCACGCCGGCCGAGGGCAGCGTGGAGAGAATGGTGATGGGGTGAATGAAGCTCTCGTATAGGACGCCAAGCACGATGTAAACCGCGACCAGCGCGGCGAGAATCAGCAGGCCTTCATTGGCAAGCGAGCCCTCAAAAGAAGCCGCGGTGCCTTGAAAGCCAAACTGGACGCTGGCCGGCATATTGAGATCTTTTTGAACCTTCTCGACGGATGTGATTGCTTCGCCAAGCGAAGCGTCGGGAGCGAGATTGAACGACACAGTGACTGCCGGGAACTGGCCCTGGTGGTTGATGGAGAGCGGCTCCGCCACCTGCTGGATGCTGGTGAACGCACTGAGCGGAACGGAATTGGCCGGCGCGGTCGTACTGCTGGTGGAAGTGGCGCTGCCTGCTCCAACGCCGGATTTGATGGCATTGGCGGGTGGGGTCAGCACTGCCGAGGATGGCGTATAGGCAACTGAAGTCGTGGTGGCATTGGAGCCGGCGGAAGAAGACCCCGAGGATGCGAAGGACGACGAGGCCCCTGGGCCGGAGGCTCCTGACGAGGCTCCCGCCTGAATGTACAAATCCTGCAGCCTCTTGGGAGTTTGCTGAAAGCTGGGATCGGATTCCAGAATCACATGGTACTGATTCAACTGCGTGTACATGGTGCTGATCTGGCGCTGCCCATAGGCATCGTACAGCGTGTTGTCGATGGTGGATGGGGCGATGCCCAGGCGCGATGCGGAGACGCGATCGACAACCAACGAGACCGCAAGGCCGCCTGTCTGCTGGTCTGTGGCCACATCGGCAAGCTGGGGCAATGCCTTCATCTTGTCGACGAGCTTTGCGGTCCAGAGATTCAGCTCGTTGGGATCGGGATCTTCGAGCGTGTACTGGTACTGGGTGCGGCTGACGCGGTCGTCGACGGTGATGTTCTGCACGGGTTCCATGAAGAGCTGGACGTCGTTCACCTGCTTGAGGCTCTTCTGCAATCTGCGAATGACGTCGGATGCGCCGATATTGCGTTCGTCGAGCGGCTTGAGGTTGATGGACATGCGACCGCTGTTGAGCGTGGTGTTGGTGCCGTCGGCGCCGATGAAGGACGACAGGCTCTGGACCGCCGGATCCTGCAGTACGACCTGAGCCAGTTGCTGCTGCTTCTGGGCCATGGCGGCGAAGGAGATGGTCTCCGGCGCCTGCGAGATGCCCTGGATGACGCCGGTATCCTGAACGGGGAAGAATCCCTTGGGAATCGTGATGTAGAGAACAACGGTAAGGATCAGCGTGGCCACGGCGATGAGCAAAGTGATGGTCTGGTATCCCAGAACGAACTTGAGCGTGCGGCCATAGAAGTCGATCATGCCCTGGAACATGCGCTCCGATGCCTTATAGAAGCGGCCCTGCTGGGCTTCGGTCTGGTGGCGCAAAATCCGCGAGCACATCATGGGCGTCAGCGTGAGGGAGACAACGGCCGAGAGCACGATGGTTACGGCCAGCGTGACGGCAAATTCACGGAAGAGGCGGCCAACCACGTCCCCCATGAAGAGCAGCGGGATGAGGACCGCGATGAGCGAGACGGTAAGAGAGATGATGGTGAAGCCAATCTGTTCCGCGCCCTTCATGGCGGCCTGCATAGGCGGGTCGCCGGCCTCGATGTAGCGCGAGATGTTTTCGATCATGACGATCGCGTCATCCACCACAAAGCCGGTGGAGATGGTAAGGGCCATGAGGGAAAGATTGTCGAGGCTGTAGCCGAGGGCATACATGGCGCCGAAGGTGCCCACCAGCGAGAGGGGGACCGCGGCGAATGGAATCAAGGTGGCGTACAGATTGCGCAGGAAGACGAAGATGATCATCACCACCAGCGCAACCGTGAGCATCAACTCAAATTCGACGTCGGCGACGGAGGCGTTGATGGAGGTGGTCAAGTCGGTAAGCGGCGTGACCTGGATGGAGGCCGGCAGGTTGATTTCAAGCTGCGGAAGAATTGCCTTGATGGCCTTGACGACCTTGATGGTGTTGGCGCCTGGCTGCCTTTGAATGTTGAGGATGACGGCAGGCGTCTGGTTCATCCACGCGGCCTGCTTGTTGTTTTCGATGCCGTCGACTACGTTTGCGACATCCTTGAGCATGATGGGCGCGCCGTTGCGATAGGCCACGACGATCTTCCGGTAGTCGTCGCTGGTGACCAACTGATCGTTGGAATTGATCTGGTAATCCTGATGCGGCCCGTCGAAGTTACCCAGAGCCTGATTGACGCTGGCCTGGGTGAGGGAGGTACGCAGATCCTCGAGGTTAAGCCCGTAAGACGAGAGCTGGGTCGGGTTGGCCTGAATGCGCACGGCCGGCTTCTGGCCGCCGCTGATGCTGACCAGTCCGACACCGGCCAACTGCGAGAGCTTGGGCGCAAGGCGGGTATCGACCAGGTCTTCCACCTGCGAAAGCGGAATGGAGTTGGAGGTGATGGCCAGCGTGAGGACGGGAGCNNGAGCGCAAACTGGAGCACGATGACCGAGGAACCACCGGAGCTGGTGGAGGTCATCTGGCTCAGGCCCTGCAACTGGCCGAACTGCCGCTCCAGCGGGGCGGTGACAGTGGTCGCCATGACGTCAGGGTTCGCGCCGGGATAAAACGTGAGCACCTGAATGGTGGGATAATCGACCTCCGGCAAGGCAGAGATCGGCAACTGAAAATACGCAACGATACCCACCAGCAAAATAGCGGCCATCAGCAGCGAAGTTGCAACAGGGCGCTGAATGAAAGGCCCGGAAGGATTCACGGAGTATTGCCCTCTGTCGGATTGGCTTGTATAGCCTGCTTCGAGACGACGACCTTACTGCCTGCCTGCAGCTTATCGAAGCTGCTTGTGGCCACCACTTCGCCTGGATTGAGTCCCGTGACCGCGGTCTGGCCCCCGTCGGTAACGGTGGGATTGATGGTACGGATGCTCGCAACTCCGTTGGCGACGACGTAGGCGAAGGCCGCGGTTCCATTGTGCTGGACGGCTCCGCTGGGAATCACCGTAGCGCCCTCGAGCGTATTCAGCAGCAACCGTGTATTGACGAATTGGTTGGGAAAGAGCTCGCCCTTGGCATTCTCGAACTGTGCACGCAGATTCACCGTTCCCGTGGTGGTATTGATCTGGTTATCGATGCTTTGCAACTTGCCCGACGCCAGCCTGGTGGTCTGCGCGCGATCCCATGCCTCAACGGGCAGGGTGCGGACCTGCTTCATTCGCGCCAACACCGAAGCCAGGCTGTCTTCAGCGAGCGTGAACACGACGGTAGTGGGCTGCTCCTGGGTGATGACGACAAGTACGGTTGTTCCGCCGGCCTGCACCACGTTGCCGGGGTCCACAAGGCGGAGGCCGACGCGGCCGGAGATGGGCGCCGTGATGTGGCAGTAGCCGAGTTGCACCTGGTCATAGTTGACGGTGCCCTGATCGTTCTTCACCGTACCCTGGTCCTGAAGAACGATCTTTTCCTGGTCGTCGAGCAACTGCTTGTTGATGCCGTTGCGCGCCCATGCGGTGCGGTAGCGCTCGAGGTCCATCTGGGACTGCGCCAGCACGTTGGTGTCGTGTTCCAGCGTGCCCTGGGCCTCAAGCAACTGTGCCTGGTAGGGTCGCGGATCGATGTCGATGAGCGAGGCGCCTTTTTTGACGAATTGTCCTTCGGTGTAGTGAACCGCGGTGAGGACTCCGCTGGCCTGCGCCAGGATGCTGTCTGTGTAAACCGGCGTGACCGTGCCGATTGCGTTGAGATACACACCAAGGTTGCCCTTGATGGCCGTGGCAACCGTGGCCGAAACCGGCGGCTTGATGGAGGCCATCCGCTTCTTCTCCGCCGCTTCTTTGAGGTTGTTCTGGTGAATAAACCAGACAACTCCGACGATCACAATCAGCAGCAGGAAGATGCTTGCCCAGACAACCCACGGCTGGCCCTGCCGGGTTTGCGGCGCGTTCAACTGGTGGCCGGCTCCAATATGCAGGCCATCTGATCCGTCTTTAATTTCAGACACTTAAGACTCCACGCAAAAAACAATTGAGGAGACGCACAACGCAGAATCGCAGGAAACCAGCGCAATTGCAAGTTCGACAGTGCTCCCCGGAACAAGTCCAAGAGACGATAGGCTACGGACAACTGAATAGACGGCAAAGTCAACCCAATAGACGCAAGGTACATACCGTGAGACGGGATGAGCAGGGCTACTGGGCTGATGCGCAGCGTGAGAGCGAGGTTGCCAAGCCTCATTTCACGCCGGGCAATTGATTCGATTCTATTCCTCCGCTCTGAGTTTGCATCTTTTTCGCCTGCCTTCCTGGTCATTTCTTATATCTGAGCAATACAGACCATACACGCAACCGGGTTGAAAGCGATGATGGACAGAGCTTAGGCGTAGTTGTGTTAATTCGCGATCTGGTTTGCACCGCGAACAGCTTGCGACCTTCACCAAGGTGAATTCGGCTGTGTGGCTGGCATCGGGGAAGCGAACGCCGAGTGTCTCTTCGACAATCCACACACGGTATTTGATCGGCTCGACCGTTCTCCCTGTTAGATCGCAGGGGGGTCTGTTGCTGAATAGAAACCGCAAATGCATTACAAACCGCACTGAGGTCGCCAATGATGAACGTCACGAAAAACATGTCCTTTTCACCCGCTGATTTTCTTGCGCATGGCGGCCTGGGGCGAAGAATTGTTGAATTGAAACCCGGAGAAGCTTTCTTCTCGCAGGGCGATGCGGCAGACTCCGTCTTTTATCTTCAGAAGGGCCGCGCCAAGCTCACTGTTGTTTCACAAACCGGTAAAGAGGCCACCATCACGCAGCTCTCCGACGGCGACTTTGTTGGAGAGGAGTCGCTGGCCGGCATGGTTGGGCTGCGCCTGGCCAGTGCCACAGCGGTGAACAACTGCACGGCGCTCAAGATTTCGCGGAATGAGATGATCCGGGTGATGCACGACGAACACGAATTCGCCGACATGTTCCTCAAGTTTCTGCTGGCCCGGAGCATGCGCACCCAGGCCGATCTAGTCGATCAGCTTTTTAATTCAAGCGAGAAGCGCCTGGCGCGGATTCTGCTGATTATGGCGGAGTTTGGCAAGCCCGGCGCCCCGGAGACATACATCCCGCCCATCACGCAGGAGGCGCTGGCGGATATGATCGGCACNNTTCATGAACCGCTTTCGCAAGCTGGGCTTCATCGATTACAACGGCCGCATCCAGGTGCACAAGTCGCTGCTCAACGTGGTGCTGCTGGATCAATTGCCCGAGCACAACGCAACCAAGCCGGCAGTTTTCAAGGTTTAGTGGATTCGATCCAACTGGCGACGGTGTCATGCACCAGCATGATGCTGGTGGGCGCGGCGACGGTTTGCGGATTTTGCTGGCCGGGCGTGTGGATCATCAGCAGCGGCCGCGGATCCCATTGGCCGCCATCCGAGATGCGCTCGTCCTCGGCGCTCCATCCCGGCAATGGACGCCACATCCCGGTGCGCCAGGAGTGATCGCCGTGCACGATCAGCGTGGTAGAGGCCCAGCGCGGCTGCGCCTCGAGTGCGTTGAGAATCTGGCCCAGCAGCCGGTCTGAATAATCCAGGGAATCCAAATAGGACCCTCCCCCGGCGTAGTTGCCTGTCCGCCGGTCCCAGAAGGCGGGCGGATGGGGCGCGGGGATGTGGAGATAGAGGATATCGGCCTGGCTGTCGGCAACCGCCGCAAGCTCGTGGCGGCGCAGATCTTTGACGGCCGCGATATGGCCGTCCGCGTTCCAGGCGGCCACGTCGTCCCAGGCGCGCCGTGGCGCAATGGCCTCTTCGACCATGATGCGCAAGGGGAACCAGACATTCCGCGCAAAGGTCGCGCCGGTTGAGGTTGGCCCGCGGTCCTGCGCGTCTTCATTGCTCCAATAACAGTCAGTAGCGACGCCGGCAAAAATCGGACAATAAGCGATATACCAGCCGATGATCGATGTGGTCAGGCCCTGCCGCCCGGCCATTCCGAAGAGGGTGGCTTTGGGGTCGAAGGGTTTCCAATCGGAGCCATTGTCAGTCTGAATCAGGTAGCGGTTATTCGAAGTGTATGCGACATCGGTGACCGTACTGCCCAGCAGCAAACTCGGAATGGCCCTGGTGGTGCGGTAGGCGATGGGCGTTACATCGGAATACAGCGTAGCTTCCGCGCGCAGGCGGTCGAAGTTGGGAAGTTGCAGCGAGGGATCGCGCGCTTCAAAGACGGGCTTGTAAGCGAGCTCGTCGAAGAGAATCCAGACCAGACGCGGCTTGTGCGGGGAGGCTGTTGCGATTGGATGGTTGAAGGACTGCGGACCGGGGCGCCAGAGTGAAGCGCGCAAAAGCTGACCTGTCATGACCAGGGCGAAGACAGCAAAGCCGGCCAGAAGGCTGCTGCCGGCTCTGCTCAACCGCGCGGCAAATCTGGGCATGCGGAGGATGAGGAAGGTCAGCAGGCCGGTCCACACAATGCCCATCGCCAGCACCGCGAGCGGCGGAACGTCGACGGGCATCACATCCAGATTGCGCGCGAACAGAAGCACGGGCAGGACCGCCATCAACGTCCAGCGGATTGTGGGCCAAGCGGCGAGCTTGCGGAGGGCCGCCACAAGCAAAAAAAACAGCAGCGCCACAATCACCATGTCAGTGAGTTGAGCGAGCGCGAT
The DNA here is from genome assembly GCA_003159975.1 of Acidobacteriaceae bacterium. Lineage (GTDB taxonomy): Bacteria > Acidobacteriota > Terriglobia > Terriglobales > Acidobacteriaceae > Telmatobacter. The sequence goes on from PLPU01000193.1 coordinate 12,686, forward strand.
GCCGGTAAGCGGCACAGGGGAACGCATGCGCGCATCGCCTGCTCCGGATGTGAGGTCGGCATAGTCAGGGAGCAGGAGGATGGAAGCGAAGGCCCAGGCCTGTGCAACGCGTTTCATCATGATGGGCTTGTTCCCTCGTTCGGCGAGAGGGCGCGATCGTTCTCAAACACATGGTTGAGCTCAAAAAGGAAGAGGACACGATGATTGCCCAGCTCGGTGCGATCGGCAACGTGGAAGAACGGAGCGAATGCCTGCTTGAGGTCGTCCTCCGACAGGCTGCCGTAGAGATCGTCGCGGCCGCGCAGCCACTCCTGAAACATGGGGTCCGCGGGCGGCACCCACTCCAGCACCAGCCAGCGGCTCGACAGGCTGGAGCAAAGATCGGCGATGTGCGCCAAGGGTAATTGTTCACGAAGAATGAGGTGATGAATGACGGCCAGCATCAGCACGATGTCAAACTTGCCGGCGAGCCGGCCCTTTCCCGTGAGCCGTTGGAGCAGCGAAAGCTGTTCGCGGTTTCTCCATCCCACGGCGGGGGTAGGACGGGCGATGTTGGCCACCAGGGCAGTGATCGGCTTGTTCTGCCGCGACGCGGTGCGCCACAGGGCATCCAAGGCCGCGGCGTCGCTGTCGAGGGCCACAACTTCAGCGCCTGCCTTGGCAGCCAGCAGCGAATAGGCGCCTGTATTGGCGCCAATATCGAGCACGCGCGCGGGACGGCAGCGCTCCAGCGCACGGGCGACGAATCGCTGCTTGTCTTCCGTATCGGAAGGGCGATAGTGTGCGGCGGATTGCTGATAGCCGCTCCATCGGCTGTTGGTTTCAGTGCGCGCGGCGCGGGCGATTTGCTTGCGCAGACGGGCTATCCGCTTGTGCAAAATATGCGCAGCAAGTTCCGGGTCGGTCGTCGATGGCTTCTTCCGCGCATTGGGCTTGCTTCCCTTCCCGCCCGATTCCTCAAAGAGCGTAGCCAGCGTGACCACATCCAGCAGATCGGGTTTGAGGCGCTGCAAGGGTCCGAGAGCGTTATAGATTGTGCGCGGCTCATAGCCGTCACGAGCGAAGAGAGTGGCCTGCAATGGCCAGCTCAGGAATTTTTCCGCGACGAGCGGCAAAAGAAATGTGCGGACAAACTGCCCATAGGCAAGCCAGACGCTGGAATACGGATCACGGCGCTCGAACGACAATACGTCTACCAGAACGGGCCGCGTGCCCTTGAAGAGGATGTTCAGCGGGGTTGCGTCCTTCAGTGTCCAACCGGCGTCGATGGCCTGGTCCGCAAGGCGCAGAGTGAGCTCGGCTGCGGAGCGCCACTGCCCGGTTGTCCACTCCCACGGATACGAAATGGGATCGATGCGCGGATGTTCGAGCCAAAGCTCTCCGGGCAATGCAGGCAAATACGCGTCCGCCTGGACAATCTCGGTTGGGATCAGATCGCGGCAGCGCTCCAGCGCCTTGCACAGGGGAGACGCAAGAAAGACACGGGTCTCTTCGACCGACGCGGGATAGATGCGGCGGAGGGCATGAGTTGGCGTGAGATGGAGCTGGCCCGCCGGATCGCGGAAAGTCGCCTGCAACGAAATCCGTTCACCTGGGCCGTGAATGTTGGATAGTTGCGCGGCGTCGGCCGGGTGCTGGCTTTCGGACCTGACGGGATTTTGCTGGAGGTCGGGCTGGCTGCTCACGGAAGAGACGAACCCTCGTCTACCTTCGCGGCGGGAAACTCTTCCGGCTGCTGCTGGGTTTTGGCGCCGCGGTGCAGGAGGCCATGAATTCTTCGGCGCAGATACCACCCGGTGGCAACCAAAGCAGACCCGAAAGCCTGGATGGCAAGCAACCCGGTTCCAGGATCGGCATAGGCGTAGGCGCGCTGCTCAAAAATCAGCGATGCGCCAGCAACTATAAGCACAAGAGGGAAGATATGCAGCAGTTTTCTCATGTTTTGGATGCGCAACTTCCGGAACGGGATCGTGGCTTCACTTGAAAAGCCCGAAGCAATGCCGTCAAAGCAGTTCTTGTGAAATAGACGACTAATCGGCAGAATGAGTTTACACAGCCCGCTTTTTCTTGAGCATCGAACGCCGCGCGGGGTTCGGAAATTCGACCGGCGTTCCTGGCCGGAAGGGGTACAGGTTCGCTTTCTGCTCGCCTTTTTTGCATCTTAGGAAACGCCGCCAGCCCAGGGGAAGATGCAGCGATGCTCTGTCCCGCACCGTGCCTTGTGACCGTAAATGGTGAGAGACACTTAATTCCGCCCCGCTTCAAGAAAAAAGACGAATCCAGGTAGCCTGAATCACGATTCTTCCGTCTTATCAAGAATCGATAGAGTTTTAAGCTCTTGCCTGCGCGCATGCGGGCCGGGTGTGCAGCGAAGGCGTTTGCACCGCTGGAAGAACCATGTTGCCAGCCCGGTTGCGCGCCCACGGGGAGATAAGTGCTGCCATGAACGCCGCTTCCTCATTGCAGGTAGCCGACCTCACATGAGCCAAACCCCAATTCCATTCCCCGCTTGCGTGGTACGAGGACGACCGGGGCTCGAATGCCCGGGGCTCGAATTGCACCTGCGGGCCTCCAAACCGTATCCTGCAAGACTACGGTATTCGATCGGCTATTGCCGGTCTCACCCCGTGGCGTGCGTATGATAGTTAAAGGCAGAACCCTGGCATGCTAAAACGGAACCGGACATCTATGCCCCTGCGCCTCGCGCCGCGGATCTCTCGATGAAAACAGCCGCGGAACAGCGTTTCCCCATCCTTCGACTGGTGCTTCTAACCGCCGCCGCTCTAGCCATTCACGGCTACCACCTGGGCGTGGAAGATGCAGAGATCCACATTCCTGCCGCCAAGAAGCTTCTCGATCCGCGGATGTATCCTTTCGCGGATGAGTTTTTCATGACCCACGAGCACATGTCGCTGTTCAGCCCGATCCTGGCCTGGAGCGCGCGGCTCACGCATCTATCAATGGACTGGACGATCTGGCTGTGGTACGTCGCCAGCGTCTTTGCATTGCTGGCTGCCTGCTGGATGCTGGCGGCGATCTGCTTCCGCTCGCCGCGTGCGCGCTGGTGCTCCATTCTGGTGATCACCGCGGTGTTGACCATGCCGGCCACGAACACAGGCCTGCTGTTGATCGACCCCTATCTTACGCCGCGCTCCTTCTCCACTCCGCTTTCGATTCTTGCGCTGGCCGGTTTTCTTGAGCGCCGCTATGTGCTCGCGGGCATTGCAATCGTGGCCGCCGGCGTCATCCACCCGCAAATGGGCGCATGCCTCTTGTTGCTTACGGGCGTGCTATGGCTCGCGAAAGGACCGCAGCCGGCGGCACGGCCTCGCCCGCCGGTCATGGCAGGCTTCGCCGGCATTCTGCCGGGCGGTTTCCCGCTGACCCCGGCGCGCGGCCCCTACCGCGAAGCACTCTACGCGCGTGACTTCTTTTTTCTCTCCAACTGGGCCTGGTACCACTGGCTCGGCATGTTGGCGCCGCTTGGCCTATTGGCCTGGTTCTGGAGGGGCAAAATGCGCGGAACCACGCCCGAGTTCAAGCGCCTCAGTTTCGCGCTCATTCCCTTTGGGTTGCTCTCGATCCTGGTTGCCGCGGTCTTCGCCAGTTCGCACATGCTGGATATGTATGCGCGCCTGCAACCGCTGCGCTGTTTCCAACTCATCACCCTGGTATTCATGGTTCTGCTGGGAGGTGTGGTCGGCGAGTACGCGGCCAAAGGGCGCAACTGGGTGCTGCCGGCCATCTTTGTTCCACTGGCGGGAGGCATGTTCCTGGTGGCTCGATCTACCTATCCCCATAGCCCGCACATTGAGTTACCGTGGCAGAAGACCAGTTGCAACGATTGGGTAAACACACTGTTTTGGATCCGGGAGAATACTCCTGAAGAGGCTGTCTTTGCCGTGGATTCGCGATACTTTCTGGACAAGGGCGCAGATGTGCACGGCTTCCGCGCGATCAGCGAGCGATCTGACCTGGCGGATTACTTCAAGGATGGCGGCGTGGTGGCGATGTTTCCGAACCTGGCTGACGAGTGGAAGCAGATGAGCAACGCCACCTATGGTTTGAATCACTTTCGTGCACAAGACTTTACCCGGCTGGCCGGCGAGTATCCGGTCACCTGGACGGTCATTCATGGCCTGGCGCCTGCCGGGATGGACTGCCCCTACCAGCAGCGCGGCTATTCCGTCTGCAGGATTCCAGGAGCCGCGGGACAGGCCCCGGATTGACCTCCGCAGCAGGGCATTCCGATGCTGCGTCAAATCGGCGATAATTGCAGTCAGGTGAGGATGTCATGTCCCGGTCAATTCTAAGAATCTGCGCCAGGCTCCTCCCCGTAATGCTCTTCGCAGCCGCCCGGATCCATGGCCAGGGAATGGGACATCCCACACCTCCGCCGCCTCCGCCGGGGGCCAAATCGCCAAAATGCACAAACCGACCGGTACCACAGCTCGAAGATATTACGGCGAAGTCGGGAATCAGTTTTTCCCACACGTCGTCTGACGTCAAGAAATACATCTTTGAGTCGATGAGCGGCGGCGTAATCATCATGGATTACGACCGCGACGGATGGCCCGACATCTATTTCACCAATGCACCGACAATCGAAATGGCATTGCACGGCAAGACGAGCCTCGGAGCCCTCTACCACAATAACCATGACGGCACGTTCACCGATGTGACACAGAAGGCGGGGCTGACAAAACCTTGCCTGGCAATGGGCGGAGCAGTTGGGGACTACGACAACGACGGGTGGCCCGATCTTTACATTACCTGCCTCGGCGGCAACATACTCTATCACAATAATGGCGACGGCACGTTCACGGATGCAACGGCCAAAGCGGGGGTGGCGGATGGCCGGTGGTCCGCGGGGGCGTCGTTCGGGGACTACGATGGGGATGGATTTGTCGACCTGATGGTCTCAAACTACGTTGATTTCCACCTCGATGACCTGCCGCAATTTGGCAGCAAACCCTATTGCAAATACCGGGGAGTCGACGTGCAATGCGGTCCACGCGGATTGAAGGGCGCAGGCGACGCTCTTTACCATAACAATGGAGATGGAACATTTACCGACGTTTCGAAGAGCGCCGGCGTAAGCGATCCGAACGGCTATTACGGCCTTGGCGTGATCTGGGCCGACTTCAACAATACGGGCCGCCCCGACATCTACATGGCTAACGACTCGACTCCCAAATTCCTCTACAAGAATCTTGGGAACGGCAAATTCGAAGAGATTGGATTTGAGTCAGGGACCGCTCTCAGCAACGACGGCTCCGAGCAGGCGTCGATGGGAATCGCCGTAGGCGACTATAACCACACTGGACGCCCTTCCCTCTCCGTCACGAACTTTGAAAATGAAAACGATGACCTTTATCGCAACGATGGCGATTGGAACTTCTCGGAAGTATCGTTTGCGTCCGGTCTGGCACTCGCGTCCTTGCCGTGGGTCAAATGGGGAATTGCATTTGTGGATCTGGACAATGACGGATGGCTGGATCTCATTACCGCGAGCGGGCACGTTTATCCGCAGATGAATAAGTTGCCGTCGGATCCAGGTTATCGCCAGAGTAAGCTTCTCAGCCTGAACCAGGGGGACGGCACATTCTGCGATGCAAGCGATCAAGCCGGGCCCGCGCTGAGAGAGAAGCGTGTCTCACGCGGACTTGCTGTAGCTGACCTGTTCAACGATGGCAACATGGATGTGGTGATCAACGACCTCGATGGGAGCCCAATGATCCTGAGGAACAAGGGAATTCCAGGGCGCCATTGGGTAAGCTTCGAGCTGGCGGGAACAAAGAGCAATCGCCTCGCCTTGAATGCCCGCATCAAGATCGTCGCTGGAGGCTTGACACAGACTGACGAGATTCACAGCGGAGGGAGCTACCTGTCACAGAACGATCTGCGTGTGCATTTCGGGCTTGCCTCGGCGGAGAAGATCGACAGCGTGGAAATCCACTGGCCGTCGGGGGCGGTGGATCATATCGGCAGCCTTGCAGCCGATCGGTTCTATTCAATCCTGGAAGGTCAAGGAATTGTTCCGCCAGAACGCATTCGGCCGGCGCTTCGGGCACACGCGAGTCCAGGCGCGCATTAGAACACCTTCCTTTTCTGCCGGCTCGCAGCTAACTCGACTTACCTGTTTGCTCACCGGTCAGGAGCGGTTGGCTTAGAGCGAAACCAGAGTTGGTGTGCCCTCTCGAGTTTTGTGCAGGGTCGCCGCTCCCTGGAGGTCGCGTCGACTTGAGTGATGTGGCTTCGGGATACAGTCACTCTGGTTTCGCTGTAGTCGATCCGATACCGGTGCTCGCAGGTTGCTCGTGAGAAGTGTGGAGCGCGCCATAAATCTGAAGTTCCTTCCCCGCGTCGGCCGGTCGCAAGGCCAGCTTATATGCACCGGCGAGCTCCCTATGGTACTCAGGAACATTTGGCTGCAATCGAATTGCCGATTCGATCTCAGGAATTGCCGTTGTTGCGTCCCCGATTTCGAGGTCGATCTTGCCAAGGTCGTAGTGCGACTCCGGATCGTCTGCGTTAAGCAGGATTGCGCTTTGCAGTTCCTCGGCTGCTTTCCGCCTGTCTCCCTGGAGTTCAAGGACTTCTCCAAGGCCTCGGTGGACTTCGGCGATTTCAGGATGCGCCGACTCGAGCGATTCGAGGCGGGTTTTTCCCAACGAGACCTCGCCGGTCTTCACGAGCGATTCCGCATAAATGTACTGCATTTGCGGGATGGAGGTAACTGCTTCTCCTGCCCCTTTGAGCGCGTCGATGCAACCTCTCGAGTTGTTGGTCATGAATTGGCTCATGGCGAGCGCGCCGCGGATGCCTGAATCGCCAGGGTGCGACCGGAGATAACGGGAAAGGAGCGGGACCGCTTCTGAAAACTTCGCAGCCATGAACGCGGCGCGACCCATGTTCAAGTCCAGACCCTCAAGCGAGGGGACCCAAGCAGCCGCGAACTGAAAGTACTTCAACGCGTCCGCGTAATTCTTCTCGGTTGCCATGATCGCGCCCAGGTTGTTNNGTCGCACTGTCCGACAGCATTCCCGCAAGCGTGCTTTTATCCTTCGATAGCGCCTTATCCGTGAATGCGTGTGCGATTTGCATCTCCTTGTGCGCCTCATCCTCCCGATGCTTCTGAATGAGAATCCTGCCCAGCAGAAAATGCGCCTTCTGGATTTGATAGTGGTTCCGAGAAACATCTGTCGTGAGTTCGATGGCGCGGCGAAGATTGGGCTCCGCCTCCGTCAGACGCTTGGTATCGAAGTACATTTGTCCCAGGTAGAGAAAGGCGTCAGGGTTCCTGGGATTCAGTTGAATGGCATGCTTCAGGTATTGTTCGGCTTCAGGATACCGGTGATAACTTGCTTCTATCTTGCCCAGCGCCGCGTAAGTCAGGAAGTCTTTCGGAGAGACTGCCAGCTCCTCTTTGAGCTCCGTCTCTGCTTCCTGCAGCGTCTTCTCGTCCTCGCCCGCCGCCAGCAGCGCCGCAGCCACGCAATAGTGCGCACCCGGATAATGCGGGTCTTTCGCGATTACTTTCCTGAATTCCGTCACTGCCCGCGGCGTAAAGTCCGAGTTCCCATAAGCTCTGCCGAACTGCATATGAAGTGCGGGACTGTCTTTGACCGACGCTTCAATCCCATCAAAGATCCGCACGGCACACTTCTCGTCATCAAGGTCCAGACAGACAACAGCGAGATCGTATTCGGTTTGGAAGCTGGGATCGAGCGCGGCGGCCGCTTCCAGCTCCTTCCTCGCATCCTGATCCCGGTTCATCCTGTGCAATGTGCGCCCCAGAATCTGGTGAGCCCTGGCCAGGCCTGTTGGGTCGTTCGCGTTGTCATTCAGAAGCGCTCTGGCCAGGGTCTCCGCGCGCTTCAGGTCCCCCGCCTGCAACGCCACCATTGCGAAGTTCCTGAGCACCGACAGCGAGTCCGGAGTCAACGCCAAAGCTTCGTCAAAAAGCGCTGAAGCCTTGGCGTAGCCTCCAATCTGGGCGTGGCTGTTCGCCAGTTCTCCAATCGCTTCTGCCAGAAACTCGTGATACTGCTTCGCAGCCTGATCAAGACTGNNGCGGGCAGCAGAACAGCGCATGCTGCGAATGTACGCTGAAGCGCCGGCGATGCGGCTCCGGCGCCGGTCTTCATCGGTGCCGGCACACAGCGCGCGCATGCGTTTTCCGCCATTTTCATAGATGTCAATTATAGCGACGGAGTGAGCGGTTGGCGCGTGCAAACGGCACAGTCGAGGGGCTGGTTGCGCGATGAAATGGAAAGGGCGCCTCACGCGAGGCGCCCTTTCCGGTTAGGTCTGTCGAATCAACAGGAAGTACGTTCCGAAGAGGAGGACGCAGTGGGCGCCCACCTCTCGATTGAAAGTTAGAACGTGTACTTCGCGCTCAACTCGAAGATGCGCTGATTGGGCGCGCC
>PLPU01000603.1:0-7679 GCA_003159975.1 Acidobacteriaceae bacterium
TGGTTCGATATTTCCACGCTGAAGGAGCCTTTCCGCGTGGAAGGCAAGAAGACGATGGGCTACGAACTGGTGGAGCAACTGGGCTGGGAGTATCCCGATGCGGTGTTTTATCCCACGGGCGGCGGAGTGGGAATGATTGGCATGTGGAAGGCGTTCGAGGAGATGGAGCAGTTGGGCTGGGTGACGGGGAAACGGCCGAAGATGATCGCGATTCAGGCGGCGGGATGCGCTCCAGTAGCGCGGGCGTTTGATCAGGGCGAGGCGGTGAGCCAGGTGTGGCAGAACGCGCATACGTTTGCTTCGGGGCTGAGGGTTCCCAAGCCGTATGGGGACTCGATTATTCTGGAGATTGTGCGCGCGTCGGGCGGCACGGCGCTGGCGCTCACGGACGACGAGATCTTCGCTTCAGTGAAGGACTGGGCGGCGCACGAGGGGCTGCTGTTGTCGCCGGAGGGCGCGGCGGCTACGGCGGCGTACGACCATCTGCTGGGAACGGGGTTCCTGACGGCGCAGGATCGCGTGGTGCTGTTCAATACAGGGTCCGGGAACAAGTATACAGACGTGCTGGCGGCGAAGTTCAGGGAGCAGGGAGCGTTCGCGGCGATGCAGAGCTAGGTTGTTGAGCTCGGCGTGGAACTGGGCGTGGAGCTTGGCGTCGAGCTCGATGTGGAAGCAGGTGCGCTGGATGTGCTTTCGCTGGAGCTCGCGGACGATTTGGTCTCTGCAGGCGCGGCGGGCTTGCTGGAATCGGATGAAGACTCGGACGAAGATTCAGAGGCGGAACTCGGGCTTGCGTAGTCGTTCACATACCAGCCGGCACCCTTGAAGTTGAGGCCTGGCGCGGTGAGCGGGCGCTCCAGCACGCCGTGGCACCTAGGGCATTCGGTCTCTTGCTTGGCGGAGAAGTTCTGAATTTTTTCAAACTTGTGGCCGCACTGGGTGCAGCGATAGGCGTACAACGGCAAGGTTCCTGACCTCCAGCGTGAAATTCAAACCCTGAATCCATTGTATCTGTTGGGCGGCAAATGATACGCAAATGCCGCCCTAGCCGAATTTGCCGCAGAAGCATGAGGACTTACTTGACGGTGAAGGGGACGCTGGCGATGTGGTTCTCCCAGGCCAGCGTCAGGGTACCGTGGGATCCGTGGGTGCCGGCGAGCGAGTACTTCAGGTTCTCGATGGTCTCGGCGGGCTTGGTCATCTTCATCGGCACGCGGCCCAGGTCCTTGGCCTTGTCGTAGACCGTACCCCACTGGCCGGTCTGGGCGTTGACGACGAGAACCCAGCTGTCGGGGTTGGAGACGTCGACGTAGAGGGTGTAATCGCCCTTGGGAACGGCGAGGGAGCCGATTTCGAGATCGGCTTCAGTGTGCAGCTTGGTGGCGGCGTTGGCGCCGGCGCGCCAGACGGGGTAGGTGGGATCGTGGCCGATCTGGCCGTCTTTGGTGAAGAGCTTGCCTTCGCGGCCTTTGACGCCGGGCGAACTGTAAGTAATGGTGATGGTCTTGCCGTCGATGGTGGCGGACTCTGTGGCTGCGGGGCTCTTGGGCGGAGGCTTGGGCGCGGGTGTCTGGGCGGAGAGGGTTGCTGCAGCGATGAGCAGCCCGGTACAGGCGAGGAGGGATTTCATGGCGATGTTTCTCCTTTGGGGCGAGGCCCTGAGGGGATGGACCAGGCCGACGGGATGATTGTCGCACCTGAAGGTGGGGTTGGGAAATGGGAGTGTTTGGGCTGTTATGATGCGGCGGAAGGGATTGCATGCAGCAAAGACAAAATCAAGTTTCGGCGGGTGAGAGATTTCGCGCGGCGGTGAGGGAAGAGCAGCCGCTGCAGGTGGCGGGCGCCATCAACGCCTACACGGCGCGAATGGCGGAGGCGACGGGGTTTCGCGCGCTGTATGTTTCAGGCGGCGGCGTGGCGGCCAACTCGCTGGGCATGCCCGACCTGGGCATCAGCACCATGGAAGACGTGCTNNTGGGGCGGGGCGTTCAACATTGCGCGAGCTATAAGGTCGTTGGCGAAGGCCGGCGCGGCGGCGGTGCACATGGAAGACCAGGTGGGGCAGAAGCGCTGCGGGCATCGACCTGGAAAAGAGCTGGTGACTGCGGGCGAGATGGTCGACCGGATCAAGGCGGCCGTGGATGCGCGGACCGATGAGCAATTTTTGCTGATGGCGCGTACCGATGCGCTGGCGAATGAAGGCATGGCCGCGGCGATTGAGCGCGCGCAGGCGTATGTTGCGGCGGGCGCGGACATGATCTTTGCCGAGGCGGTGACGGAACTCGCGCAGTACACCGAGTTTCGCAAGGCTGTTGGCGTGCCGATCCTGGCTAACATTACGGAGTTTGGGCAGACGCCGCTGTGGACGCGGGACGAGCTGAAGGCTGCGGGCGTGGACATTATTTTGTATTGCTGCGGAGCTTATCGGGCGATGAATGCGGCGGCGCTGAAGGTATACGAGGCGATTCGCGCGGAGGGCACGCAGAGGAACGTGGTGGCGCTGATGCAGACGCGGGCGGAGCTGTATAAGTATTTGGACTATCACGCGTATGAGCGGAAGCTGGATGAGTTGTTTGCGAAGGGCAAGGAATAGATGGTTTTTCCTCGATATCTTGGCTAGTTCATCTTCTTCTTAACCGTGGTACTGGAAAGGACATGATCAGACTTAAAGGCGTCCGGGGTCGGATATGCATGTTGGCCGTTGCCGTTCTATTCGGTTCCGCGACGGGCTCCGCCTACGCATTCCTTCTTCCAGCCTTTTTCATCGGCTATAAGACAGCTTGGATATTAGTAACGGGAGTCCTGGTTGCGGCGTTGCTCGGCGGATACATCGGTTATCGTAATGCGGGCGGCGACTCGTTGTCCGCCAAAATTGGCGTAAGTATCGCGTTTGGGGCTGTGGAAGTTGTTCTCGTTACTTTCTTATCGCTGTTGATCATCGTAAACACTCGTGGAGGGTGAATTCTTGATGCACTCCGGAGGTTCGGAATGAGCGACGGACTAACTTCGCCTGTGGTTTTCAAACCCAAAAAGTCGGTTGCGTTGTCGGGCACGCCGGCGGGCAATACGGCGCTGTGCACGGTGGGCCACAGCGGCAACGATCTGCACTATCGCGGCTACGACATCAAGGACCTGGCGCGGCACTGCGAGTATGAGGAAGTGGCGCACCTGCTCATTCATGGCAAGTTGCCTAATGCGGCGGAGCTGGCTGCGTACAAGGCGAGCCTGCGGCCGCTGCGCAGTTTGCCCGCGGCGGTAAAGCAGGCGCTGGAACTGCTGCCGCCCACCACGCATCCGATGGACGTGCTGCGGACCGGCGTGTCGGTGCTTGGCTGCGTGCTGCCCGAAGCTCTGGACCACAATGACGCCGGGGCGCGCAGAATTGCGGATACGCTGCTGGCGGCGCTCGGGTCGATGCTGCTGTATTGGCACCACTACGCGCGCAACGGGCGGCGGATTGAGGTGGAGCGATTCGAGGATTCGATTGCGGCGCACTTTCTGCATCTGCTGCACGGGGAAAAGCCAAGCCCGGAGTGGACGGCGGCGATGCAGGCTTCGCTGGTTCTGTATGCGGAGCACGAGTTCAATGCGTCGACGTTTACGGCGCGGGTGATTGCGGGGACGGGGTCGGATCTCTATTCGGCGATTGCAGGGGCGATTGGCGCGCTGAAGGGGCCGAAGCATGGCGGCGCGAATGAAGTGGCGCTGGAGATTCAGCAGCGTTATGAGACTCCCGATGAGGCCGAGGTGGATATACGGCGGCGTGTGGGCGAGCGCGAAGTGATTATCGGCTTCGGGCATCCGGTCTACACCATCAGCGACCCGCGCAGCGAGATTGTGAAGGAAGTGGCGGGCAGGCTGGCGACCGAAGCGGACGACACGCGGCTGTTTCAGGTGGCGGAGCGGATCGAGTTTGTGATGAACGACGCCAAGCGCATGTTTCCCAATCTCGATTGGTACTCGGCGGTTGCTTATCATCAAATGGGGATTCCCATCGATTTGTTTACGCCGCTGTTTGTGATTGCGCGGACAGCGGGTTGGTGCGCGCACGTGATTGAACAGCGGCAGGACGGAAAGATCATTCGTCCGTCGGCGAATTACACGGGGCCGGAGAATTTGACGTTTGTTCCGATGGAAGAGCGTGGCTGATCATTCTCTGGTGTCCTGTCTGCAACATTCTTTGTAAAACGTCCGAAAAATCGAAGCAGATTCTTCGACTCACCACCCCCGAACTGAAAAACGTTCGGGGCCCCGTTCGCTCAGAATGACAGCCTCTGTGTTGTTATGAGCTTTAGAGGATACCGAAGTTCGATTAGGAGATTACGTGTCATCACACATTAGTAATGAGCGTCCGGCGCCGGATCAGGTCTTATCGGACATCGCCGACTATGCGCTGAGTTATGAAGTTAATAGCGACTTAGCTTACACCACTGCGCACTACTGCCTGCTGGATACGCTGGGTTGCGGGCTTGAGGCGCTGGAGTATTCGGCCTGTACCAAATTGCTTGGGCCGACTGTGCCGGGGACGGTGGTGCCGCATGGCGCAAAGGTGCCTGGCACGGCGTTCCAGCTCGATCCGGTGCAGGCGGCATTCAACATTGGCGCCATGATTCGCTGGCTTGACTTCAACGACACCTGGCTCGCTGCGGAGTGGGGACATCCCTCCGATAACCTGGGCGGCATTCTGGCTACGGCGGACTGGCTGTCACGCACCACCCTTGCGAGCGGCAGGCCTGCGCTGACGATGCGCGATGTGCTGACGGCGATGATCAAGGCGCACGAGATTCAGGGCTGCATCGCGCTGGAGAACTCATTTAACAAGGTCGGGCTTGACCACGTCGTTTTAGTGAAAGTGGCTTCGACCGCGGTGGTTTGCAAGTTGCTGGGCCTGAGCCGCGAGCAGACTGTCAATGCAATTTCATTAGCGTGGGTGGATGGGCAGAGCCTGCGCACTTATCGGCACGCGCCGAATACCGGATCGCGCAAGAGTTGGGCCGCGGGCGATGCGACCAGCCGGGCGGTGCGGCTGGCGCTGATGGCGCAGGCCGGCGAGATGGGCTATCCGTCGGTGCTAACCGCGAAGACGTGGGGCTTTTACGATGTTTCGTTCAAAGGACGCCCGTTCAGCTTTCAGCGGAGTTATTCGAGTTACGTGATGGAAAATGTGCTGTTCAAGATCAGTTATCCGGCGGAGTTTCACGCGCAGACTGCCGTGGAAGCTGCAATGAAGCTTTTCCGGCAACTTGCCGAGCGCGGGCTGAATGCGTCGGCGATCAAGTCCATCACGGTGCGCACGCATGAAGCGTGCCTGCGGATTATCGACAAGAAAGGGCCGCTGGCGAATCCTGCCGACCGCGACCATTGCGTGCAGTACATGATCGCGATTCCGCTGATCTTTGGACGGCTCACGGCTGGCGATTACGAGGATGCGGTGGCCGCCGACCCAGTTTGGGGCCCACGGATCGACGCCGTTCGCGAGCGCATCACGTGCGTGGAGGAGCCGAGTTTCACGAAGGACTATCACGACCCGGAGAAGCGGTCGATTGCGAACTCGCTGCGCATGGAATTGAACGACGGGACGGTTCTGGAGGAGACGGTCGAGTATCCGATCGGCCACCGGCGGCGGCGCGAAGAAGGCATGCCGCTGCTGATTGAGAAGTTCAAAACAAACCTGCGCCGCCGCTATGAAGAGGAGCGGCAGGGGCGGATTCTGGCGGCTTCGCTGGACCGCGAGCGGCTTGCATCCATGCCAGTGAACGAGTACGTGGATCTGTACGCGCTGTGATGTGACTGCGATCGGCAGCGAGTTATCGATCTGGAAATTGGGTGGACTATGCACGAACGCGGACCTTGCGGTCCGCATTCGAGCATCAATATGGTTGTCGGAGTTTTCGGCCCGACTGAAGTCGTGCCCTGATACAGAGCGCGTGCAGGGCTGAATGCATTCGAGAATCATGAAATACCACTCTCAACAAATCACGGCGCGCAGGCGGCGATTTCGCTGATAATGGTTGAACGAAAAAGTCGTTCGTCAGGGAGCCGCTCTGTGCTGATTCATGTTCGCGCGTTTTCCTTGTTGTTTGCCTTCCTTCTTCCGCCTTGCGGGCTAACGCTGCAAGCCCAACGCGCCGCCAACGGCAATGCCTACTACCAGCAACTGCGCGGCCTCTTGCCGGGCGGCGAAGTGATTGCGGTGAGCAACCTGGATCTGCATCGGGACGCGGCCATCTTCACGTTTCGCCATGGGAACATTGCGTTTTATGGCGAGGTGAACGGCAAGGTGACGGGCGCGGTTTTCAGGGGTGAAGGCCACCTGCACATTACACCGCCTACGGTTGAGGAGCGGCATAACCTCGAGATTGTTGCGCACGTCGACGAGTTTGATGAGGACTTCGACCAGGTGGTGATGCGATTTACCGACGCCACCGCGGCTGAGTTGCACAAAGGCTCGGCGGGCAAGGGCGATGCGGACTCAGCTTATGCAAGAAGCGCCCAGGAGTTTCAGAGTTTTGCGCGTGTGCATCTTCACCAGAACTACGATCTGCGCATCTTGCAGGATGTGTTGAGCCCGGCGCCGGGCGGGTTTTTTCTGGCCGCGGTTCACGGCAAAAAGAACGCGCACCTGGTGTTCACGTTCGATCCCAACGGTGTTGCCGGTGTTTCTCCTGAAGAGGTCGGGCTGCTGAACTGGAGCGACTGGGGCGAGACGTTTCCACTGGCGTTTCATCGCGCGGCGGAGTATGGCAACGGCACGGCCAGCGGTAACGAGCACAACGCGGCTTATCGGATTGTGAACGAAAAACTCGACGTGTCGATCGAGAAGAGCGGATTCCTTTCGAGCATGGCCACTGTGGAGGTGCGCGCGGAGCAGGATGGCGTTGCGGTGATTCCGCTGGATCTCTATCCGACGCTGCGAGTGAGCCGCGCGGAGACTGGGAAGGGCGATGCGCTGGACTGGGTGCAGGAAAAGAAGGAGGACGATCCGGAGTTTGGCGTGGTGCTGGCGCAGCCGCTCAAGAAAGGCGAGACCGCGACGCTCAAAATCACCTACGGCGGCAAGGACGTGGTGCTCAATGAGGGCAATGGAAACTACTACCCGGTGGCGCGGGAAGACTGGTATCCAAACGCGAGCCAGGGCCTGGGCGACTATGCCATGTACCAGATGGTCTTTCATGTCCCCAAGAACTTGCAGATCATCGCAACTGGGACCAAGGTAAGCCAGAGTACCGATGGGGGCATCACCACTTCGGAGTGGAAGACGGATGTGCCGCTGGCGGTGGTGGGCTTCAGCGTGGGCGACTTCACCACCAAAGAGGAGAAGTTCGGCAGTCCGCTGGGTGGCGAGCTGACTATCGACGCCTATGCTAACAAGGAGCCGCCTGACGAGGTGTCGAGACTCGCTGGGCAGGGCCCATTCGGCACCCTGAACACAACGCCGATGCTGGCTACCGAGCTGAACGAGGGCGAGGTCGCCGCGCAGCTTTATACCAACTACTTTGGCGCGCTGTCGTTCGCGCATATTTCGCTGACCCAGCAGTCTGCCTGCAACTACGGCCAGAGCTGGCCGATGCTCGTCTATCTGCCGATCTGCGGATTCTTCGATTCAACGCAGCAGCATTTTCTCGGACTGCGGGCCGAGGATATGTACTGGAAGGTTGTGACCCCGCACGAGGTGGCGC
>PLPU01000119.1:0-1760 GCA_003159975.1 Acidobacteriaceae bacterium
CAGCTGACCTCAAACTTCCGTACGCTTCCCCCACTCGTCGACCGATTGAACGCCTTCTTCGCCGGCGTCTTCGCCGGCAACGACGGCAGCGGACTTACACACACAACTGCGATACCCGCCCGTAAGGAGGGGGCAGCATCGCCCGCCAACTCCACACATTGCGAGCTGCACCTGGAGTTTGTTCCCGCAAAGGTCCCGTTTAAGCCTTATTCGCCGGAGCAGACTGCCGCGAGTAGCCAGGCGAAGGAGGCCCAGGTCAAGCAGATCGTCGAAATGGTTCAAACCTACATGCCCCGTCTACAACAAGCCCGCGACCAGGGCGAGATGTTCCGCATCGCAATCCTGGGGAGGGCTCACAAGGCGCTCATTCCCATCGCTGCCGGACTCCGCGCCGCGGGAATTCCCTTCCGCGCCATTGACCTCGAACCGCTGGCCGGCCGTCCTGAAGTCAGGGATGCGCTCGTGCTCGCGCGCGCCCTCCTTAATAAGGAGGACCGCGTGGCCTGGCTGGGCGTACTCCGGGCGCCGTTTTGCGGCCTGTCCCTGGCGGAGCTTCACCAACTAACCAGCGCGGATGACCCGGCGGTTCTCTCCCGCCCCGTCCCTGACTTGGCAGCCGAGCATATCCACCTTGTCCGCCCGGACACCCAGCTGGTCGTTCGCCGCGTCCTTGAAGTGGTAGCCGAGGCGGCCTACATGCGCGCCTCCCAGCCTTCACAGGCTCTGGGCGCGTGGTTGGAAGCCGTGTGGTTGCGGTTGGGCGGCGGCGCGTGCGTGGACGAGCAGGCCCGCTCCAATCTCGATCTCTTTTGGTCCGTTCTCGACCAGTTGCCCAACGGGGAGCAGGATTTGGCCGGCCCGGCACTTACTTCAGCTCTCGGCACATTGAAAGCGCAGCCGGACCCGGCGGCTAGCAACGACCGGGGCGTTCAGCTCATGACCATCCACAAGTCCAAAGGCCTGGAGTTTGAGATCGTCATCATTCCCGAACTTCAAGCGGCATCTGGCGGGACGAGGCTTCAAATGGTTTCATGGCTGGAGCGTGGCTTGAGTGAACCCGACGAAAGCGGCGACCTTACCGAGTTCCTGGTAGCTCCCTTCCAAACCAAGGGTGCGAAGGGCGGCGCGGCAAAGAAATGGGTGGATCGAGTCTACCGGGACCGCGAGCGGCAGGAGTCGCGGCGGTTGCTCTACGTGGCCGCCACCCGCGCGCGGGACGAACTGCACCTTTTCGCACGGCCGGAATACAGGGTGAACGAGAGCGACGGACGCCGCTCCCTGGTTTCCCCTGCCGACAACCTGCTGGCCACCGCTTGGCCCGCAATAGAAAGTGAGGTGAGCTCTCAGTTCGCGTCGTGGCAGCCGGCCGCTGCAGGTTCTGCCCCTGCACAGCCCGAAGTCATCGCGGTTGACCGACCAACCCTCCTCCACCGGCTGCCCCCTGGCTTCACTGTGGGCGGGACCACTCCCACGGGGAACTCGCAGGATGCCCGTTTGGCTGAGACGGGCGATCCGCTCTACTCCCGCGAAAGCGGCGGCGTGGAATCGCGCGTGCTCGGACTCGCCGCACATGCGCTGCTCGAAAAGCTCGCGCTGTTGCGGATCACGCATACCTGGGAAAACGCGCGTGCTGCCCTCGAAGACGAGCGCCCACGGCTTGCAGCACAGATACGCGCGGCAGGCCTTTCCCGAATCGAAGCTGCGCGCTTGACCGAGGCGGCGCTGGCGGTTGCCGTGGCCACCTCTCACAACCCAACTGG
>PLPU01000119.1:1885-4961 GCA_003159975.1 Acidobacteriaceae bacterium
TACTACCCGCGCTGGACACGGCTGGATTGGTGGAAAATTCCGGCGTCGGCGGCTGAATTCTAACCAAACAATCGAGGGCGCGGCGGCTTGACGCTGCGCTGCTGTCGGGAGCCGACCTCATGTGGGAATTCATGACCACATTGAGGTTCCGGCTCCCACTCACTGGCAATACACTCAATGAAAATCCCACTGGCGGGAGGAATGGCGGTGCCGACCTGGGCGCGGCCCGAAGGGTCCGCTCTTCCAGACCATCGGCCGCTGCACCGACGAGCTCACCCGCACTCCACTTCCCCAAGCCGACGCCCGCGCCATGATCCGTCGGCGCGCCGCAGCGGCCGGTATCGGGACAAAGATAGGCAACCACAGCTTCCGAGCCACCAGCATCACCGCCCACCTCAAGAGCGGCGACACCCTCGACAAGGTCGCGGTTACGGCTAACCACGCCAGCCCCCGCACGACGCAGCTTTACGACCTGCAGCGGGATGAGATGAGCCTAGACTAGATCGATAGAACTCTGATCTGAAGCCAAGAGCACAATGGGAGTAGCCTGTGAACACCCATCGAGACTGCAAAGCGTCTGAGGCTCGGCTAGGGGCAAGTCGTCCGCCGCGTCGGCCAGCCGTCGCACAAAATCAGGTCTCTGGTCGTATCGTCGCCGATGGCTCGCCAAAGCGATGGGGGCGCGGCAGGTATTCGATAATCCCCAAATGACGGAGCCGCTGTCACTTCCTCATCCGCTTCCGGATACAGAATTAGCCAAACGAATCGCCGCTCAAGCGCCGCATTATCATCACGTTGAACAGATGTCTACACCCACTGGGCCGTTTGCGACCTGCACCGAAAGTGCGGAAGATCCGATTTGAGTGCCGCGCGACAACAGGTTCCCATCTGGAATTATGCGCGCGCCGGAATCCATAACGCGGCATCTGCGCAATGCGGTTTCCTTGGACAGGGATCGCCTACCGGGATTGGCGTGGCGTTATGCTTGCACATAAAGCCGGGGAAAAAGGATCTCCAGTGAATCAGTCGGGAAGCGGAGCGAGACCGGCCCCTTCTGTGTTGCCGAGGCCAACAACCCCTCGGCCACAACATCGTTCAAGACGCGGCGAGCTGAGCGCTCCGGCAATCCAGTAATGCGCGCCGCTTCGCCGCGGTCATATTCACCTCGCATCAGCGCCTCTTCAAGAAGCCGCAAGGATTCGGGCTTGAGAGTTTTGCTTTGCGCAACATACTTTTTGAATCGCCCCATTAGGGCTTCGATCTCGAACAAGCCGGACATGAACGTGACCTGGTCAAGACACACTTTCAGGAACCACAGAGTGAATTCCTTTAATGCACGTAAAGAGAGATTACCCCGCCCGTCCAGATCATTTTGGCGCGGCATGTCGGCATAGTCCATCATTTGCTTGTACTCACTGCGACTTTCAAGCCCGCGCGCCAAACCACGGGAAACGGACCAGAGACCGTGTGCGCCAATTCCGGCCGTGTGCGCCATCGCATGGCTCATGAGTCTGCTCACGCGGCCATTGCCGTCCGGAAACGGATGGATGTAGTTCAGCCGATGATGCGCTGCCGGCAGAGCGAGGATACGAGATCCCTTACCTTGTCCCTGCTGACGATAACGCAGCTCAAAGTGCCTCATGAAATCCGGAACGCGGTTGCTCGATGGCGGCAGATGCTGGCCCACGGCAACGTCGTGTTCGGGCAAGGACCGCCATTTCCCTGGTTCCATCATGAACTCCCGACCCGCTCCCTTGATCAGCAACATGGACTCCGGAGCGTCTCGATAGAACTCTCGATGGAGGTAGAGAATGAACTCCGATGATGTTGGGTCGGGCAGTCGGCCGTCCGCAAACAATTTGTCCACCTCGGCTTGAACCCGCACATGCGCTTTGGCTTCGAGCTGAAGATCGCGACGCTTCTTATCCTGATCGAGTTCTCCTGAAAGCGCGCGTTCGATGTCGCGTGGACGGGTGTGGTGGCCTTCGATCAGGTTGCTGTAGTAGGTGTTCATGATGCGCACGAGATCGGCGAGATTGGACGCTGTCCGAGGATGCAGCGCTGAACCAAGAGTGGCTGCTTTAGCGGAGAGTTCCGCCACGACGTCCGTGATGTTCGCGGGAGCGTCTTCCAGCAACGCGGGCTCGATCCGATCGGCGGTTTCAACGGCTGACATGTACTCATCCTTGGCTTGCGACAAAATGGCCGAAGTTGCGTCTTTTGACTCTACTCATTCTAAAATAAATAAGGGGCTTATCGGAGAATTTTGGCCGATCTTTTGGCCGATCTTCAGTCGAGCGAACTTTCCTCCTGAGATCCTTGCCACGAGCCAGATTCTGGCCGATAGTATTCAGCCGTAAGTCTCATTTGTTAAGTGATTTGCAAATACAAGTCGGGATTCTTGGCCGATCGTTTGGCCGATCCTGAATGCTGAACCGGCGCGGCAAAGGACATGGTGACAACACTTTCAGCAACGTAATTAACCTCCTGGTATCGGGAGAAGGGAGAGATTCTGAATGGATGACCCCACGACCCTATCGTCAGTTCGACGCGAACTGAACCAGAAGTTCGACGCCCTCCCGATCTTCAAGAGAGATCGCGCGAGCGCTCTCTATCACTTCTGCGTGGCGGTCGAAATGAGCACCTATCCCTACACCGTTGATCCGGACCTGGTGATGGCCATGGGCCGGCGCGTCTTGGAAGCGAGTATGCGGGCCATCCCCGGAATCTACCGCAACTGCCCGGCTGTCTCTGCGGCGCCAACGGTTCAGTTCAACCCTTCCGCCTTTGCTGAAGCCATGGAACTGGTTGAATTTGCATTTCGCTACGACCAGATCATGTACTGCTTTGAATTGGCCGATCGTGGACAGTTCGACGTTCGCTACGACCCGCTGGAGCAGCGCACCATCTTTATCTACGCCTCAGGCGATGAGAGCGCTGCCGACACCCTGCTGCGCAGCCACGAAAGAGATTCGAATATCGAACTGGCCACCGAGGCGGACAAGGCGGCCATTCTCGAGATCGCACATGAGGCAAAACGGGAACTCGAACAGACGATCCTCTTCGTTGATCCGGA
>PLPU01000331.1:0-18495 GCA_003159975.1 Acidobacteriaceae bacterium
AATTTCAAATATGTTTGGATAGATTTCAGTTCGCGCCCTTAGCAACGCTTTTTGGATATTCCAAGTTGGCATGAAGTCCACGCGCAGGTTTACGAGCCGGTCTCGCGTTCTTCTTCGAGCACTTCGTCCAGCAGGCCTCGCAGGTTTACAGCGCGCTCATGGGCAAGCTGCGTATCCGCGCCGGCGCCACCAACCTGGGAAAGCTCGTCCGCAAAATTGAGCGCGGCCAGCACCGCAACGCGCAGTGAGTCCACAGTGCGGCCCTGTGCGGCCACCGCGCGCATCTTCGCGTCCACCCGTTCAGCCAATTGGCGAACGTGCTCCGTATCCTGGCCGGATAGATGATAGGTCTGGTCGTAGATCTCTACAGTCACATAACCGGTTGCATTTCCACGCTGTTCCTCAGCCATGCATCACCCTACAATTCGATCGCGTCCAGCTGCTCCAGCAGCCGCTCTACGCGCTTTCGCATCTGATCGCGCTCGGCGCGCAACGCGTTCACTTCCTTCTGCAAATGCTCGACCAGCGGCGCCTGTTCGCGCACTCGCACCTCGGCCTGGACAGCCCGCTCCTCAGCGGCGGCGTGAGCCACGCGCCCGCGCTTCACCAGGTCGACAGCGCGCACAATCCGCTCTTCCAGCGCCGAAAAATCGTCCGGGCTCAGTGCCAGATTTCCCGCCGGTCCCGCTGCTTCGGGCTGATGCGGCTCCGCGGCATGCGACTCTTCGTGCGCCTCGTCCACACGTTCTGACTCCCACGTAAACTGCGACATCGAAAAAACCTCCGTGCATTTTTATTTGCGCCTTATCCGAGCAAGTATATCGCCAATTGAGACCCTTTCCAGGCCTAACTCCGCAGCCGAGCGCCCGCCTTGCCAACAGCCTCCACCACCCGCGCCTGGAAGCTCTGCAGCTCTTCCTCGAGCAGCGTGCGGTCTGCCGCCTGAAACGTCGCGCCCAGCAACAATGAATAGTCGCGCGCGCCCAGTCGCGCATCGCGAAACACCTCGCGCACCCGCCACTCCACCAATTCCGGAATCTGCAGCTCGCCCAGAGCCTGGTCGATTTTTTCCCAGCCGACGCTCTCATCCAGAATCAGTGAAAAATCGCGCCGCACCGGCTGGAATCGCGAAATCTCCCTGGCCAGCGGCTTGCGCAACGGCAGCTTGTACAGCCGGTCCAAATACAACTCACCGACCAGCACCGGCTCCTTCAGCTTGCGCTCTGCTGCCACGCGCGGATGTAGTTGGCCGAACCAGCCAATTGTTGCGCCATCAACGGCCACACGCGCAGCACGGTAAGGATGGAGCCACTCCGGCGTCAGCCCGGCCTCGACCGGGAAACGGTCGAAGTAAACAGCCCGCGCCTGGAAGCGCGCCAGCACCTGCTCTACCGCACCCTTCAGATCGTGAAAATCGATCGCACGGGCCGGATGCAGGGGGCCTTGTTCCGGCAAGCTGCCCACCGCGCCAAAGGCCACAGCCGGCCGCTCCTCCACCTTTTCAGTCGTCCCGCTGAAAACCGTACCCAGTTCGAACAGCCGCACATCGTTCACATCCCGGTGCAGGTTGCCGGCAATCATCTCCAGCATCCCCGGCACCAGTGACGGCCGCAGTACGCCCGCTTCTTCGCTCAGCGGATTGCCCAGCGGCACAACCATCCCGGGCTGCGGCGCGGTCAGCGCGGCCTCAGCCTCGGAGCAGAAGGTGCTCGCAATGGCCTCGTTGAATCCAGCCGACAACATCGTTCGCCGCACCTCGGATTCTTTTTCTGCCCACGGCAGCGCGCGCACACCCTCACCAAACGCCGGCAGCGTATTCTTGAAAGCGTTGTACCCATAGACCCGCGCAACCTCTTCGATGAGGTCAATCTCGCGCTCCAAATCAAGCCGCCAACTCGGCAGGCTTACAAGCCACGCCGCGTGGTTCTCGTGCTGACTTGCTGACTTGCTGACTTGCTGACTTTTTAACGCGCACCCCAACGCCGACAGCACACCTTCAACCGTCCCCGCGCCAATCCCTTCCGCAGCCACCGTTTTACCCAGAAAGCGATGCACTTCGCTCAGCGCTAATTCGACAGGCTTGCGCCCGGCGGTGCGCGCAGCAAGCGCCGCAACCTGCACATCCACCAGGTCGCCCTCCATCCAGCCGCCGCTGGCCAGCAAGATGCTGCTCGCCAGCGCCGAAGCAACCGGCCCAGCATTGAAGTCCGCCCCGCGCTCGAAGCGATGGCTCGCATCGGTGTGCAGCCCATGCCGCCGCGCCGTCCGCCGCACCGCCATCGGCTCAAACCACGCCGCCTCCACCAGCACGTTGGTCGTCTGCGGAGTAATCATCGTGTCCCAGCCGCCCATGACGCCGGCCAGCCCCAACGGCTTCACATGGTCAGCCACAACCAGATCTTCGGCATCCAGCACGCGCTCCACGCCGTCCAACGTCTTCAGCCGCTCGCCCCTGCGCGCCCGCCGCACCACAATGCCGCCCTCAATCTTGTCCAGATCGAACGCGTGCGTCGGCTGCCCCATGGCCAGCCAGGCAAAGTTGGTTGCGTCCACCGCGTTGGAAATCTTTTTCTGTTCCAACAGCGCGAAGTAAGTGGATACTTCAGCACCCTTGAACCAGTCGCGCGACTCTCCGATGGTAATGCCGCGTAGCACGCGCGCCGTAAACCGCCCGCACTCGCTCTCCGCCTCAATCCTTACTGGAAACGCCTCTGCGGCCAGCTTCGCTTCCGGCAGCGCGAACGCAAGTGCGGGCAGTGCCAGCCCATAAATCGCCGCCGCCTCGCGTGCCACGCCGTAGTGGTTCATCGCGTCCACGCGGTTGGTGGTGATGTCCATCTCGTAAAGCGATCCATTGCCCTCGCCGAGCGAGTAGATGCCCTCGACGGCGATGCCACGCAGGGTCAGGTCTTCGGCGAGTTGCGCGTCGTCGACAGGCAATTGCGGCAGGTAGGCGCGAAGCCATTTAGTCAGGATTTTCATGCGAATTGCCCTAGAAACCGCATATCGCCCGCATAAAACTGACCGATCTCACTGATGCCGTACTTCATCATTGCAATGCGCTCCACGCCCATGCCAAACGCAAAACCTGAAATCTTCTTCGGGTCGTAGGCCGGCTGCTTTTCTGCTGCGAATGCAAACACCGCTGGGTCCACCATCCCGCACCCAAGCAGTTCAATCCATCCCGAGTTCTTGCACTTCCGGCAGCCCTTCCCGCCGCAGAAGATGCAACTGATCTGAACGTCCGCGCTCGGCTCGGTAAACGGAAAGAACGACGGGAAGAACCGCGTCTTCACCGCCGACCCGAACAGCGCCTTCATGGCGTGATCCAGCGTGCCCTTCAAATCGCTGAAGGTGATGTTGGTGTCTACGCAGAGGCCCTCCACCTGGTGGAAGATCGGCGAGTGCGTCGCGTCGGCCGCGTCGTTACGGTGCACCTTGCCGGGAATGATGATCCGCACTGGTGGAGGCTGCGACTCCATGGTCCGCATTTGAACCGGAGACGTGTGCGTGCGCAGCAAGAGGCGGTCCCGAAGAGGACGCCGCTCCTGGT
Source organism: Acidobacteriaceae bacterium (assembly GCA_003159975.1). Taxonomy (GTDB): domain Bacteria; phylum Acidobacteriota; class Terriglobia; order Terriglobales; family Acidobacteriaceae; genus Telmatobacter. Next base: position 3,554 of record PLPU01000331.1, read on the forward strand.
TCGCAATCACAAGTGTGTCCTGCGTATCCCGCGCCGGATGCCCTGGCGGAAAGTTCATGCTCTCGAAGTTGTAGAAGTCGGTTTCGACTTCGGGCCCCACGCCCACCGAATAACCTAGCGCGGCAAACACCTGCGTGATCTCGTTCAGCGTCTTGGTTATCGGATGCTCTGCGCCGGTCAGCCGCCGCGTGCCCGGCAGCGTAATGTCAATGGCCTCGGCAGCCAGCGCCGCGTCACTCGGGCCTGCGCCGGAAGCCGACTCCAAAATGCCCTCCACCAGTTCCTTGAGGGTCTTGAATCGCTCGCCCACAGGCTTCCTGGCCGCCGGCGGCGCAAGTTTGATCCAGCGGTCGGAGACATCTTTCAGGAGACTCTGCTTGCGGCCCAGCCACTTCAGCCGGAACGCTTCTAAGTCTGCAGAGCCGTTGATCGCAGCAGCCGCCTCGCGCGCCATGCGCTCCACTGTGCCGAACGCCGTGTCCAGCTCGGCCTCATCAAATGCCGTCAGATTGGGTATCTCGTCGTTCATCATGCGTAACCCCCAGAATAAACCACCACGTGGAGCAGCCGCGGACGCTGCGGCGCACGCCTCCGCACTGCCGTTGCAAATCTGTATTGCCCACAGCGATCGGAAGTCCAGTCGCAAACTCTGCAAACACGCGCGCAGCGCGGCTAGCTCCGCTATCTTGCCAAAAGAAAAGGCCCCGCATTGCGGGGCCTTTTCGTTGAACTGCTTTCCCGCTGTCTTGCTACGCCGCCGCCGCCTTCTCAGTCGTCAATGCTGCCCTGGCCTTGTTGACCAGGTCGGTAAAGCCCGCGGCGTCCTTGATGGCGATGTCGGACAGGATCTTGCGATCGAGCTCGATACCGGCCTTTTTCAGGCCGTTGATCAGCTGCGAGTAGCTGAAGTTGTTCAGCTTGGCTGCGGCCGAGATGCGCACGATCCACAACGAGCGGAACTGGCGCTTTTTCTGTTTGCGGCCGGTATAGGCGAACTTCAGGCCGCGCTCGACGGCTTCCTGCGCCGCTTGGTAGAGCTTGGATTTTGTAAGGAAGTAGCCGCTAGCCCGGTCGAGAATCTTCTTCCGGCGGTCATTCCTCTTGGTACTGCGTTTTACACGAGGCATGGGTCTTCTCCATTTGGTAGGTCGGTTAAGCGGCTGGAGGCAGGAGGCTCCGGTCCGAAGGACGGGAGCGGTAAACCTCTTCACTCGCTGTTGCAAGCCTTGATCTCTCGACAGTCCGTAAATCGGTCTGCCGGGGGCCCGGTCCGCACTGGCTCTCACCTTGGCGGATTCGACTTCGGGCCCGGAAGCGCCGTCTCCGCGTCAGCGGAAACAGCACAGCGATCAGGCGTAAGGAATCATGCGCGCTACCTTCTTGTAGTCGCCGTCAGAAACCATCAGGGTCTTGCCCAGCTTGCGTTTCACTTTCGGCGATTTCGAAGTAAGGATGTGCCGCGTCTTCGTCTGGCCCCGCTTGATTTTGCCGGTGCCAGTCTTGCTGAAGCGCTTGGCCGCGCCCGTATGGGTCTTCAACTTGGGCATTGTCTTCTCTTCTTGGAAGAGGTTCGTGACCTCTTCGCATGGCCGTTAAGACAGGGACTCCCCTGCCCTATTGTGGCTCTAACCAGTATACCGCAAAGCGAATTTCGGCGACAGGCCTTCGTCCCGTTTCGGCCCGCAGTCTCAATCGGGTCAACGCCAACGTACGGCTGGCGCAATTTCCATTCGGTCTCCGATCGGAAAGACGTAATGTTTAAACGTGGCCATCCTCTCCGTCGATCTCGCCTTCCGCCTTTGGTCCGACCTGGGCATCGTGGTACTGGATCGCGCCGCCGCAGCCAGCCCTTTCGGCGAATCGAACCCACCCATCTCCTGCGAGATTATTCAGTCGAAGCAGCCTGAGGACGAGCCGGGGCCTGTCGACCCCAACATTCTCGCCGGCCGGCTCAACCATCTCTGTGGGGTGCGCGGCATCCGCGTGATCATGCTCGACGGACCGCAGGCGTGGAAGTCCCTTCACAACGGCCTGGAGCACGCCCGGGTGAGCGAGCGGCAACTGAATACCGCCGCCAAAACCGGCCTGCCGGGTATGGTGAAGCCCATCACCTACCGGCCCTTTGCGGAGTTCTGTGTGGATGTGTACGACGCCCTTTGCCGGCGCGGTTGGCGGCGGCTGGAGACCCGCGATCAGCCCGCCTCACCGCAGGACCGCGTACTTGTGGAGAGCTACCCCCATGCTGCCTGGAAGTCGCTCGGACTCAAGCCGTTACCCTCCAAGCGACGGGCCAGGGTGAGCGATCTGGCCGCGGCCTATCATGCTCTAAACTCGTTGATCCCGATCACCACCAACCATCCGCCCAACCATGACCAGCTTCAGGCCATTGTGGGCGGACTGCCCGGGCTGGCGCTCGAGGCGCACAACACCGCCGGCGCGCGCATTGTCGGCAACCCTCCGCGGCGCGAGGAGGGCCATTGGCGTGAGGGCTTCATCGTGCTGCCGCTGCCACCCACCCGGCCCGTTCCATTCCATTGGATTCAATAATCCTCAGGGTTTGGCAGCGGCAAATCCCTTCTCGAAGAACTCCACAATCCGCTGCCTGGCGTCAAAACCGTGCCACGGTTCGGCGACCGGCCTGCCGAAGATGCCGCCGCCCAGCGGCCCATGGTCCTCGCGAGGGTAGGTGACCAGTTCCACCGGCACCCCCTCCTGGCGCAGCGCGCGATACATCTCCTCGGCCTGACCCAGGGGGTCTGTGTGATCGCTTTGGCCCTGCAGAAGCATGAACGGCGTCTTGGCCCGTGCGGCGCCCGAAAGGGGACTCTGCCGCCAAGCATCTTCAAAGTGTTCCCACGGCTTGCCATAGTACCAGCGGTCGTACCACGAGCCTCCCTCGGTGCCGTATTCGCTGAACTGGTCGATCACCGGAGCGCCGCTGATGATGGCCTTGAAGCGGTCCGTCTTGCCCTCGACGAACCCGGCCATTTCGCCGCCATAGCTATATCCCATGAGGGCCAGCCGGTTCGGGTCCAGCGGATACTTGGCCAGCACCGCGTCCACCCCGGTCATAATGTCCTGGTAGTCGCCGCCGCCCAGGTCGTTCTTGTTGGCTGCGGAGAACTTTGTCCCATAATTCGACGATCCCCGCGGATTGGGCCTCAGCACAGCCCATCCGTGGCCAACCATAAAGGCCGCAAAGAGGTCGTTCCGGTCCTCCCATGCGCCGTGCGGGCCACCATGCACATCCAGAATCAACGGAATCTTTGCCGAGGACGTCGCCGTGTGCGGGAGATACAACAGCCCCTCGATGGTCAGGCCGCCATTCTGCCAGTGAACCAGCTCCGGCTTGATGGAGAGCAGATTGGCCGGCTCGGTCTCCGGCGTCTTCACGGCGGAACAACTCTCGCCCAGGTGCGGGGCGTAGCAAAGAACAGGCGGCTTGCCGCCCGAATCCGCCAGCCATACCCAGCCCGTCTGTTTGCGATTGGTATGGAGCCCGGAAACCACTGACGCACCCAGATCGATAATCTTCGGCGGCGTTTTGCCTTCACGAGCGATCGCGACCGGCGTCATGCGCGTGCCCACGCCCGCCAAGGCCACAACCGAGCCGTTCCCAGGGAAAAAGAGAGCCACTCCGTTCGGCTGTCCAGCAAATCCCGCCGAAAGCCGCCGTGCCGGGCCAGCCCCGACTCCGTTCGCATCCACCGGCAACGCAAACAGCTCGTCATACCCCGGCGGTGCATCTTCGGGAGTGTTGGCGACGAACACGATCTCGCCACCGTCCGGGCGCCAGGCTGCGCCACCTCCCACCGTGGCGGGAACCCCGTCCAACTTCAGCGGCTTCTGCGGCGTCGTTGCGTTCACCAGCCAGGCCGCGCCCGCCGGCCCCAGATCAGAAATCTCGTTGGCGCCCTCGGTCATCACCGCGAGTCGATCCGCAGCGGGCGCCCACACGGCAAGGTGAACATCGGGCGCGACCGCCACCGCTTGCAGCGCGCCATCGACCGATCCATCAGCCTTGAGCGCGACCAGGTAGAGGCGCGTGCCATGCGTCTCGTGGTCCACCCGGCTGGCGTCGGCCTTCGCGTCCTTCTGCTTCTTCTCGCCGGGTGTCTCCGGGTCGCGCGCCCACACCGCAAGCCACTTTCCATCGGGAGAAGGCGCGTAGCCGCTCACGTCGATCGGGAGCGTGTCCGAAGCGGCATCCGGCTTCTTCTCGGCAGGCTTCTCGTCCGCCTTCTTGTCTGAGCTCTTGTCCGCCGCCGAAGCGGCGGCGGCTCCGGGTGGCGGAATGGCGTTCTTCTCCTTCGACTCGTCCACCGGCGGCGCGATCTTCAGGTCGTAGGGCGCCGCTTCGCCACCGCGCATGTCGAGCCGGAAGAGCTGCGTATGCTCGCCGCGCTTGGCCAGGAAGTAGATCGCCGAGCCATCCGGAGCCCACTGCGCGCCTCGTTCCCCGCGCTGGTCGGCTGGAGGAGAGAAGGTGACCTGCCGCGCCTTGTCTGACCCTGCGGCAGGCGCGAGCCAAAGATGACTCTTGCCGCCATCAGCCGTGGCCTCGGTCACCGTGAAGAGCACCAGCTTGCCGTCGGGCGAGAGCACGGGCGCACCCAGCGCCTTCAAATGGCGCAGGTCTTCATTGGTGGGATAGTGCGGCTCCTTGCTTGGAGAATCCGGCTCCGCAGGCGCTTTCGCGTTAGGCGCCACCGCCGATTTGTCCTGAGCAGGAGTTGCAGCAGCCTGGCAGCGGACGGCAGGAGCGCAGACGGCGAATGCAGCGCAGATCGCGCCGCAGAGAAGGATTCCAGTGTGAGATAAACGCATGCCGCCAGAATACACGGCTCACAAAAATCTTCCAGACCATTCTGCGTGGAGTTTGTAGATTTGGTGAAGCGAATGAGAATCGACCTCGTTCACTTAACCGAGGAAAAACGCAATTCCGCACAGACGCGGCAAGGCCGCCCAATGCGGGCGGCCTGCGCAATTCTTGCCTGATTCGATCGGCGCTACTGCACCGGAGGTGCGGGAGGCGCTGGCGCAGCCGGCGGAGGCGCGGGAGGCTTGGGCTTGGGCGCTTCCTGCTTCTTCGATGGCGCGATGATCGCGTGGAGGATGGTGCCTTCCATGCGCGGCATGAACTCCACGATCCCGGCCTCGCCAATATCCTGAATGAGCCGGTTGATGATGGCGTAGCCCAGTTCGCGATGAGCCATCTGGCGGCCACGGAAGCGCAGGCTGGCCTTCACCTTGTCGCCGTCGTTGAGGAAGCGAACGGCCTGGTTCTTCTTGGTCTGGTAGTCGTGATCGTCCACGGTCACGGAGAACTTGACCTCCTTGACCACGATCACCTTCTGCTTTTTGCGCGCGGCGCGTTCGCTCTTATCTTTCTCGTAGAGGAAGCGGCCGTAATCCTGGATGCGGCAGACCGGCGGTACTGCGTTGGGCGACACCTCTACCAGGTCGAGCCCGCGTTCGCGGGCTAACTTCAGCGCCTCAAAAGGCGGCAGAATGCCAAGTTGTTCGCCGTTTTCGTCGATGACGCGGATTTCGCGTGCACGAATTCTATCGTTGATGCGGATAAAGGACTTTGCCGAACGTTTGTCGAGTGCGATGGTGCTCCTCCAAAAGTCGCCTATGCCCGCATCCGGGGTCTGCCGGAGTCGCCGCGGGCGCACGGACGCACACTGAGTATAGCATCGGCTTGGCTCCTCTGGACGATCGCCTCAACCCAGAAAAGTGCAAGCGGCTTGGAGCGAGCCATTCGGATTCATCCCGGCCACGTGCACACGGACCAGCCGGTTTGGCTCGATGACGCCTTCCAGCTCGACCGGCAGGAAGTTCCCCGTCATGGCTGCTGTCAATCCCCGGCTCGCCAGCGCCTCTGAGGTGTGTAGCGTGATGGCCTCCACTTCCCGGCCCACAAAGGCTTTACGGTGCGCCGAGGTCTTCCGGGACGCCAAGGCGCGCAGCGCAGCCATCCGCTCCTCAACAGCGGCCTTCGGAACCGGGTGCTCGGCATGAAGCGCCCATGCTCGCGTTCCGGGGCGGGGCGAAAAGGGGAACAAGTGCAGATAGCCAAACGGCAGTGACTCAATCAGAGCGACAGTCTCCTCGAATTCGGCGTCGGTCTCCCCTGGGAAACCCACCATGACGTCGGCGCCGAGCGTTAGTTCCGGGCCGGCCGCACTCAGCAAGGCCTGCGCTTTCTCAACGTAGTGCCAGGGCCGGTAGCGGCGGTGCATGCGCCGCAGAACCGTGTCGGAGCCGGATTGAAGCGGCAGATGCGCATGGCGCGCGAGCCTGGTCCCGCCAAATTCGGCCATCAGGCCAATCAGCTGATTGTCCCAATCCATCGGCTCAATCGAGCTGAGGCGCAAGCGCGGCAGGCCTGTCGAATCCAGAATCTGGCGGACAAGTGCTGCAAACGTCAGGCGCGTACCGCTCTCTTCGACCGCCAAATCCCGACCCCACCGGCCGAGGTTAATCCCTGAAAGCACCAGTTCGTTGCCTCCGGCAGCGACAAATCCCGCCACTTGTCTCAGAACGCTCGCTGCGGAAAGGCTCTTCGAGGAACCGCGCGTCTGCGGAATCACGCAAAATGTACAGCGGTTGCCGCATCCTTCCTGAATCTTCAGATTTGGACGCGTCTGAACGCCTGGCGCCAACTGCGCCTCTTCTAGAAACGAATGCGCAAATCGGTCGTCGGCCCAGATAGGAGCCCCGCCCGCGAGGATCGATGCGACCGGCAATAACTCAGGGTGCCGAGCAGGCGTGGCTGCGACCGCCAGGGACAACGCAATCTCCGGCGCCAGAGCCTTGTGGCTGTTTCCCACCACCGCGGAAACACCGGTCATCGCGGCCAGTTCCTGCGGCGCACGCTGCGCGTAGCAACCGGTCACCACGATCCTCGCGGTAGGATTGAGCCGGTGCGCGCGCCGGATAAACGCCCGCGCCGATCGATCGGCCTCCGCAGTTACGCTGCAGGTGTTCACCACCACCACGTCGGCCTGCGAAGGGCTCTCTTCGGCAAGGCCTGCGGCGCGCAGCCGTTCGCTGACCGCCTCGCCATCCGCGCGAGCGGCCCTGCAACCGAAGTTTTCCACGGAGAAGCCCGGCATTTTTCTAGTTTAGAGCCTCATGTCCTTGTAAATCCCCGACCAATGCACAACAAGCGCCACGGTTGTCCTCCGCTATACTTTGAATAGGGCATACTGCCAGCCAGGTCAGACTTTTATCGCATGCATTCATCCGCTCCCGCCACGATTGCATCCCGCTCGTCGCTCGCCGCAAGCGGCGCGACGCGATCCATTCTCACATTCAGCTACTTCACGCTCATCGTCTATGTTTCCGTAGGCTTGCCGCTTGCTGTGCTGCCGGCGTTTGTGCATTTGCGCATGGGCATGCATGCGGCGCTGGCGGGCCTGGTGATCAGCATCCAGTACATTGCTACGTTTCTGAGCCGTCCCTGGGCGGGAAGGATCTCAGATAGCGCTGGCGCAAAAATCTCGGTGCTGTGGGGCATGGCTGCCTGCGCGCTGAGCGGCTTTTTTCTGCTGGCCGCCGTAGCGCTGCATTTCAGTGCCACGCTCACCTTTGGCGCGCTGGTCTTGAGCCGCCTGGCGCTGGGGGTGGGTGAGAGCCTTGGTTCCACGGGAGCGACACTGTGGGGTATTTCCAGCGCCGGGTCGCAGCACACAGCTAAAGTCATCTCGTTCAACGGCGTGGCCACCTATGGCGGACTGGCACTGGGCGCGCCGCTCGGCGTGGTGCTCGATCAGCACTGGGGGTTAACCGCGCTGGGCCTGTTGACCATTGTTCTTGGCGGCGTCAGCTTCCTTCTGGCGCAGCGCAAGAGCCCTGTGCCGGTCATGCCGGGCGAGCATCTGCCGTTTCACGATGTGCTGACCCGCATCGCCCCGCACGGGATGGCGTTGGCGCTGGGCGGAATCGGGTACAGCGTACTTGCCACATTCGTAACGCTTTACTACATCAGCCGCCACTGGAACCAGAACGGTGCGGCACTTTGCCTGAGCGCGTTTGGCGTGGCTTTCATCGCAGCGCGGCTGCTTTTCATTCACGCCATCAACCGGTGGGGTGGGTTTCCGGTCAGCATTGTCTGCCTGTCGGTGGAGTCGGCCGGCGTGCTGCTGATGTGGGCCGCGGGCTCGCCGTGGATGGCTTCGGCGGGGGCGGCGGTAACGGGATTCGGGTTTTCGCTGGTGTTTCCGGCGCTGGGCGTGGAGGCTGTGAAGCGTGTGCCGGAACATAACCGCGGAACGGCGCTGGGCGTGTTTACCGGGTTTTCCGACGTTTCGTTCTTCCTGGTGGGACCGATTGCGGGGGCGGTGATCGGCGTGTGGGGCTACGGAAGCGCGTTCCTGTTTGCGCTGGCAAGCGTGCTGGCGGCGTTGGGGATCGTGCTGGTGCTGCACAAGCTCCAGAAGGGCTGAATGGAACGCACAGCTTCACGGAAACTGTGGTGCTGTGAGACTGTGGAAGTCGACTTTGTAAGCGGTTGAATCTGTTGGGGTTGGATGGTGCTCCACAGTCTCACAGCCGAAATTCTCGATTTTTAACGTCTCATCACCTGATTCTCACAAGGGCATTGTTTTGAGGTGTTTGCATAGGTTTTCCCGGCTCAAATGTCGTGTTATAGGTGGACGTTTTCATTCAATTTCGGTGTTGCGGGCGGCGCAACCGGAGCAATTGGTGCGGGTTTCATGGGCGCAAAGGGGTGTTTAGCGCGCTGGATGCCGGGCAGGGTTTCCAGCAGGTATTGGACGACGGCGGAGACCGATGTGTCGCGGTGAGCGGCCCAGACGCGAGCGCTGCGGTAGGTCTCGTCAGGGACGGAGACGGTGATGTTTTTCATGGAATTTTGCTCCTGAAACCATTGTGCGCCAAAAGGGGTTAATTACCGGCAAGCCATCGCCTAGCGACCCTTGCGGCGCGGCGGTGAAGCGGTGAAGGCGGGTGTAGCAGTAGCAATAGGGCTTGCCGCGCAGAGCCGGTGCGTGGCACCTGGCTCCGTTGGGCATGATGGGTCGGCATAGGTTAACCATGGTGATACTCCCCCCTGCCCCCCGTCTCTGAAAATAAGTGGCTTGTTTTTCAACGGGATAGGGCATGGGCTTCGCTGTATCTGTGGCAAACAAAGGAGTTATTTGCAGGTATAAGACAATAAAGGACTTACGGGCACCTGTGCGGCGGACGCTCGCGGGAGGCTCGCTCTGGCGAACTGCCTGGAGAGCCCTATGAAACGATTGTGCGCCAAATGGAGTTAATTATCGGCAAAACGGCGGGAACTATTTTGGGGATTCATCACGCCGTCCCTTGCAGGACGGCGGCGGGTGTTTGGGGGCGTTCCACGGGTTGCACCCGTGGCTGTTCTCACCTAGTCCTCCGGGACGGACCCTGCGATGCGGGGCTGTCAAGATGGGCGGAATCCCAGGTCTGAGAATCCAGACCTGGGGCACCCGGCAAAATGGACGGAAAAGTGCCCGATTCAGCCCTAATTCGGTGATGGTCCGGGGCAAACCGTTGTCGGGACCCGGCGTATCGCTGACCGCATCCTGCCGGATTGGTGTGTTGAGCTGCTCCATGGATCGATTGTGCGCCAACACTAAGAATTAATCGGCAAAGCAATCATTGAAATTCTCTTCATTGTTGGCTACACTCCTTTCCATCGAAGTTCGCGGAGATTTCCCCCTCCCATCTTCAAGCCGCGAATTCTGGATTGCCACAGAAACTCTACAGCAGTGGAACGACGAAACTGCAAACCATGCATTGCGTGCGGGCCCCTTCGGGATACTTGTGCGCCTAAACAGACGTCCGAGGAGCGGAGCTATGGACAGGCGGGAGTTTTTCGGCATGGGCGGCGGAGTTGCGGCGGCAACGGCGCTGCGGTCAACGGGAATCAATGTTGGCGGCACGAGCGACCCGGCGCTGGGTGAAGTAAAGAGACTGCTGGCTGCGGCGCTTGGGGGGCAAAACGGCAAAGCCGACGACGGCCCGTTGACGGTGAGCATCAGCGGCGAGTTCATGGAGGACTACACGGCGGGAACGCCATGGATGGGTTCCGTAATGAAGATCGAAGTGCCGTACGTCTCACGCAACGGCACCGCGCAAATCTACAGCTTTCAGGGACACTGGAACCAGGTAGACCCGGAGATTGTTGAGCGCGTTTATGCCGATCCTGACCCGGAGAAGTTTCCCGACCAGGACACCCTGACCGGATGGACCTACGAAAGCAAGCCGCTGCCGATCCAGGACCCTAACTGGGCACAGAACTACAATCCCCCGAATGCTTTCATTATTTCGTATACCGATTATCACTATCTTGATCCCGTTCTGCTGCCGGAAGGCAAATCGAAGCCGGACAGGCTGATGGTTTATCGCGATGCTGCCGTCTACTCCGCACCGTTGGGCGATGACGGCTCGATTGGGGAGTTCAAAGGCTTCTTCCTGCATCCCAATCCTCCGCTGGTGCAAGGGCCGCTGCCGGCAGGGACGAAGTACATCTTCGAAAACTGGATCATGGAAAACTGCTACATGCGGAATTCAGGCCGCTGGCCGGATTGCAAAAATGGTCTCGGCCTGCGCGACGTGGATACGCTTGCCTATTACCCCCTCGACTGGCAGAACTTGTTCACCGGCGAGGGGCTGGGATTTGTCAAAATCATTCCTCTTTCCGGGGACCCCGCCGGTGAGTATTCCTGCGTGGCGCTGGAAACGGGCGGCAAGGTTACCTATCTTCGGCTGAAGCTTGATGGGAATGTATCCCGTGTGGTGAGCGGGCCGCCTATCGTGCTGGGTCACTCTGACAATGGCCTTGTTACCGCGTTCCAGGACTCCTCCGGCCTCGCACAGGTTTTCTTCTTTGACCTGCCCGCAATCCGCACCATTCAGGTCTACCACAATCCGCAAAGTGGGATTGTGCACCAGGAGCTGGCGACAGTCGAGCTGGAAGATTTCCAAATGCCGAATTATCCAGCGAACATGCGGTATGACATCATGTGCCAGTTCAATCCCTTGTTGCGGCAACCGGAGGTTTTTATCACCGTGAAAGATCCGTACGGGAAGCCGAGCGGCGGTCTCACGGAACCGCTGATGGAGTTGTGGACCACAACACGGCTGAAGAAGGGGTGGGACAAGCTGACGCCGGCGGATAAAGGTGTGCGCAATGTAGTGATGGCTGCAGCGCAGTCTCCCACGCTCTTCATCCAGCGCCCCAGGACCGGATTTGAGTACTGGGTACGCGACGAGGGTGGTGACTGGGACAGCGTTCATGTGCGCACTGAAACCGGCGATGGCGAATTGCTGGAGTCGGCGGGATACCGAGTAGGCATTACGCTGAAGAGAGATGGAGTTGCGGTAAGCACGGGCGAATTCGGACTGTCGGCAACGGTGGCAAGCACAGCAGTAATTCGCGGACGCCATGGCACGCTGGGGATGCATCGCCCCTGGCAGGCCAAAAGCGACGCGACCGGCACGCTGTGGGTTACGGTGCTGCTTGAAGATCGAACCACATTCCCGCAACTGGCAATCACGTCAGACCAGTTCGCCGACCGGCTGGTGCTGGACCTGAATCATCGCATCGACGGATTCATGTCAACCGTAACCAGCGACCAATTGCTAAAGGCCCGCGATCCGCGTCATTGCACCGAACAGGAGACCGATGGCTGCTCGGCCGCGGAGATAGCAAGCGAGCTGGACGCGGCAAACGCGAAGGCGGGAATTACCGATCCCGAAAAAGCCGAACAGGCCGCCAAGTCGATTCGAGAAACGCTGACCAGTTTTTCTCCATCCACTGCACTGTCAAAAACCACCAGCAAGCCGATCCAGGTTGATTCCAGAATCCCGTGGGGATGGCTTCCCTTATCGCAGGATCTTTCGGTGCTGCATCCGGTGGTGGCGAAGAACGGCGGCCCGTCGTTTCGCATCTTCCGCAAGGATGGCGTGCCTCATCTGGAACTGGTCTCGCACGAGGTTGCGCGTGCGCGCGCCGCTGAGCTGAGAAGCATGCACCCCGCGTACGAGGGCGATGGGTTTGCCAGTTTAGGCACAGGACATTTCGGTATGTTCGACTTTATCACCGACACTTTTGATGCGATTGGCGACGCCGCGCAGGCCGTGTGGGACGGCGCATGCCAGTTAGGCGAAGCCATTGTCGATGGAGTCAACTTCACCCTTCACCTGGTAATCGACGGCCTTAACTGGGTCTTCAACGCGGTCATGGACACCATCGACATGATCATGGACGCCATCGACTTTGTGCTGGAGTACGCGGGGATGGCGCTGGGCATGGCGGTTGGATGGCTGCTGGAGCAGCTCGGCTTCCTGTTTGACTGGAAGGCGATCAAGGAGCGGCGCGACTTCCTGCACGATTACATCCGGAAGAACCTGCGTCCCGCCCTGAATACCATGGGCAAGCCGGTGAATGGCGCGATTAAGTTCAAGAGTGAGCTTGCGACGATGAGACGCGAAGCTTTTGCCGCGCTGAACACGCTAATGCATACGCCGGCGGCCGAAGACGCCTGGAAGAATGCGCCCGGGGAGGGAGAATCCGTGTCCTCCTCGTTCAGCTTTATCAACGATTTTTCAGTGTTTCCGCAAGCCACATGGCTCATGGACAAAGTGATGTCGGCATTGCCGCGGGGCAAAGGGGGCCTGGACCAGTTCGACGGGCTGCCGATTCTTGATGCGGCCTTTGCGACATTCGGCCAGGCGTTGACCAAGGCGTCCGACAACTTTTTCGGGGTGTTGACAGATCTGGTGAATTTTTTTCAGAAGGAGTTCGCCGAGGGGAAGATTATAACTGCGCAAGCGCTCGATCCCCTGATTGAGCTTTTGCAAAACCTGCTGGCCCGGCTGTTCAAGATGTTTGAGATCATCATCGATGCGTTGGCGCAATTGCTGCAGATCTTCTGGGATAACGCGGAGATGATGCTGAATCTTTTCGACGGCTCGATTCCTGTACCAGCATTCTTCCGCGGATTCTACAAGGGCCTGACGGGGAACAATCCCACACCGTTGGACATGGCGTGCCTGCTGGCGGCGATACCGATGTCGGCGGAGGCATATGAGTCTCCGAAGAACACGGCCGAGTCGCGTCGGCCGGGTGCTTATGCGGCAGGCGGCCCGCATTTCGAAAATGCGGCGTATCTGCGGCCCCGCCGAGGCGCCGAAGCCGCTGCTGGAGAAGGCGGCGGGTTTCCCGATCCTCCACACCAGACCCCAGCTGAAATCGTGTCTGCTTCGTTTCAGGGCGCGGGAGCGCTGGTGGGCGCCTTCAGCATGGGCGTCACCGCATTCACTACCGAGGGAGCGTGGAGCGACGGTCTCGGCATGATGGGCTATGCATGCACGATTGGTTCCATGGTTGCGAACCTGGTAGACGAAAAGCGGTGGCTTACTGTCGGGATTGGTAGCGGCGTCGGCGTGGTGCTGGCGCTGATAGCGTACAAGATGAACGGACGGTCGGCGAGCATCCGGCCCGTGTCGGCAGCTGCTGCTCCTCCCGGAAGTGGAGGGCTGATCGCCGCTCTCAAGGAACGCTCCGTCCAGGCACTCGGCATCACCGCCGCTGTTGAAGGACTCCTTTCGATTATCGACATTTCGGTTGAAGGCGATCCCAACTCATACTTCGCCCACCTGGCCACGGGGGCTCAGATGACTCTCGGCATCTGGGTCAAGTCGGAGAAGGCATTTTTTAAGGGCAATCCTGCCATGTCCGGGTTGGTCGGTGTGCTCAACGGAAGCCTTGGCGGGATCGTCACCGGGTTATATATCTATCGTCCAATGCCGCTGCTTCTGCCGCCTTCATCATGAGGCTGCGCGAGCCGCGCGGCATTGGTCCAGGTCCCAACGCGGGACCTGGGCGCCTGGCTGATTGTTTTTTCGCAAAGATCTCAAGCTAGAACAATCGAAAATTCACAGCGACGCTGATGATGGAGGCGACCGGCTTGCCGTCTTTCATTGCCGGTTTGAAGCGATACTTCTGGACGGCTTCAAGCGCCTTTTCATCCAGGCCCATGCCCAGGGATTGAATCACGCGGGGATTTTGCGGGTAGCCGCGCGCATCCACGACGATCGAGATCATGCAGACGCCCTGATACTTGTTTCGGCGCGCCTCGTCGGAGAACTCCGCCTCCGGAGTCACGATGGGAACGGGGTTGGAAACACCGCCAACTCCCGGTCTATAAACTGAGTTGCCGAAGCCCCGTTCGGTTGCGGGGCCATATCCCGCGCCATTGTCCGGGCCATCGCCGCCGTTGGAACCGGTGCCGATGCCGGCGTGCGTGCCCTGGCCGTTGGAGAGCAGGCTGACGTTGGGCGACTTGAGTACGCCGATATTGGGAAGCGACTGGTTGTCAGGCAGCTTGATCTCAATGGGGACAGCGATGGCGGGATCGATGGGGAGCCTTGGGTTGAGGAGTGCCTGAGGCTGCGGGGGAACGATGGGCATCATGTCCTGTCGAGGCGTTCTGCCGACATTGGGGCCGGTGAGCGAATTGGAGCCGCCACCGCCTCCGCCTCCGGCAGATTGTGCCGAAGGGGGTGCAAACAGGGTGAAGTCCTTGAGTTGGATACTGTCGCCGAGAGGCGGTTTGGGAAGATGGTTGATCGTCGAACCCAATCCCATGCAGAGCAGGATCGCGAGGAGGGCGCCATTGGCCAGGGTTGCAGTGCCGATGGCCCAGGGATTGGTCTTCTCTTCAACGCTGGCTTGAAGGAAGTGGTGGAAGGGAAGGTCGCCTACGGTTGGCGCGCGATCGGCGAATGAACCTGGCGAGAGGCGCAGATGCTCTCGTTTCATAGGACCTCAATTCCGAAATCCGATACGGGATAGACGGGCAGATTGGTGAGATGTTACCGGCGACGAGCGGAGATTCTGCCTGGCGGGAGGCGCAGGAGCGAAATCGGGATAGGGGGGAGAG
>PLPU01000076.1:0-4704 GCA_003159975.1 Acidobacteriaceae bacterium
CTTCCGGCGGCGATTTTCAACGCTGTTTCGCTGGTTATTGTGGGGTTGATTGCGCGGGAACTGGGCGGACGCAGGGCGGCGCAGATCATTGCGCTGTTTGCGGCGTTTCCGATTGGGCTGGCCTTCAGTTCGGTGTTGCAGTACAACACCTTCGATCTGCTGGCGTGGGTGCTGATCCTGTTGTTTATGGCGCGGCTGCTGCGGACGGGCGATGAGCGGAACTGGATTGGCGTTGGGGTTGGGATCGGCATTGGGGTGCTTTCGAAGTACTCGATCGCGTTTCCGGTGGCGAGCCTGCTTGCGGGGCTGTTGATTCTGCCGTCGCAGCGGCGGCATTTGCGCACGCGATGGTTCTGGTATGGAGCATTGACCGCGACGATCATCGCCGCGCCGAATCTGATCTGGCTGGCAAGCCACCATTTCATCACGCTGCAGATGGAGAGTTTTATACATGCGCGCGATGTTCGGCACGGGCGCGCGGATGGCTATTTCACGGACCAGATCAAGTTCACGATGCTTGCGTTTCCGCTGGCGGTTACAGGGCTGATTTCTCTGCTGCGCAGTGCACGGTATGGATTTCTGGCCATTTTTTACATTGGGCCGTTTGTGTTGTTTGCAATTGCGCGGGGGCGCGGCTATTACCTGTTGCCGGCGTATCCGGTGCTGTATGCTGCCGGGGCGGTGGCACTGGAGCGCGGGATTGCCGGATGTGCGACGATTCTTCGCGTCACGGTGCGGGGCATTGTGATTACAGCAATGCTGGTGGACACGGCGGCGGTGGTGTGGGCCTTTCTGCCGATCTGGCAACCTGGGTCGCCGGGATGGAACTGGCAGATGAAGCACAATTCCGATATGGCCGATGAGGTTGGGTGGCCGGAGTTTGTGGCACAGGTGGCCGCGGTGCGGGACACGCTTTCACCGGAGGAGCGGAGCCGGCTTGCGGTGCTGGCCAACAACTATGGCGAGGCCGGTGCGCTGGCGCTGTATGGGCCGCAGTACAACCTGCCGACGCCGATCAGCAGCACCAACACCTTTCACATGCGGGGTTATGGGCCTTATGAGCCGGAGACGGTGATTGTGGTGGGCGGGGAGCTGGACGACCAGCTCAAGAACTTTGAAACGTGCAGGGTTGCGGCAAACGTCGTTATCCCTTACGGGGTACGGAATGAGGAGGCGGTTTATCACCCGGTGATTCTGGTGTGCAAGGATCTGCGGTGGCCGTGGGCGGTGGCCTGGGCGCGGTCGCAGGAGTTTGGCTGACCACCTGCGGTGGGGCAGACGCTCGCGGGAGGCTCGCACGGGGTTTGTTGTCTCCCTAGTCCCCACGTGCGAGGGACCAGGGGCACCCGGCCAACTGCTCGCTATCCGCTCGCGGGGTTTTGCAGCTCGTTACAAAGACCTTTTGCTGGAGATCCCGGTGGTGCGTCAGGGTAAATTCACAGCGTCCCTCCAGGACGCTAGGCTGCCGCTGGGCTGCTTTCCACGGGTTTCACCCGTGGCTATTGTCATCCTGTCCCTCCGGGACGGACACCCGCGGCCACCTGTGGCCACTTGCGGTGGGGCAGACGCTCGCGGGAGGCTCGCACGGGGTTTGTTGTCTCCCTGGTCCCCAAGTGCGAGGGACCAGGGGCACCCGGCACTTGGCTCCGTTGGGCACGATGTGGCCGTATAGGTTAACCATGGTGATACTCCCCCTCCCCCCCCCGTCTCTGCAAGGAAGTACCTTGTTTTTCAATGGGATAGGGCATGGGCTGCGCTGTAAGCGGTTGATTGCAATGGAGTTCTTTGCAGATAATAGACAGCAAAGGACTTAACGGCGACGCGGATGGACGCTCGCGGAAGGCTCGCAGGGGCGAACTGCTTCTGGAGGACGCTATAAACCCATTGTGCGCCTAACGAGTGAAATTTTCGGCAAAATGGCTGCTGATTATTTTTGGGGCACGGATCATGCATTCTCCACAGCGCGGCAGGGGCGGGATGGAGTGCGGACGCTACCAAGGCAGGAGTCTTTTCCGGAACACAGGTTGGCCGGACTTTGAATGCGCATTGACCTCGATCTGCAGACTGACGCCCTTCGTGCCCCAGGTTGCGGCCGTTTCGTCGTCTCTTAGCGATTCTCCGGTTGATTTTATAAAGGCTTTTGAGAAGACGGCGTCCCCATTCTGACTGAGCCACCAGGTTCCCTGGGCATGTTTAGCAATACCACCATGGCTGACGGATTGTTCAAACGTCTGATCTGCCCTGATAATCAAGGTCGCGGGGACTCCCTCCTCATCGCCTGCGTAGGACCCATACAGGGATTGATCCTCGGAATTGGTGCCCTTGCCGTACCATTCCACGTCGTAATCTTTCAGAACCAGACTTGACGGGACCAGTCCGAGAGTTTTGTGGATCTCCCCATAAGACGTACCGTCGGCGCCGGGTTCCTGGCCGGTGAGCACAAGAAACTCTTTCGAAAACACAACGCCGCCCTCTCCAAGCTTGCGCCAGGTTCCTGACGCATGTTGGATCCTGCCAGAACCGCTCAACTCCTGCTGGTACGTGTGGTCTGGCTTGAGGGTCAGGATCGATCTTTCGTTGTCCTGAACGAGTTTGTAGGTTCCACAGAATACGCTGTCGCTGAAGTCAGAGGCGCTGATGAACCATAGAACAAACGAGAGCCAGATGAAAGCCAAAGCAACGAGCGCCATTATCGCGACGGGGAGTCCTTTCCTCCGCGCTGATTTCGTCATTGCGACTCTTCCATTTTTCCCACTCGCTAGGCTTTGGCGGCGAGGGTGGTTACGGCGTCTGCCATTTTGTCGAGGTCGCCAATGGTGGTGTAGACATGCGGAGTTACGCGGACGCAACTGATGTTCTCCCACACGATGCCGACGGTGTGAATCTTGTACTGGTCGAAGAGCGCGGAGGCTAGCTGGCCGGGTGTCATGCCGTCGATGCTGACACCGCAGATGGCGCAGGAGTAGCGCGGATCGAGCGAGGTGTGCAGTTTGACTTTGGCGACGGTTTGCACGCGGCTGGCCCAGTAATTCTTGAGGTAGTGGATGCGCTGCTGCTTGCGCGCGCTGCCGATGCCCTCGTGAAAATTGATGGCTTCACCGATGCCCTGCTCGATGGGGAAGCTGCGCGTGCCCAGGTCTTCAAATTTGCGGATGTCGCTTGAGTGCGGCGTGCCGTTGCAGACCAGCGGCCAGATCTTTTCGACCTTTTCGGCTTTGACCCACATCATGCCCGTGCCTATGGGCGCCGATAGAAACTTGTGCAGGCTGGTGCCGAAGTAGTCGCAGTGCAGATCGGGAATCTTGAAGTCGAGCAGGCCGAAGGAATGCGCGCCGTCGGCGATGACTTCAATGTTGTGGGCATGGGCCATGTCGGCGATCTTGGCGACGGGCATGATCTGGCCGACCCAGTTGATCATGTGCGTGACGTGGATGAGGCGCGTGCGCGGAGTGATGGCCTGCTCGTAGGCTTTGACGATGGCCTCGTCGTCTTCAATGGGGAAGTCGAAGCTGATCTGTTTGTAGACGATGCCGTCGCGCTCGACGCGCTGGCGGTAGGCCTGGATCATGTGCGGGTAGTCCTGCCTGGTGCCGATGACTTCGTCGCCGGCCTTGAGCGGCAGGCCGAAGATGACGGTGTTGAGCGCTTCGGTCGAGTTGCGGTCGACTGCGATTTCGTCCGGCTTGACGCCGGCCAGGTGGGCGAGCTTCTGGCGCAGGGGTTCGCGGCCCTGGTCGAGGATCTGCCACATGTAATACGACGGGCCTTCGTTGGAGAGCTGGTTGTAGCGCTCGACGGCCTGCTGCACAACGATGGGCGCGGGCGAGACGCCGCCGTTGTTGAGATTGATGATGTCGGGGTTGACCGAGTAGGAGCGCTGGATGAGGCTCCAGAAGTCTTCATTCTGGGCGACGTCGGCGGGGCCCAGATGGGCGATGGCGCGCGAGGCGGCGTTGAAGTCGGCGGCGTGGGCCTGGTTGAAGAGGCTGCTGGCGGAGAAGGCACCGGCGAGAGTGGCTGCCTGGCGGAGGAAGGTGCGGCGGTCGCTGGGTTGCATAGAAAGAAATGTAGGCGCTTGGAGCGGCGGAAGCAACTCGAAAATGGTGGGAATGCGAAAGCCCAGGGCGCAGGTGGCTAGGAATTCCTGAGGCTGGGGAGATGACCGGCGGGGGGTGTCGCTAGCCCTGGTCCCCAAGTGCGAGGGACCAGGGGCACCCGGCGTAGAATGGGCTGCTTATGAAGGAACTTTGCCGGAAGAGCTTTGAGTTGCTTCGAAGCGAATTGATCCTCTGGGTCCCGTGCACCTGTGCGGCGGTGCTCACGTTGATCCTCGGACGGCTCCAGAAGATGTGGATTCGCGGGATTTATCTCTGGTTGAGCACTGAGCATCATCATTCTGTGCTGGGCGGCGATGTTGTTACGTATAACGCGGGCGACTTCCAGCACCGAGCGGTGATCTATTCGATTCCGCTGAGTCTCGTCAAAGACGCTGTTGAAGTGGTTGCGTTTGTGCTGGCCTTGGCGGTTACAGCAAAGATGGTCGGGATGATCGTTGAGGAACAGCGGCCGGATCTGAGGGCGGCGCTGCGCGGGATTGCGACCCAATGGCGTGCGATCCTCCTGTTTTCAATCAAGTACATGGCGGGGTTGGGAGCGATGCTTGCGCTCGTGGCGCTTCTCTCAGCTTCCGCGACCAATTCTCTT